>JAUYKA010000007.1 GCA_030698495.1 bacterium
TTGATACGGCTGTAGTGGTCGGCCTGGCGGCAGAAGTTCTTCTTAATAAGAAGTACAAAAAGCCGGCTTGCCGGCCGTAGCTCCGCCAGAGGCGGAGCGGAGGCCGGGGTGGTGAAATTGGCAGACACGTACGGTTTAGGACCTTATGTCCGCAAGGACGTGCAGGTTCAAGTCCTGTCCCCGGCACCCTTGACAAAATCTTGTTTTTAGTATATACATAAGCAGATCGGTTCTGACTTTTTCTGGGTGCGCCCCGACGGCACTTTTGGCAATGAAATACGAGGAGATTGCGATGGAGACTATGCTTGTGACCGGGTTGGTATCAGTGTGTGTGGTGGCAGTCTTTTGGCTGCTGATCTTCATCATTTGGTATCCCCTGTTCTTTTCTTCGCCCTTGCTTCTGCCTGATGACAAGGGAAAGAAGAAGAAGAAAAGGCACCTACGAGATGAGACGAGACTGAAAGATGACCTGGAGGGTACAAAAGCTACGGTGGGAGTGAATATCGTCAGGCTAATAACACCAGATTCATCCGGAAGGGAAGACCGGGAAATCCTGGTTAATCTTGGTGTGGCGGAAAACCGTCGCGCCGATAGGGAGGACAAACCCTTGGAGGGCGATCACTGGTTGTGCGACGGCCGGCCATTGTGGCTGGCTGCTTTCCAGTTGGTGCCAATGTTGGCTATTGCTATGCCATTGGCGCTCATCTTCGATGCGTTCTTCACACCGCTGATCGTTTTTGTGGCGGTGACCTTGGCGTGGATCCCCTTTTCCTGGTGGTCAGTTGAGGAGAACACCCGTTTCGGTGTCCGGCGATTCGGCCGGCAGCTGAACGGGTATCTTAGACCGGGGTTAGTCTTTCTTGTCCCTTGGTTTGAGGTCGGCTATGTTGTGACCCTGCAGAATTTCGTGTGGGGTCCGCGTGGGGGCGAGGATCCGAACGACGCATTTCACATCGGCGGAGCCATGGGTGACGGGCAAGGAAACCCGGAACCTGGCGTCTTCAATGTGATGCTCTTAGGCCGGTGGTCAATAAAGGTGGTGATAGCAATCACCGCCAGAGTCCGCCGGGCCAGAAAGCTGGCGTGGTATCGCTGGCTCAACGACTATTCCAGTCCGGAAGACCTCGGCGAGCAGTTCGCAGCCGTGGTGGGCTCAATTACGAGCACCAAGGCCAGGGAGGTAGACTCGGAAGGTAGTGGCGACAAGGATGATCCTCGGCAAGCGTTTGAAGCTTTTCTGCGCTTCCTCAATAGAACACCGGAGATTTCCGGCTCAAGTCTATTGGCTCTGCAAGAGCTGGGCAGGGAGAGACTGGGCGGCGTTTTGCCGGTCAGCGTGGCGTTTGCCAATGTGATTCCGGGACCGGAGCTGGCCGGATTGCTTCAGCGTGTGGACGAGTCCAGTGTCGGCCGTCTGCAGGATCAAATGGCCGGCAAAGGAGTTGCCTTGTTACTCGACGAGATCGATGAGGCGATTCGTCGCGTGACGGGCGGACCAAATCCGGAATTGGTGGCGGAGGCTTATCGGTTGTATATCCAACAACAGTTTGCTGGACAACCGAGCGGCCTCGAAGCGGTTATTTCCAGTCTGGCTGCGCAATGGAGCCGGGCTACAACACGAGGAGATACGACATGATAAGACCAGGGCCTGCCGGAAAAGGACGAAGCGGGGGCAAGACGCCCTCGCAGCGGAAACCGTCACCGGGTAATGCCGGTAGCGGTACGATGCCTCCGGCTGCGACGACGTCGACGTCCAAGAAGGTCTCGGTTGGCCAGGTGGCTATCTGGATCATGCTTTGTCCGTTGGTGCTGCTTGTGTCTGTGTTTTGTATGTGGGTTTTGTGGTTGTTTGTCCGCTGGATTTTTACGCCAGCGGCGGCTCCCACCAACCAACCGCAGCAAACGCAAGCGGCGGAGCAGCCGACGGCATCGGCGGTTCCCGCCAAGAAGGCGGATCCGGCGAAGTGCGTCGAGGAGGTTTGGCAGAAGCTGCGCTATGTCAGCAACTGCCGCCTGACGCGACTTCAGGAGGAAGTCACGGTGACGTACAATCCCAAGCGGGACGGTCAGATGAAGGCCGTCGACTTGGGAAGCTGCCTGAAGGCGACGGAGCAGATCGTGTCCGGCCGAAAGGGCAGCCACCTGGCAACGTTCTGCGAGCCGTATCCGCCGGCACAGTTGGAGTTGTGCAATCGGACCGGCGAAGGAGCGGTGTCACTTAAAGACAACTGGCGCTATGGGCTGACTGGCTGTGGGGAGCTGGTAGCGCTGCAATGGAATAGCAGTGCGCCATCTCCGGACGTTACGTATCGTGTAAACATTTTGCACGTGATCTTGGATGATCATAGAGATGTTGTGCACGATAAAGCCGGTGGAGTGCCGGTGCTGCAGGTTATCTGCCACAATTTGCCGGCGGAGCGCATTTTCCATGTGCCGCTGCCGGCGAAAGTGGGTGACACCGCGGTCAGTTATGACATGGAAGTCAGGCTGATTGACCGCCACGGCAGACACATTCCGCAGGAAGCGGGACACAGCCTTTTCGTGGCAGCGGGAAACAGTGTGGAGCTGGCTAACGGTCCACATTGGCGTGGTCACGTAGCGCCGGGTGACGGGATTTTTGTGGCAAAGATTGCCCACAACTACCCCGACGGCGTTGACGTGCTTCTGGCTGTCAGGCCAGAAATTGTACCTTGAGAGTTCAAGCCCCTTTTCTTTTTTGCAGCTTGCTGCGAAAGAGAGAGGGGCTTGTTTTTTATCCGGTGAAGTATGGGGCGACAATGTTGAAGATGGAGGCGACCAGACCGATGAAGACCAGGGCAACAAGTAAGCGCAACATGATCCATTGGAGACGGTCACGTACGGGCGTGTCGCCATAGTTATAGGCGTATTTGGCTCCGGCCTGCATCATCCAGATAACGATTATAAAAGAGAGAAGAAGCAGAATGGCGTTGACGATGATGTTTATGGATTCGAAGGACATTTATTTAGTAGAAAGTAGAAAGTAGCAGGTAGTAAGCAGTAAGAATATTATGATTTTAGTATACTGGATTTTAGGTATTTTGACTGCGGGTAAAATAAGTGGCGATGCAAAAAATGATTTATTATTTATCGAAGTCGTTGTAAGTTAATCTAGCGGCATACTTTATAGAGCTATGAATATTAGGAAGTTTGTGTACACATATGTCATGCCGGGCTCCGTATCAAGTACGGGACAGGCCCGATCCGGCATCCAGTGCATACGTTCTGGATTCCGGATATTTTGCCACAAGCAAAATTCCGGAATGACGAAACTTAATATAAGTTCATCAAAAAAACTCCCGGAATTTGGGAGCTTTTTTGATAATAATTCAATTCGATTAAGCTCCTTGAATGGCGCCAACAACGAAGTTGACGACCGCAGCGGCCAAGCCGATAACGATTAAGCCGAGAACGGCATACAGAATGGTGTTTTTAGCTTGAGATGATTGATCTTCGTCACCTTGGGAAAAGATATAACGGAAGCCGCCAAGAATGAGGAACACGACCGCGGCTAAAGCTGCCAATATAAGTAAACCATTGAGCAGGAAGGTGACGGCGTTGACTAACGAGTTTTGCGCCGTGCCTTGCGGAGCGGGAACTGTGGTAAGACCTTGCGCCAGGACAATGCCCGGAAGGGCTAACAGAGAAACCGGCGATAAGTGTTTAATGGTTGAGCGGATGTTCATGTGCTCCTCACCTCCTTTGAAGTTAGATTATTAAGTTTTACTTGTTTTATTATAAACGAAGTAGGAAATTTAGTCACTTACTTATCCGTAAGGCAGATTATTGCGAACAATCGCCCAGAGGACGAAGTTGACGACCGCGGCGGCCAAGCCGATAACGATTAAGCCGAGAACGGCATACAAAATGGTGTTTTTAGCTTGGGCGGAAGCCTGTTCATCGCCTTGAGAAGCGATGTAACGGGCGCCGCCGATTATAATAAAGACGATAGCCCCCAGGCCGACTAGAACCATCAGAACATTAAGGGTTGTCCAGATGAGGCCGGGCAGATTGGTAACTCTACCGACTACAGCTTCGTTAACAAAGGCAACGATAGCGGCGGCAAAACCGGTAACGAGCAAACCGAGCACGGCGTACAAAATGGTGCGTTTGGCGGTGGCGCTTTTCTGTTCATCGCCCTCGGATGTAATGTACTGGACGCCGCCGTAGATAATAGCTATCAGAGCAGCCAAGCTGACCAAAACCAAGAAGACGTTGATGATGGTTAGAATCATGTCGGGTAAGGCCATCGTTTCGCCTCGAATAGCGCCGGCGGTAAAGACAACGATGGCGAAGGCCAGGCCGACAATGATAAGGCCGGCGACGGCATAGAGGACCGTGCGCTTCCCCTTGGCGGCTTGTTGTTCATCGCCGCCGGATATCATATATTGCACGCCGCCATAGATAATGGCGGCGAGATCAATAACAGCAATGAGGGCCAAAAAGACTTTGATAATAGTGAATATCATGTCGGGGAGTTTTGTGGTTCTGCCTTTCAGGGCACCGCCGGTGAACTGAACAATAGCGGCAGCCAAACCAACGATAAGCAAGCCGACAACAGCAAATAAAACAGTACGTTTTCCCTTGGCGGCTTGTTGTTCATCGCCGCCGGATATCATATATTGCACGCCGCCATAGATAATGGCGGCGACAGCTATAACGGCTATTAAGGCTAGAAAAACATTAATAATAGTTTGCAGGATATTGGCGAGTGAGCTCGGTTGGCCGTCACCGCATTGCAGTCCCAGGGTGCCGCAGTCGGCATCAGGAAGAAGATCAAGTTGAGCGGCGGCGGGGAAAACAGTTATTGCTAGTGCGGTTACAGCCAGAGTGAAGATGGTGGATTTGACTATGAATTTCATGTTTGTGGTTAGGACTATAATAAGATATTTTACACCCTTGCGCCTAAACGAGCGACACTACTTGATATAATTATGGTGCTTCAAAGAAAATACCCAAGACAACGTTAACTACTATAGCAGAGATACCGATAATAATAATACCGGCAACGGCGTACATGATAATTTTTTTGGCGGTGGCGCTTTTTTGTTCATCGCCGAGAGATGTGACATACATCACGCCGCCCCAGATAACAGCGATGACAGCAACAAAGGCTATAACCGCCAACACAACTTTTATAATTTCTACGGCTAATTCGGAAAAACTGTTGAATTTTTTGACTTGCGCGTCCTGGGTTTGAAAAGTATCGACTTTGTCGAAGCCGGTACCGAAATCCACCGACAATTTTACCGGTGCGGTTGGTGCGGATAAAACTGGCTGGACATTAAATACGCTGAATAAGAGAATAGTAATAATTATTTTGGCAAAAGCAACGTATGGTATAGTGGCGGCTTTCATGGAGTTTTATAAACCTAGCTAAGCACGGTAAGAAGGATAACTATGACTACTTGAGCGTTGGAAAGTCTTTGGTGGGGTCATAGTTTTTAAGCGGGTCGTTGTCATTGTTGATAGGAATATCTGGATTGGCAACTTCTTCGGGACTGTATGGTTTAACAGAAGGCGATGGCGTAGAAGATGCAGCCGGCGTATTGCCGCTGCCAAGGAATATGGTAATCAACACATTTACGGCAACGGCTGATATGCCGATGACAAGCAATCCTATGATTGCGTAAAATATAACTTTTTTGGCCGTCCCGCTTTTCTGGTCGTCGCCTAGCGATGTGATATACATGACTCCGCCCCAAACCAGAGCTCCGGTAGCAATAATGGCGACTACGGCCAAAGCGATTTTCAAGATAGCCACGGCCAGTTCGGCAAAATTGTTGTATTTTTTTATACCAGAAGAGGGTTGAAGATTACTGACGTTGTCGAATATTGAATTATAGGCAGATGATTGTTGTGCCGGTGCTGCAGCTTGTGCAGTAAAAGCCGGCAAAATTCTACTGACACAAAACACATCGGGAAATATTATAGCAGCTGTAATCGCAATAGAGATTAAAGTTGTGCGGCTGTAACCATTCATAAGAATTATGGATTAGCCAGAAGAGTTTTTAGGGTAGAGATTATCAAGAAGGACACCCCGACGACGACAACACCGATAATGGCATAAAAAATAATTTTTTTAGCCTTGGCGGCTTTGTTTTCGTCACCCAGAGAAGCAATATACATGATGCCGCCCCAGATTAGCGCGGCCAGGGCGATAATGGCGACTAGGGACAACAGCCAGTTGATGGCATTGCCGATAACGGTGATGGCGTCCAGTTCCGGTAACCCGAAGTTTAATTTATCGATACCCAGATTAGTTTGCGCAAAAACATCGCCGGCGGCAGATTCCAGAAGCGCAAGTACTGTAGTGGGGATGATGAATTTTTTAATTTTGGAAAAAGACATAACTTATGAATTTAGGGAGTGAAAATTTGTAACATTTCGGTCAGTTCAATAATTATCGTGTAAGACAATGCGATGACAATAAGACCAACAATAGCCCAAAATATTATTTTTTTAGCGTGCTGGACGCGATTATCGTCGCCTAGTGAAACAACATACATTATTCCTCCCCAAATCAGAGCCAGGAGTGCCAGAAGGCCGACCAGGCCGAGAAGCCAGTTAATAATGTTCTGCAAAAATAGCTCGATTTTAGTGACACTACCTAATGGATTAGTAAAGCCACTAGAAGATCCTGGCCCGCCTGGATCAACTACTGGTCCTGCCAAAACTATATTTGAAGTCGTAATAAGGAAAAAAAACAAAGAAAAAAAGATGATACTGACAATACGTGTAGGTTTCATTGGGCTGGGGTTAGGTTATTAATCTGCTCCTCGGCTTGGCGTAGGGCGTCTTCGCTAGTTGCGGCGCCGGTGACAACGTTGTCGATGGCGGCATTCAGGATGGTGTCAACAGCAGCGCTGTCGAAGCGCGGCCAGCTTTGGGCGGTGATAGCCTGTTCGGCGAAAACGCCGATACTAGCATCACGTTGTAATTCTACCACACTATCGCGGCGGGCGGGCGGAGTCAGAGCAGCGCGATTGATAGAATCGGACGGATTCTTGCTGGTCAAAAAGCGGACGAAATTCCAGGCCATGTTCGGTGAGCGCGAAGAGTTGGAAACAGCGAAAGGCCAGTAGGAGGCGAAATTCACGCGGTTGGAATCGGAGCTGCCGGCGATTTGGGGAATTTCGGCGACACCAAAATTAAGGCGGGGGTTTTTGGCTTTGATGGTGGGGACGCTGTAAGAGTAATTAAACATGACGGCGGTTTTGCCGGCGGCAAAGGCGTCGATGGAGTAATCTTGCTGGAGGTTCCAGGTGTAGACTTTCTTGGACTTGTTAGCGAAGTCGGTATAAAAAGTCAGAGCGCGAGCGCCGATATCGTTATTGATGCTCACTTTGTTATTTTGGGCGTCAAAAATAGACAGCCCGCTTTGCATCATTAACAGCTGGAATATATCGGAGGCGCGATTAATATTGCCGGCGGTGCCAAGAGCGGCGGCGCTTTGTTGGATAGTGCCGAGGCGATTGACTTTGGTGACACGCTCAATCATTTGTTGAAAATCCGTCCAGGTGCGCGGGGGGCGGGCAATGCCGGCGGCGTTGAGCAGGTCTTTATTGTAATACATGGCCAAGGTGTCGACGGACGAAGGCAGGGCGTAAACTTGCCCGCCGCGAACCAAGTCGGCAGCGGCAACATCAACAAACTCATCGCGGACGGCGCGTTCGTCAATGATGTTAGCGGGCGCCGGAGTCATAAGGCGCTGTTTGTCATTGACCCAGTTGTGATGAATAACAAAAACATCGGGACCGCGGCCTTCGGCTAAAGCGGATAGTAAGTCGCGTTCGTAGGTGGCGACGGAAGCGATTTTTTTATAGGTGACTTTAGTGCCGTATTGTTCGGCAAAGGCTTTAAGGACGGGTTCCATATCGGCGCTTTCCTGCCACAACCCCCACACAACCAGTTCTCCGGTGGATTGGTCGACAGCGGTGTTTTGACGGCAGCCAAAGCCGGATAAGGCAAAAACGCCGGTTAAAAGCAGGACAAGGGCGGGCAACTTAGATGATAATGCCTTGAACATAACAGAAGTTTATTCGGCTGATTTGCCGGTGACTTTAAGCACCAGGCTGTAGTGGTAGGGACTGGGAGCAAAGTCTTTGACTAAGCTCAAACCGACTGTTTGCGCGATCGACAACATGGTTTCTTTTGAAAAGCGCTGTCCCGCAGGCGGACCAAGCGGCGTGGCCACAACATCCCAAACAACCACTACCACACGGCCGTTCGGTTTTATCAAACGCTTGGCTTCGGTTAAGATTTTTGCCGGATCGGACTGGTGTAGTATGTTGGCAACTAACACCCAGTCGGCGTTGCCAGCAGGCAAGGTGCTGCCTTGGTTTTTTTCCAGGTCAGCGCGGACGGTATGAATGACACCGGCAACCTGTTCGCGCTGGGCGCGGTTTTCCGATTCGGATAATAGATGTGTCATGACATCGACACCAATAACGCTGCCGCTTTGGCCAACAATTTTGGCGGCGGGAATTAGATAAAATCCCGCCCCGGAGCCTAGATGAACCACACGCTGTCCGGCCTGCAAGCCAAGACGGCGCCAAAATTCTTCGGGACGAATGAAGGAAGAGGAGTTATTTACTGACATATTGGTTATCTGCTAATAGAATAGCATAAAAAAGCGAGAACAGTGAAGACAGTAAATACAGCGAGTACAGTAAATTAAGTAAATACAGTTACGACTACGACGACTATAAAATAGTAAATGCAGCTACTGTATTTACTGAATTTACTATTCTTGCTGTATTTACTGACTACTCCCCTATCCAGCTGGTGAAGGCGGCGACTTTACCGCTTTGCGGTGTGGGGCGCATAACACGTACACCCTGGGTAGCACGACCGAGCGAGCTGACACCGGCGGCGTCAATACGAATGACTTGGCCTTTGCCGGAAATAATAAAGAGATCGGTGGTGCTTATCTTGTCGGAAGCCAATACGGAAGCGGTAACAATGGCACCGGTTTTGGCCGTTACTTTGGCGGTTTTTATGCCGGAGCCGCCGCGTTTTTGCCGGCGGTATTCGGTTAACTTAGTGCGTTTGCCGTAACCCTCTTCGGTAATCACTAGAACTTCCTGGGCTTTAGCGACGTCGGCGGGAATAACATGCATAGATACAACGTTGTCATTTTTCTTTAAGTGGATGCCGCGTACACCGGCGGCGGTTCGCCCCATAGGACGAACGTCTTTTTCGGAAAACCGAACCGCTTGACCGGCGGCGGTAATCAGCAGGATTTCGTCTTTACCGGTGGAAATGGCGACCCATTCCAGCGTATCGTCGTTCTTGATGTTGATTGCTTTTAGACCGGAGCGGCGGATGTTAATAAAATTCTGCCGGGAAGTCTTTTTTACCAAACCTTGTTTGGTGGCCATGAACAGGTATGCCCCCGATTCATCGGCACTGGGCAGAGCTTGAACGGCGGTGACTTTTTCGCTTGGTCCCAGCTCAAGAAAATTCTGCAGCGCCTGTCCTTTGGCGGTACGGGTGGTAGCGGGGATTTCATAAGCTTTGATAGAAAATACGCGTCCCTGATTGGTAAACAATAACAGCTCCTTATGAGTGGTAGTGGCCAAAAAAATCTCAACCACGTCTTCTTCTTTGGTGGTCATCCCCCTAACGCCTTTACCGCCGCGTCCTTGGACTTGGTAGGTGGAAGTAGACAGTCTCTTGATGTAGCCGCCGCGGGTGACGGTAACGATAGTGGGGTCGTCGGGAACAAGATCTTCCTGGGAAAAGTCCCCGACTGGCTGACTAAAAACACGCGTGCGGCGATCGTCGCCGTATTGAGCTGATAGGTCGGTATAGTCTTGCTTTATCATGCTTAGAACCTTTTTGGGGTCGCGCAAAATGCTTTCCAGTTCGTGAATAAGGCGGCGTTTTTCTTTCAGTTCGTCTTCTATTTTTTTCCTTTCCAAACCGGCCAATGTTTGCAGGCGCATTTCCAAAATAGCAGTCGCTTGAGCGTCGCTGAAACGAAATTGCTTGCGCAGGTTAATATGGGCGGTTTCTTTAGTGTGACTTTTCTTAATAGTGTCGATAACCCGATCGATATGATCAAGCGCCTTACTTAAGCCTTCCAATATATGCGCTCGGTCGCGCGCGCGGTCCAGTTCAAACTGGGTGCGGCGAGTGATGACAATTTGGCGATGATTGATGTGTTCCTGTAAAACTTCTTTAAGACTCAACACTTTGGGCTGCCGACCTTCATCCACGAGGGCAATCATATTGACGTGGAATGTTTTTTGCAGGTCGGTTATGGAAAATAGCCGGTTGAGAACTTTTTTGGGATAGGCTTCTTTTTTTAGCTCGATGACGACTCTAATACCATCTTTATCGGATTCATCGCGAATGTCTTTGATGCCTTCAATTTTTTTGTTTTTAACGGCGTCGGCGATTTTTATAATTAGCTGGGCCTTATTCACAAGATAAGGGATTTCCCGGACGATAATGCGATGCTGGCCGGTTTTGTACTCTTCGATATCGGCTAAGGCACGCATTACTACACTGCCTTTGCCGGTAGCATAGGCTTGAAGGATCTCCTGTTTGTTATATATAGCCGCGCCAGTGGGAAAATCAGGACCCTTAATATATTGCATTAAGGTCTCAACAGTGGCATTCGGTTTGTCTATTAAATGAATGGCGGCGGCACAAACTTCGCGTAAATTGTGAGGGGGAACAGTGGTTGCCATGCCGACGGCAATACCCAGCGTGCCGTTAACGATGAATTGAGGGATAGCGGATGGCAACACCGCCGGTTCTTTTCTGGTGCCATCGTAATTGTCGCGCATGTCTACCGTGTTTTTTTCAATGTCCAACATAATTTCGTCGGAAATTTTTGCCAGCTTAGCTTCTGTATAACGCATAGCCGCGGGTGAATCACCATCAATACTCCCCCAGTTGCCTTGGCCAGAAATGAGCTCGTAGCGCATGGAAAAATCTTGCGTTAAACGAGCCAGGGCATCATACACGGCAATGTCTCCGTGGGGGTGATATTTACCAAGAACGTCTCCGATAACGTGCGCTGATTTGCGGTACTTGGCTGTAGAACGAAGCCCTTGTTGCCACATAGAGTATAGGATACGTCGAGCGACTGGTTTCATACCGTCGCGTACATCCGGTAACGCGCGTTGGACAATGACGCTCATGGCATAGTCCAGGTAGCTTCGCTGTATTTCAGCAGACAATCCTTGCTGAATTAATTTGCCAATATCAGAATGACTGCTGCGTTCCGGCGCCGGTTGAATCTTTTTAGGCATATTCTACTGATTACTACTGGCTTCGTTAGAAGGCAATAGGTTATATAAGGAGTCGACAGAAAGTGTTGGCGTAACACTTGGTAGTAGCGGTGAAGCGGTTGGTATCATAAAGTAGTCATTATTAGGCGCGTTATTATTTGGATTCGCAATTGGAGAGGAAATAATACCGCCTACTTGCTCGTTATTATTTGAATTTTGATTCGTCGCGCTATTGCTTAACTCTCTGGTGGTCTGTTGACTATTCGATGAGGGATTATTCAGCTTAAGCTGAAAAGGCAGTAGCACGGTCAGCCAAATTACGGCGATAATCCCACCGGTTATCGCGGTTAACAATGTGACCGCGCGATATTTTACATGGTCCGGCTGACGGCGCAGATGCTTAATTTTATTTTTTACGGCTGTGATTATCATTTAGATATTATACTCCAATTATTACGGCGTTAGAATGACGGTTGTCGTGTCCAACGGGAGCTTGTTGGCTTTGACAATTAATTTGGGTTGTTTATTTTTGGCGTTTATGCCCATTTCAGAAGCAAAGCTGTTAACGTTATCCAGTTTTTCTTTCAGACCGGGCAGAGCGAAATGAACGGGTATGGTAATACGCGGTTCAATAGTGGTAAGTAGGTGAATAGCTTTGGCTGGAGTTAAGCCATCATGCCCGCCGATAGGTAGAAACAGTATGTCGATATCCTTGCGTTCCAAAACTTGAAGTTCAGCATCAGTTAGATCGCGGTTTAACGCTCCAAGGTGGAGTAAAGTAATTTTTTCTATTTCCCATAGATGCAGTGAGTGCTCCGCTTTATCCTGATCGGTCCAGCCAAGCGCGTGCAGCATCATTCCCTTAATGGAATATTCCCCCGGGGTATTGATTAACTGGTATTCCCCTTGGATGCCGGCCAAGTGTGACATGCTACTGTCGCCGGGGCTTGAGAGCGCGACAACATCGGCTTTCGCTCGAAATGGATTTAACCCGCCATCGGGAGCGTAGGGGTCTATTACTAACGTAGTGGAGTCCGAAACTATCTTTATGGTGTATTGGCCATGCCAGGTTATATGCATAATGTTATTTACTGGAAGAAATTATGTTAATGACAGTATAGGCTTTTTATCTGATTTGGAAAAGTGGGGATTTGATTGTCATGGCTTCGCCAGATCTTGCTTAGCTGTGATTAAATTGCTATATCGCCAAATTTTTGCCTTGGAATTCACTTGCAATTGATGGGGTGTTATGTCATTATCTTGATTATATGAAAACAGATCTAACTGAAAAACCACAATCAGAAAAAATGGATGCTTTATTAAAGGAGCACGAGGATTTAATAAATGTCCCGAACGAAGGTGATATCATAAACGGTCATATATTGGATAAGGGGCATAATATAATGTATGTAGATTTGGACATGCTTGGTTTGGGTGTGATATACAGCCGGGAACTTTTTGACGATTTGGATACGTATAAGAATGCGAAGATCGGTGATGTGGTACAAGCAACAATACAAGATTTAGAAAATGACGAGGGGTATGTGGAATTATCTTTGCGCAGCGCGTCACGCGAGAGAAGCTGGGAAGAATTGCAAAGAAAACTAGAACAGGGCGACATATTTAACGGTGAGATATTGGATGCAAATAAGGGAGGTTTGATTGTCCGCGTAAATGGAATTATGGGGTTTTTACCGGTGTCACAACTGGCACCTGATCATTATCCCAGAGTGGAGGGCGGAGATAAAAACCAAATTTTTGAACGACTAAAAAGCTACGTCGGCGATAAATTCAAAATTAAAGTAATTGCGGCGGCTAAGAACGAAGAGAAGCTGATTGTTTCAGAAAAAGCGGCGGTGGGAGATGAGCTGAGTGAGACTTTGAGTAAGCTAGAGGCAGGAACAGTCATTAGCGGAATCGTAAGCGGAGTGGCCGACTTCGGGGCGTTTGTAAAATTCAATGTTGACGATAAGGAGTTGGAAGGATTGGTTCATATTTCTGAGTTAGCATGGCAGAGAATTGATAACCCATCAGATATTGTAAAAGTAAATGAAAAGGTTGATGCAAAAGTAATTGGTGTGGACGGCTTGAGAATTTCACTTTCTATTCGTCAACTGCGAGATGATCCGTGGAAAAATGTGGCGGATAAATATAAGGTTGGTGACGCTATCGAAGGAGAAATTTTGAAGGTTACACCGTTCGGAGGATTCATCAAACTTGATAATGATATTCATGGTTTAGTGCATATTTCCGAGCTGCCGCCTGGAACACAGTCCACTCCGGAAAGTGTGCTTAAGGTCGGTGAGATTATGAAGTTTAAAATCATTTCGCTTGATCCGAAAGATCATAGATTGGGTTTGAGTTTAAACGCGTTAAAGACTAAGGACGATAAAAGGGGAGAAAAGAAAGTAGAAAAAGATAAGAAGATTACCAAAAATAAAGAAGACAAAAAAGAGGAAAGCGATCCGGTAAAGAAAACTAAAGCAGCTGCGGAAAAAGACGCAAAAGAGAAGGAAAAGAAAGTAAAAACAAAGAAAAAGACCAAAGACGAAAAAAAGGAGTAGTATAGTTTTTAGATAGAATCTTTAATAATGCCGGCAACTAATGCCGGCATTATTAGTGGTTGATTATGTTATCATGTTTTACTGGGTCGGAGCGGCGGGATTTGAACCCACGATCCCACTGCGCTAAAGCTACGCGGGACGAGAATAGCATCAACTATTTTTGAGTTATATAAAAAGTTTTTCTATGGTCGGAGCGGCGGGATTTGAACCCACGACCTCATCGTCCCGAACGATGCGCGCTACCGCTGCGCTACGCTCCGATGTTATGTCTTGTATGATACATGTTTTTTGGTGGGAGTCTATAGATAGTGAATAAGTAATATCAAATTTTAAGGAAACGGATATTAGAAAGGTCGCTTACGCGACCGTTCAGTAGCCCTTCGAACCGACTCGCTGTTGCGAGTCTCTCTCAGGGTTCTTTGAAACAAGGAAACGGATATTAGAAAGGTCGCTTACGCGACCGTTCAAAGTAGCTCTTCGACTCCATGGCCTGTTGGCCATGTCGCTCAGAGTTCTTTGAATCAAGGAAACGGATATTAGAAAGGTCGCTTACGCGACCGTTCAAAGAGTGTGGACTCACCGGGAATCGAACCCGGGCCTCGGCAATGCGAATGCCGTGTAATACCACTTTACTATGAGCCCTTAAAAATCTTTATGTATTCAACTATATATCACCCAAGCAATGAACTGCAACGCGTACTTGTAGTGAACCTATTTGTTTTATGAGCGCGCTTAGGCTTTTAGGGTAGGGTGTTTTATGTTAACCGCTTTCGACGAAACGCAAAGCGGGAGGAGGATTTCAGATATCTTTCGAAAGATGTGGCTTTTTCTTCCGTTTTGAAAGCAGCATAGAAAATAAGATCGAATGGAAGTTTATTCTTTGTGGTAGCCACGTTGCCGCGTTTATCCTCAGCCACCCTCTTTTTTAAATCCTTGGCTGATCCTATGTATATCAGACCGGTTCGTAATTTAAGTATGTAAGTATAAAACATATTTCTTTATTGTAGCCGCACGCCGCTACACAACAAGTTGCGTAGCTATGCGGGGCATGCCACTTCGTTAAAACTACGCGGCACTCTGCACTTCGCTTCTGATGCAGTATTTTATCTACATCCCAAGGTGACCTGCCACGCGAAGCTCCTCGTGAAAACGAGGAGCGAAGTGTGGACCTGAGGAGGTTCGAACTCCTTGCCTCTTCCATGCCATGGAAGCGCTCTGCCAATTGAGCTACAGGCCCTAGATATATATTTAAACAGCTTTGTCTCTCTTGGTAAAGTTCTTTTTACCCAATTTGTATCCTACAATATTAACACTTCTATGAATTTTGGTGAACGGTTAATAACGCACCACTTTTTATTATTTATGACAAGTCATTTTGCGTGTTAGCAGTGAAAAATCAGGATGGATTATTTCTTTTTTTGCCGTGGCGCTATGTCTTTTAGCGTTGCGGAGATATTGTGTTTTTCTCCCTTTTAATGGCTTTTTTGGCAGTGAACCATGGAACTTTTTTGCTTTAGTTTCATCCGTCGTTCTCTTTTTCTTGTATGTATCTTATGTTGTACAAGCTTTGTGTCCGTTGAATAAACAGGTTTTATCGATCGTTGAACTTTTTAGTTTAATTTTGTTGATATGGTATTTTGCATCAGGCGAAAGAGATGATTTCATTATGATATTTGGCTGGATAACTTTGCTTTGGAGTATCCCCTGGTTGGTGTATATACGCGGTCTTTTAGGGCGCAGGTATTTCATAGTTCTATTTGTTTTTATTGTTTTACTGCAAGGGTTGTGGGGAATAACGCAATTTATCGTGCAAAGGAACTTAAGTTTAAGTGAAATCGGAGAATCTGTACTGGCACCTAGTGTTGCCGGTGTGGCGAAGTTTAATTACCGGGACATAGGTTTCATCTCCCCGACTGAATCCGGTGAAAATTTTAGCAAGATTATTCGAGCATATGGTCCCTATCCGCATAGTAATAGTTTGGCGGGATCACTGATTTTGGCTCTTGGTGCTTTATTTTTATTAGCACGAGAACATCGTTCTCGGTTATGGAGTTATGCGGGATATTTTTTAATGCTAGCGTTATTGGTGACTTTTTCGCGTACGGCTTGGGCGATGCTGGCGGGGCTGATAATTTGCTGTTGGTTAGTGGCGTATTACCAGCATAGGCGGTCTTGGCATGGTTTCATTAATGGTTTCATGGCCTTAACGTTAATAACACTATTGTTGTTCACTCCTTTGATCTGGTTGAGAGTAACCGATTCACAGGACAGGGGTGTTACCGATAGGTTATCAGGTTGGCAGACGGCGGTGGAGATTATTGGGCAACATAACTGGTGGGAAGGATCCGGACTGGGAAGATACGATGATTCTCTGCGAAACTTACTGCAGTCTGAACACTATATATACGAGCCTTGGCAGATAGAGCCGGTGCACTCGACGGGGCTGCTTATTATCGCCGAACAAGGAGTTTTGGCTTTTGTCTTCTGGCTGGTATTGGTTGGCTGGCTACTGAATAGATACTATCGAAAAACCTGGCCATGGCTGTTGCCGCTATTAGGCCTATTGGCGTTTGATCATTATTTTATAACGCAAGGTGGATCAGCGTTTATGCTGGTTGCCTGGTTAGTGGGGTTAGCTAATTACCCTCGGCGGGAGTTGACGACGAAGCGGGTAAGACCACAAAACGCTCTATAATTTGATAGCGGCTCTCTATAAAAATAATGGCAGAAAGAAAAAGCGCAACTATGATAATCGTCACGGCCAGTCTGCTAAGGTCGGGGGTGATGCGGTAAACGTATTCGTGGTTATTTTGCTTGGCCATGATAAGATGAAGCATAGATTATTTGGTGAAATTTGCAAAATTGAACAGTAGGTTTTTAAAGTTATGATTACACGGGAGGGTAAGGTGCAATCTAATAGTTTGGTAGACGGATATGTATTGCCGAAAGCGATGAGCGCGGCTTATTTAGAGCGTCAAGAAATGATAGCGCGGCAATTACGGGTACGCTTGGGGGAAGGATTGTCGGCGCGGGAGGCGAGGCGAAGGCTGATGTTAGGAGGTAATAACGAGATACTGGAAAAGAAACGCTGGGTAGCGATGGAGATATTGTTTGATCGTCTGCGGGATCCATTGGTGCTTTTTTTGATGGCAGCCGTGCTTCTGTCGCTGTTGTTGCGGCACACGGGAGACGCGGTGGTAATAGCGGCGGCGATATTTGTTGATTTTATTTTAAGCTGGGTGCAGATTTGGCAAACGCAAAGGACATTGGCGCGATTAAACCAGCACACGCAGCAAACGGTGCGAGTATTGAGGGGTACTGTCATGAAAAAGGTGTACGCGCGTGACTTGGTCATAGGCGACGTGATTGAATTAACGGATGGAGACCGGGTGCCGGCCGATGCGCGCGTAATCGCGTCCAGCGGTCTGCGCGTACGCGAAGCGGCATTAACGGGTGAAGCCGATGATGTTTTGAAGCAACCTCAATCGCTGAAAAGCCGAACGCCGTTAGGTAATCGAACGAATATGCTTTACTTGGGCACAACGGTGATGGCGGGCAGCGGCCGAGCTGTAGTTACGGCTACGGGAACGCGAACAGAGTTTGGGAAAATCGCCCAAATGCTTAAAACGCAGGAAGCGCCACCTTCTCCTTTGCGACGAAAATTGAGAACCAGCGGCTTAAAAATCGCCGGTTTAATTTTTATTAGCGTAGCGGCCATGGTGCTGCTGGATTTATGGCAGGGAGAATCTTTATTTAATAGTTTAAGAACGGCGGTGGCATTGATCGTAAGCGCTATTCCGGAAGATTTGACCATCATATTGACCATCGCTTTGACGGTGGGAGTAAACCGAATTTTGCGCAAAGGAGGACTAGTCAGGAACATGCAGGCTGGCGAGGCATTAGGAGCGGCAACCGTAATTTGCACCGATAAGACGGGGACACTGACAAGAGGAGACATGCGGGCGGAGGCTTTTTATATGCCGCAGGGAGAGCAAGTGACTTTAAATCAGCCGCCGCGCGGACCGGTGCAAGCACTGGCTTTAATCGGTTTGGCGTTGGCTTCGGACGCACATCGGGCGCGACCGGATGCACTGAAGTATCTCGGTTCGGCTACCGAGAGGAGCGCGCTGGAATTCGTGGAGAAGTTTGGTTTTAATCAACAAAAATTACGGGAGAAATGGCGGCGGCGGGATTCCATTACGTTTAGCTCGGTATGGAAATACAGGGCATCTTTGCATGACCATCCGACTAACGAAACCAGAACTCTCTTTGTCAGCGGAGCGCCGGACGTGCTTTTAGCCAGAAGCAGTCAGACGATAAACGATAGGGATGAAATAGTCGGTATATCGGGTAAGTGCCGGCAGGAGTTGGAGGCGGAAATCAAAAAAATGGCGGCCGCGGGTACACGGATTTTGGCGGTGGCGTTGCGCAGCAACATGCGCAAAGACAACATTACACACCGGGATGTGAATAATTTAACATTCGCGGGAGTACTCACTATTACCGACCCGATACGCGAGGAAGTCCGGCAGGCAGTGTGGGAAACCAAGTCGGCCGGCATAGCGGTTAAGCTGGTGACAGGTGATTATGAACCCACGGCAAGAGGAGTAGCACACCAGTTGGGCTTGGGAGCGACTGATGAAGAAGTACTGTCGGGAGAAATATTGGAATCTTTGAGCGACCAGGAGCTGGCGGAGGCGGTTGGTGCAGTAAATGTTTTCGCCCGGGTAAGCCCGCTTGATAAGAAGCGCATCGTCAGAGCATTGCAAAAACAGGGGGAAGTAGTGGCAATGACGGGCGACGGCGTAAATGATGCCGTGGCTCTTAAAACGGCCGATATAGGGGTGGCAATGGGATCGGGTAAGGATGTTGCCAAGGACGCGGCCGATTTGGTGTTACTGGATGATAATTTCGCTACGATCGTGGCGGCAATAAAAGAGGGACGAGTGGTGCGGGACAACATTAGAAAAGTGATCGCTTTTTTGTTGTCCACCAATATGGCAGAGGTGGCTATATTCATCGCGAGCTTTTTAGCGCGAATGCCGCTGCCCCTGCTGCCGGCGCAAATTTTGTGGATTAATCTGGTGACGGACGGAACCAGCGACATGGCGCTGGCGCTGGAGAAACAGGAAAGCGACGTGATGAAGCGGGGGCCGGAACGTCCGGACGCGCCGCTGATCGACAGAGAGCTTTTTTTAAGAATCTTTTGGGCGGGTCTGGCTCTAACCGCGGCTACGATGGGTATTTATTGGTATCTATGGCACGTCATGCAAGCCGATTTGGCTTATGTGCGGACAATGACGTTTACTTTTCTGGCGGTGGCTTCCCTGCTTTCCACATGGAGCTATCGCTCTTTAAAAGGTTCTATGTTTAAGAAGGGATTGAGGCATAACTGGTGGCTGTTTGTCTCCGCCGGGTTTTCCATAAGCCTGCAGTTGGCGGCCATATACGTACCGGCGTTGCAGAAGTTTTTCGGCACGGTGCCGCTCTACAGAAATGATTGGCTGGTGGTGCTGGCTGTGGCTGTTATGACGGTAATTTTGATTGAATCGCGAAAATTGATAAAGGTTCCGGATAAACGACTGCCACGATTAAGACTTTGGCCAAGGATGCGACCGCATCGGACTAGTCATAATTATGACTAGTCCGGCCAAAAAACAGGGTGATTTAGGCGAAGCATTGGCGCGACGCCATCTGGAAAATAAGGGAATGAGGTTTGTGCAGGCCAACTGGGGATGCAAGACGGGCGAGATTGATTTGATTATGAAAGATGGTTCCACCTTGGTGTTCGTGGAAGTGAGGTTGCGTGCCGAGACTAAATATGGCGAAGGAGACGAAACGGTAGCGTGGCAGAAAATACGTAAGCTGATTCGGACGGCGCAATTTTGGCAGCAGGTAAACGATTATTGGGGAGATATTAGATTTGATGTGGTTTCTATCGGTGTAAAGACCGACGGCGGTTATGGCTTAAAACACATTGAAGCGGCGTTTATGGAGGAGTAAATTTATTACAGCCCAAAGAAGACTTGACGGTGAGGGGGCAGATGTAATACGATAAGAGTATCAGATTCCGCGGCGAGACCGCGGAATTGTTGTAAGGGGACGGGTAAAGGAATATTTATTGATAAAACAAAATCATGGAAGAAGAATTGAATTTCGGGACAGCGGTAGAGCAGTTAATTGCCGAGAAGGGAATTAGCAAGGAAAAAGTGCTGGAAACTATTGAAGCGGCTCTAGCGGCGGCTTACCGCAAAGATTACGGCGAACGCGGTCAGGATATCCGGGCCGAATTTAACGAAGATGACGGCTCCGCGCGAGTGTTTAAGGTAATGACAGTAACGGCCGATGAGGAGATAGAGAATTTGGCGGCGCAGGTGGCTTTATCCGAAGCGAAGAAAAATGATAAGGAAGCGGAGGTTGGAAAAGAATACGTGGAAGAGGTAACGCCGGATGATCCGCACTACGGACGGGTGGCGGCGCAAACGGCTAAGCAGGTGATTATCCAGCGCATCAGGGAAGCGGAGCGGGAAGCGGTATTTGAGGAGTACAAAGACAAAGAAGGAGAAATTATTTCCGGAATCGTACAGCGCATTGAAGGCGATATGGTTTTTGTTGATATCGGGCGAACGACCGGCATCCTATTTCCCAGCGAACAAGTGCGCGGCGAGCGTTATCGTGTTAATCAGCGCATTAGAGTTTACGTGGTGAAGGTGGAATTGAGCAGTCGCGGACCGGAGATTTTGTTATCCCGCAGTCATCCGGGCATGCTGCGCCGGCTGTTTGAATTGGAGGTGCCGGAAATTTTTGCCGGCAGCGTGGAAATTAAAGGTATTGCCCGCGAAGCGGCAGAACGCTCTAAAGTGGCGGTTTGGGCCAAGGAAGAAGGTATTGATCCGGTAGGAGCGTGTATCGGCCAGCGAGGAACCCGTATTCAGACAATTATTGCGGAGTTGTCGGGAGAAAAAATTGACATTATCCAGTGGGACGAGGATCCGGCCAGGTATGTAGCTAATTCTTTGTCGCCGGCGCGGGTGATTGCGGTTGATATTTTTGAGGGAGAAAAGCGAGCGGTGGCACACGTGGACGAGATGCAGTTGAGTTTGGCTATCGGCAAGCGTGGACAAAATGTGCGTTTGGCGGCGAAGCTGACCGGCTGGCGGATTGATATCGTCAAGGCGGGCAATGAGGAGGCCGTGGAAGCGGGAGCCAGCCCGGAGGAAGCAGATGCCCCAAAAACAGAGACCGAACAAGAGATTAAGAAAGAAGCAACAGTAACGGAAGAGAAGGCAGAAGAAGCTGTTGAGGAAGATGTTTCTGAAGATTCGGAGAAAAAGAGCTAGTCATAACCTTCCCTTTTGCGGAGTACATTGGCTTGCCTAAATATCATTTCTGGCTTACAAAATAGGAAATAATACTTTTCTTATTTTTTCATACTAAATATTATGCAGTACGAATATTGGGTGATTGGCGCGGCTGTGCTGGCGCTGGCGTATGCGGCCTGGCAAGCGCGGTTAATTGCTGTCAAGCAAGTAACTGATAAAAAGGCCGGCGAAATTGCTCAAGCGATCAGAGAAGGGGCGATGGCTTTTCTGGCGCGCGAATATCGAGTGCTGGCGATTGTGGTGGTGATTGTGGCTTTTTTGATGTGGCTGACACGCTTTGTTGGATCAACCGAGCAAACTATCGCGCCGCAGACAATTATGGCGTTTATAATCGGTGCAGTGCTGTCGGTGGCGGCCGGTAATATGGGAATGAGGATAGCTACGCTGGCTAATGTTAGAACAGCGGAAGCAGTTAAAAAGAGTATGGGCAACGGCTTGGCGGTGGCCTTTTCTTCGGGAGCCGTAATGGGGATGACAGTGGTTGGTCTGGGACTACTTGGCGTTACGCTGTTGTGGCTTTGGTTTGGTAATCCCACTTTAATTTACGGATTTGGTTTTGGCGCGTCAGCGGTTGCTCTGTTTGCCCGAGTAGGCGGCGGAATTTACACCAAGGCGGCTGACGTGGGCGCTGATTTGGTCGGAAAGATAGAACAGAACATACCGGAAGATGATCCTAGAAATCCGGCGGTAATTGCTGATAACGTAGGTGATAATGTCGGCGACGTGGCCGGTATGGGCGCTGATCTGTTTGAAAGCTACGTGGATACGTTAATTGCCGCTATGGTACTGGGACTAGTGGCGTTGCCTACTTTTGGCAGTTACGGCGTTATCTATCCTTTGGGCTTGGCGGCAATCGGCATTATAGCCAGCTTGGTTGGTGTTAACGCGGTGCGTACCAATGATGAAAGTAAGATTAGCAGCAGTTTCAATCGCGGTATTTTTCTAGCCGGAGGCTTAATGGTTGTTGGTTCTTGGTTTTGGACAAATTATTTGTTCCGGGCACTGCCTCTGTTTTGGACGGTAGTTACAGGATTAGTGGCGGGCATTATTATCGGATTAGTTACGGAATACTACACGAGTCACGATAAGGCGCCAACACGTCAAGTGGCGCACGCGGCTAAAACCGGAGCGGCTACGAACATTATCAGCGGCTTGTCGCTGGGAATGTTTTCTACGGCAGTGCCGGTTTTAGTAGTAGCGGCCGCGATATTAATCTCTTATTGGCTGGCGGGTATTTACGGTATTGCCATTGCGGCTGTGGGAATGTTATCGACGCTGGGAATTACACTGGCGAGCGATACTTACGGTCCGGTGGCCGATAACGCGGCAGGCATTGCGGAGATGGCCGGTATGGGGGAAGAAACCAGAAAGAGGGCGGAGTCTTTGGACGCAGTTGGAAACACCACGGCGGCTATCGGTAAAGGCTTCGCGATAGGATCGGCGGCACTGACAGCCTTGGCATTGTTAGTCAGTTATATAACAGTAGCGAAGATAGGCAGCGTTGATGTAATCCATCCTAAAGTGATGGTGGGGTTGTTTATCGGCGGCGCTTTACCTTTTTTGTTTTCCGCTTTCTCGATGCAAGCGGTCGGCAAGTCGGCAATGAAAATGGTTGAGGAAGTACGCCGACAATTTAAAGAAATTCCCGGATTGATGGCGGGTACGGCCAAGCCGGATTATAAGAGAAGCGTGGACATTGCCACGACAGCGGCTCTGCATGAGATGGTTCTTCCGGGAATATTGGTGATTGCCGTGCCGATTGTGGTTGGCTTTACGTTGGGAGCAGAAGCTTTGGGCGGACTTTTGGCCGGCAGTATTGTGACGGGGTTCCTGCTGGCAGTAATGATGGCAAATGCCGGCGGAGCCTGGGATAACGCGAAGAAATATATAGAAGCGGGTAATTTGGGCGGCAAGGGATCAGATACGCATAAGGCAGCGGTTATAGGCGATACGGTTGGCGATCCGTTTAAGGATACGTCGGGACCGAGCCTGAACATTCTGATTAAGTTAATGTCCATTGTGGCGTTGATTATAGCGCCGCTGTTGTAAATGCAAAATGCAAAAATCAAAAATCAAAATGATATTTTAAAATTTGCATTGTCGTAAAAATAATATTTTTTATTTGTCATTTTGCGTTTTGCAGTTTACATTTTGAATTACTGTATTTATGAACGTTGAAATTAAACCAATTAAAGAGAAGTCGCAGGTGGAGCTTAAAATTAAGGCTTCGGCGGACGAGTTAAAGCCTTATTTGACGCGAGCGGCGAGTAAGCTGTCCCAGGATAAGCCTTTGAAGGGATTTCGGCCGGGCAAGGCGCCGCTAAAAGTAGTAATGGAGGTTATGGGTAAGGAGAGAGTGCTGTCAGAGGCGCTGGATAGGGCTCTACCACGATTTTTTGTGGAAGCGCTGTTGGATCATGATATTGAGGCTTTGGGACGTCCGGCGACTACAATTGATGAGCTGGATATGGATAAGGGATTGGCTTTTACGGCGATTGTGGACGTGATGCCCGAAGTCACGGCCGGGGATGTTAGTGTCATAAAAGCCCAGCGGCACAGGGTGGAAGTGACTGATGGGGCACTTGATAAAGAGTTGAAGTATTTAGCCAAAACGCGCAGTACTTTTTTGGAAGTAGCGCGGCCGGCGCAAGAGGGTGATACGGTGACGGTTGATTTTAAGGTTAGTATGGACGGCCAGGCCATGAAGGGCGGCGAAAGTAAAAATCATCCCGTTCACATCGGTGAAGGGCATTTCGTACCCGGTTTCGAGGAGAAAATAAAGGGAATACAGGCCGGCGACGAACGAGAGTTTGATATTACTTTCCCGCCGGACTTTTCTAATAAAGAGTTGCAAGGTAAACAAGCGCACGTGTGGGTAAAAGCGCACGCGGTGCAAAAACGGGTTATACCGGCAATTAACGACGAGTTCGCGAAGAAAGTGGGGAAGTTTACCGGTTTGGATAATTTAAAAGAGGAGATGAAGAAGAACTTGTTAGCGGAGAAAGAGCGCAAGGAGCGAGAGAGGATTTGGGGTGAATTAATGCAGCAACTGGCGATGTCATCCAGCTTCGGCGCTATTCCGGAGAGTTTAATTGAAAGAGAGATAGACCATCGCCTGGAAGAGCTGGCGCAACTGTTGTCTTACCAAAATAAGACTGTCGCGGATTATTTGAGCGAGCAGAAAAAAGATATAAAGCAGGTAAGAGACGAGTTGCGCGAGGAGGCGGTCAAAAGCGTTAAAACCAGTTTGGCTCTGCGCGCTTTTGCCGACCAAGAAAAGATTGAGGCGACGGATGAGGAGATAGAACGCGAAGTGCAAAATTATCTGAACAGATACCCGTCGGCGGAAGAGGCGAAGAAGCAAGTAAACGAGGAGCGTCTGCGGCAGGAAGTTAAAAGCTTACTGCGCAATCAAAAGACCTTGCAACTGTTAGAAGAGAAGGCGGAGATTACGGATATAAATAAAGTCTCTGAATAAAATTTTGAAGTTGTGAATTGGATAAGGTTGGGCTATGGGCAAGGTTAATAATTTTCAATTATCCAGCCGTCGCTTAGGAGCTATGGCCGGCGCGGCAATTTCCAATTTTCATTGAAATTTCAATGATTCAATTGGCAAACATTACAACCGATGTTATGAGGCTTATGGCATGTATTAGTTAATATTTGATTATTGAAAATTGGTAATTAAATGGAAATTGAAAATTGTAAATTGGAAATTTTGTCAGCTGATTACTCTCCACTTCAAGTGATTTTGCGGTATATTAATATAAGAAGATTGTTTATCTATAATTTTTATTATGAGTTATCTAATACCCACGGTTTTGGAAAAATCGCAATACGGCGAGCGGGCTTATGATATTTATTCCCGTTTGCTGAAAGAGAGAATTATTTTCATCGGCGGAGCGATTAATGATGAGGTGGCCAATGTTATTATCGCCCAGCTGATCTTTTTGGAACATGAGGATCCTAAAAAAGACATTAGGCTTTATATCAACTCCCCCGGTGGCGTAGTGACGGCCGGATTGGCAATTTACGATACGATGCAATTTATTCAACCGGCCGTATCGACAATTTGCGTGGGTATGGCGGCCAGTATGGGAGCGGTTTTACTGGCCGGCGGCGCGAAGGGCAAACGCTTGATTTTACCGAATGCGGAAGTAATGGTGCATCAGGTTATGGGCGGTGCCGAGGGGCAGGCTTCGGATATAGAAATAAGCGCCCGCCATATTTTGCAAATGAAAGACCGACTGAACAAGATTTTAGCCGCACATACCGGACAGCCACTAAAAAAAGTGGAAAAAGATACGGATCGGGATTATTATATGTCTGCAGAGGAAGCGAAAGAATACAAGATTATTGATGATATTGTTAAAAAGGCTTAAGTAGAGCTATTTCTTAGCTGACTCGGGGCAAAATCTGTTTGGGTTTTGCCTGGAAGTTTAATTGATAATACCCTTTCTAAAGCATGGTAAGAACAGCTTGGGGGGAACAAAGGAATATGAGATATGTCAGTAGTGTTTATAATTTTGGCCGCAGTAGCTGCGGCCGTACTTGGCGCGGTAGGCGGATACGCTTTTCGGCGACAGTATGGCGCCAGGCAAGCACAGTCGCTTGAACAAAAAATTGAGCACAAGCTCAAAGCGGCTAAGGAAAAATTAACGGAATTACGCCAACAGGCCGAGAAGGAAACGGCTAAATTCCGTGCGGACAGCGAACAAGAGTTGGACAGGCGCCGTAAGCAAATTATAGAGCTGGAGCAAAGAGTGGCGGATCGCGAGGAACAGCTGTCGGCCAAGCTGGAGCAAATAGAGAAAGAAGACCGCGAGATTAAAGAACATACCCAGAACCTAAAAACCAAGGAAGAAAAACTGGATAGCTTGCGAGCGGAAGAGGAGAAAAAAATGGCGGAGATTTCAGGGCTAACCAGCGATCAGGCGGCTGCCAGAGTGATGGAGTTGGCTGAACAGCGTACTAAAGAGGAGATTGTGCGGCGGGTGCGTAAAATGGAACAGGAAGGCGAAAAGCAACTGGAAGAAAAAGCTAAGGGGATTTTGGCTACCATTATTCAGCGCTATGCTTCTTCCCATGTGGCGGAAACAAGCACGTCGCACGTGACGGTTAACGACGAAAGTATGATTGGTCGGGTTATAGGAAAAGAAGGGCGTAATATTCAGCACCTGGAACGCCTAACGGGCTGTGAAATAATTATCGACGAGGCGCCGAATTCGATTACTATTTCCTGTTTTTCGCCGATAAGGCGGCAGGTGGCAAAGAACGCCCTGGAACAGCTGTTGCGTGATGGGCGCATTCATCCGGGCCGGATTGAAGAAGTGGTAGAGGAAGCTAAAAAACATATTAACGAGGATATTCGTGAAGCCGGCGAAGCGGTGGTTTATGATCTTGGTATTATCGATTTCCCGGAGAAGCTGGTACAGCTTTTGGGGCGATTAAAATACCGCACCAGCTACAGGCAAAATATGCTCAAGCACAGCTGGGAAGCGGCGCACATTGCCACTATGCTGGCGGAAGAGCTGGGAGCGGATCCGATGATTGCTAAGAAGGCGACATTGCTGCACGATATCGGCAAAGCGATTGACCATGACGTGGAAGGCACCCATGTGGAAATAGGCGAGAAAGTAATGCGCAAATTCGGCATTGATGAGAAGATAATAAGAGCGGCATCGGCACACCATGGCGACTACCCGTTTGATACAGCCGAGGCTATTATCGTACAAGTGGCAGACGCGGTGTCGGCGGCGCGGCCGGGAGCCAGGCGGGAGAGTTTGGAACAATATGTTAAACGAATGGAAGATTTGGAAAATATCGCGACGGCTCAACCGGGGGTGGAAAAGGCGTATGCCATTCACGCCGGCAGAGAAATTCGGGTTTTTGTGACGCCAACAGAGATAGATGATTTGGCAGCGATAAAGATGGCGCAGGAAATAGCCCGGCAGATTGAGGCGGAAATGACTTATCCGGGGGATATAAAGGTTAATGTTATTAGGGAGACACGAGCGGAAGCGAAAGCGCGCTAATCAGCGAGGACAGTGAATACAGTAAATACAGCAAGGTCAGCCCATTAATATATTGAGGGGCGAGGAAAGTGAATACAGTGACTGTATTTACTGAATTTACTGTATTTACTGTTCTCGCTATTATTTAGATATGGCAAAGTATCAGAGAATAGGGTTGCATGTGTCGGCAGCGGGAGGGGTAGAGAACGCGCCAGAGCGCGCAAAAGAGCTGGGCGCAGAGTGCTTTCAGTTTTTCTCGCGCAGTCCGCGGGGCGGCAAGGCACCGGAGATCGGCGATGAACAAGCACGGCAATTTCAAGAACGATGCGAGAAATACGGTATGGCCAGCTATATTCATACACCCTATTACATAAATTTCGCGTCGAAAAAAAACAGCTTGGCCAAGGCGGCGCCGCGGATTGTGCGGGAGGAATTGGAGCGTGGCAGTAAGTTGGGGGTTAAGTACGTGATGACGCATTTGGGAAGCGCGCGAGACTGGGACAAAGACAATTTTCAATCTTCCAGCCGTCGCTTAGGAGCTATGGCCGGCGCGGCAATTTCCAATTTCCAAAAACCGCGGAATGCTTTGAATCAGGTTATTGCTGGTTTGAAGGAAATATATAGTGATTGGCCCCCCGCCGCTTCGCCTACGGCGAAGACTATGGGGGGCGATAAGAAGTTCTTTACAGAACTTCTTATCGAGATATCGGCGGGGGCCGGGGCGGTTATCGGCGATTCTTTCGAGGAACTCGGATATATCCTGAAAGAGCTGGGTCGAAGCGATGTGCATGTTTGTTTGGATACCTGCCATATGTTTGCTTCCGGGTATGATATTCGTACGGTTGGAGCGATAGATGAAACCATGCGGCAATTTCATAAACACATTGGCATAAACCGATTAAAGCTAGTGCATGTTAATGATTCCAAGGCCGATTTGGGAGAGCATAAGGACAGGCATGAACATATCGGCAAAGGAAAAATAGGTGAGGCGGGATTTAAGGTGTTGCTGGCACATAAGGATTGGCAAAAGGTTAATTTTATTTTGGAGACAAAACACGATAGTTTGATAAAACATGATATGCAGTTTTTGAAGGAGAATAGGAGATAAATCAAAATGCAAAAATCAAAATGCAAAATGACAAATTAAAATTCAAAAAGATTACTCCGACATATCAGGTAATTCAAATATGAATAAGCAAGAAAAAGAGATGGCTTTAGTCAAGCTAAACGATGAATGGGGCAGAAAAGACCTTCCGCTTAAAAGTGTCGCTACTCATGCTGTGCCGGGGGAGGGAAATCCGGATACGGATATTTTGTTTATCGGCGAGGCGCCGGGGAAAAACGAGGATGAGCAAGGACGGCCGTTTGTAGGGGCGGCAGGAAAGTTTTTGGACCAATTAATAGCAGGGATAGGCTATAAACGCGAAGACGTATTTATTGCCAATGTAATCAAGCACCGTCCGCCGGGCAATCGCGATCCGCTGCCGGAGGAGATAGAAGCGTATCGGCCGTGGTTGGAGGGACAAATAGAGATTATCAAGGCACACTTGATAATTACGTTAGGGCGCTTTTCCATGGAGTTTTTGCTGGGACCAGGTTTTTCCATTACCAAAATACACGGGCAGCCGAAACGTCGTAATGGACGGGTGATAATACCGATGTATCATCCGGCGGCGGCGCTTTACCGGGGAGATTTAAGGCCGGTGCTGGCGGCGGATTTTGCCAAGATACCAAAGGTGTTGAAATTGATTCGGGAGGGCGAGGCGGTAAGCGAGGAAAAGAAGAAAGAAGAACAGAAATCACAGAAGTCATTGTTTTAGAATTAGAACAAAAGTAGTACAATAATGTTGATATTATACTACTAGTAATATAGATAATGGGTAGGAGATGGCCAAGACTAAAGAGAGCAGAAAATCAGAAGTGGACGGTGGATTTGGCTTATGCTTGCGGTCTTCTGGCTACGGACGGTTCTTTATCCAAAGATGGCCGACATATAAACTTGACCTCAAAAGATATCGAACAATTAGAAACATTCAAGCGCTGTCTTGGGCTAACAAATAAGATTGGCTGGAAAATAAGCGGGTATACCGGAAAGATGAATTCGCAAGTTCAATTTGGAAATGTTGTTTTATACAGATGGTTGGTTTCGATAGGTATTGGCCCTCATAAAACAAAAAGTATTGGCGTTGTGAGGATTCCTGATGAATATTTTTTTGATTTTCTGCGGGGTGAATTTGATGGAGATGGATCCTCTCATGCTTATTGGGATACGCGTTGGCATAGTAGTGTTTCGTTATATATTCAGTTTGTCTGTGCTAGTAAGTGCCATTTAGAGTGGCTACGTACCACCGTTTTTCGTTTAATTGGGTCACGTGGCGTAATGGGCAAAAGCCGTAGTATTTTTCAATTAAAATTTGCGAAGACACAAGCGCTTCCTTTGTTTGAATCTATGTATTACAGCGGAGATATCCCATATTTATCTCGAAAGAAAGAAAAATTAGATCGTCAATGGACGGCATTAAAACAGTCCAAATTGGGAATACTCCCCGAAGGATTTAATCGTAATGGTTCAATTATCAAGATAGCTTGATTTGTACTTGCTATACATATATGCTCCCTAAAGAGCGGACGTGCGGAAACCGGTAGACCGGCATGCTTGAGGGGCATGTGAGCTTATTGCTCGTGTGGGTTCGAGTCCCACCGTCCGCACTGAAAGGGCGGTTAGCTTCCCCCGTCGCTAAATCTATGGGGGACACGGCAGTGGTAGGGTTTATTAAAATAGGGGTGAGTAGCTTAGTGGTAGAGCATTCGGCTTACATCCGAAAGGTCGCAGGTTCGATCCCTGCCTCACCCACAAAGTAACTAACTTATGTAGTATTGGGTTCGCCCGCCATCACGGCGGGCGGCCGCTGTGTTAGCGGCCGAGTCCCTCACCGCCCACTCTTAGAAATTTGGTTAACTATGAAGTTTGTCTGCTAGTTTTTCTTTTTCGCAACGGCCGCGATGATTTCGGGAGGAGTGAAGTTAATAGGCTTAGTTTTTAGTTGTTCAATGAGTTCCGCGATAGATTGAGCTAATTTTTCGTCCTTGAGCATGTTTAGCGCGGCCGAATGAAAACCGGGTAAAACTTGCAGTAATTCGTTGGAATTTGTTTTATTTTCGCTGCGCTGGAAATGGCGGATTGTATATCGAAGGGGCGTTGGAGACTGATTTAATAGAGTGGGTAATTTTTGCCCCATGTAAGGATCGGTGGAGAAGCGTGAAAAGATGGTAAAGGCTATTTGCCGAAAACGCTCGATAGTTTCCGGATCGTTGGTACTGTGGAGGGTTTCCCAGTTGTATTCAAGCAACAGCATGTCTTCTTTAGTAACCCTAGTCAGTTCGGCAAGAATGGGGGCGTGTTTTTCGGACGCGACATTCATAAAAACAAAACGCTGATGAGTAATATCAAAAGCATTATCACTAAAGGGAAGCTGACTGGCGTCGGCTTGGACGCCAAGAAAAGGCAGGTTTTGTTCTTGGAGTGATGCTCTCATGTTTTTTAAAACATCTCCTCTGATATCGGCAGGTATATAGGTGCCTCCCTTTTTGGTAATAAAGGCAGCCAGTTTGTCATTGGGGCCGGCGCCGGCATCAAGTACTTTTCTGTCTTTTAAATCGTAGTCGGTCAGTAATGCTTCCGAGGCGTGATTGGGATAGTCGATTTGTTTTAGGCGCTTGATTTCTTCCTCGGAAATGGCGGTTTGACGATAGAATTCTTTGTTTTCTGACATAAGGTCTACTTAAATATTCTCATTAATATTTGAATCAGACAATACCTAGCGTTGATTTATCTAGTGATATACATCAAGCGAACAAAAATGATATAATAATTTTGTGAGTCCCAAAAAACTAATTAACGTGATTAATACTAAATGGTCTCCTCGTCTAGCTTATGGGGTTGGCCTTATTGCTTCAGATGGCTGTTTATCAAAAACAACTAAGTTAATAAGTTTTGTTTCAAAAGACTTGGAGCTTGTTTTGTTATTTCAGCGGGCGTTAGATGTTGATAAAAATATAAGAAAAGGACGTAACGGTAGCTCAAAAGTAAAACGTTATTTTGTAACAGGTTTTAAAAGCAGGTAGTTTCATGATTATTTAATTAGTATTGGAATAACGCCAGCTAAATCAAAAACGATCCATTCAGTAAATGTTCCTGATTTTTGTTTTAGCCATTTTTTACGCGGTCTTTTTGATGGGGATGGTACTTTTTGGACAACTTGGGATAAAAGGTGGCCAAATAGTTTTGTTTATTATCTAGGATATAGTTCTGCCAGTCTGATGTTTACAAAATGGCTGAAAAATGAGTTAACTAGGCTGTATAGCGTAAAGGGTTATATTCATGAAGGAAAGGGAGCTTATACAATTAGGTATGTAAAAGGTGATACAAGAAAGTTGTATAGGGTAATGTATTCTGATGCCAAGGATCTTTATTTGGCCCGCAAGCACGATAAAATTAAACAAGCACTTGATTTTGATTGGCAATTGCACCACAGTAAACCACAAGCCACGGTAGCTCAGTGGTAGTAGCGCGGCCCTGAAGAGGCCGGCGTCGTCGGTTCGATTCCGACCCGTGGCACAACCTAAATTCAAAGTGCAAAACGAAAAAGGCAAAATAATAGTGTCGCCTAGCGGCGAAATTTTCTTGCCCTTTGGGACAAAATTGGCTACAAATAATTTACACGACTTAACGCTGAAGCGGGCTTGCCCGCCGACTGTGTCCCTCCGTAGCCTTGTGCGAAGGGGGAAGCTTAAAAGCGTAGGCGGGTATCGTATAGTGGCTTTTACACCTCGTTGCCAACGAGGAAACACGGGTTCGACTCCCGTTACCCGCTCACCTAAAAAGTTGCTACATTGAGCGATTGGAAATTCTAAATTGACTACCACTAAATGGAAAGTCGAACTTTCTTTCTAGTTCCTAGAATGAGACAATAAATCCATGGATAAAGAAGTCATTAATCACTATTTGGAGTTTGGCATCTATACAAACCCTGGCTTTTACAGGGAAGCCCTTGAAGCACTATCTGATGACATTAAAGCAACCGGCAATCTTGTTAGAAGTAGCTTTATTCACCGCACGACTCTAGCAATTGGAAATACTGGCACGAATGAAGATTTGAGATTTGGTGATATGAACCAGATGCCTTGGTATCGCCAGCCCGAAGACGATGTATTGGTTACTACTCCTGCAATGCTTGCTGAGCTGTATAGACGAGACTCCCGAGGTTTTATAGAAGATAGAGCGCCTGAAAATAAACTAGTACTAACTTGTAGGTATGTGGCTGTACTGATGGCATCTATCCTTAAATCAAAAGGTATACCGACTCGTGTGCGTGCTGGTCATGCTCCATATTTTGATATGGGAGAATTGGGAAAAGTAAGTACCGACCATTGGATTAACCAGTATTGGGATAGCGAGAAAAACCACTGGATTACAATTGATGTAGACGGAAGCTGGAGCCTGAATGAAAAGTTTAACCCTTACGATATTCCAGATAATGCTTTTGACTTTGCTGCTGATGCTTGGATAAAGGTTCGCAGCGGAGATGTTGACCCGGATTATTTCTACAACGCGAAACCAGAGAGAGGAACTATTGTCGTACTATGGTCACTGTTTTATGACTTTCATTGCCTCATGAACAATGAGATTCCCTACATACATATTCCTAAATATGGAAGATACGATACCTTTAAGACGCTAGGTGATACAGAATACGCAAAAATTGATAGGCTCGCTGAATTAATGGTGAAGCCAGATGATAACCTTCAAGAACTAAAGCAGGTTTGGGAGGCTGACAGAGATTTTCGCCTCCTTACAGGTGGGTTGCTTTAAGAATAGTTGGCAATAACTAACCTGTTTTCCGATACAAAAAAGGTTCGAATGCGGTCCACAAAGAAGCTCTAATTAAGTAATCGCAGACGCGATTATTTATATAGAAGCCTCCTTGTCTTGATTATAACTTTGAGGTATCCCCGCCCGAGGCGGGGCTAAGCCGTAGCGCAAACTCTAAGCGCACGAAGAGTGGACCGAAGAGCTACCAAGATGTTAATTTTCTCCCAGAGCCTGGTTATATTGCTCTTGGGCCTGATTGACTTGAGCGCGGGTATTATTGAGATTGTTGTTTAGTCTTTCGCTGCGCAGTTTGATTAGTTGGTCGCGATTTTGCTCGCGCCGGGTTTGAATATTGTTTAGGGTTTCTTGGCGCCTTTGAATCGCTTCGGCGCGGTTTTCTTCCCGCTGGCGCAGTCTTTCTTCTGAATTAGCCGTATTCGTTGCTTTGTTGTTACGAAATTGCTGCAGGAGTTCTGTGCGATGTTGGCGCCAGGCTTGGATTCGTTCCAGCGCAGCTTGTCCCAATTCTTGCTGCTTGGCGATGTAAGCCTCGGTACGCTGCTGCAGCTGTTTTTGCGCGGCTTGGATTTTGTCGACGCATTTTTCATCGCCAAGATCGGCGCAAGCGGCCATTTTCCGGTCCAGTTCGTGCAGGCGGAAGCGGTAGAAGGCGGCTTTTTTCTCGGCGTTGAAAGTGAAAACACTAATAACATTATTGCGTAAGTTCTCCCACCAGTAAGCGATGGGGTTGGCGGTAGGGAGCGCTTCCGCTTCCAGGTCAGTGGCGAGATCTTCATCGGTTAAACCTTCGCTGTCAAAAACAGATGCCGCTGTCTGTTCGTCTGATGCTGTGTTTTCCGTGGCGTCATCAGTGGAGGACGGAGTAGACGTAACAACGGCGCCAGCGGAAGCGGACGGCAGCAAAAGGACAGCTAAAAGCAAGGAGAAGGCCAAAATTGAGCGCATAGATGAAGATTGAAGGATAATTTATTTAATTATATCACTGAAGGATGTAAGCTCATAATATGTATTTTATAGCTATTTATAGCCATTATTATCTATTGACAAGAGGTCGGAAATGGTGCTTGACATAATATAGCCCCTGTGCTATAGTGTTCGGTTTTAAGCCTGACAGCGTAATAACCTGCCAGGCTTTTTTGTTGGCCGCAAAAGGTCAATTCCGGTTGATTAGCCGGGTTTACAAGTGATCACCTTCTATGATTTCAGGCATTTTAGCCCGAAACCAACATAACAATGTGAAATTAGTGTGGCTGGCGGCTCTGATTGTTTTCGTAGTCAGCACATTAATGCCGAATAACGTTTTGGCCTTTGAGGCAAAGCTGCCCTTGGCTGTGACGCCTAAATTTGTAGCCCAGACACATCTGGCTGGTACCGCAAGGACTAAGCTGGATCCGTATTTGGCAAAAGCGATTAACGGCTTACCTGATTATCAATATATGCAAAGCGGCAGTGCGTTGGGCGCCAGTTCCCCCATTACTGAAAAGGGTAATTGGCCGGCAGCGCCGGTTAAGGTTAAAAAGGTGGCCTACAATGTCCCCAAAGGACCCTTGCCTACTTCCGGGAATCTATTAGTTATGGAAGGCCAGGCCAGCTTTTACAGTCGGGAAGGGTGCTTGGGTTGCAACCCCTTGCGCATTATGGCCAACGGACAGCCTTTGAACGATAACGCTCTAACTATGGCAATTGGCGCTGATAAAGTGCATCTGGTGGGCCATAGGGCGCGTGTAACCAGTTTGGCCACGGGTAAGTCGGTTGAGGTGTTGATTACGGACACGGGCGGGTTTTACCGAGATAAGTACGGTAACCGCGTGGCCGATCTTACTATTGCTACCAAACAGGCTATTGGCATGAACGGAGGGTTGGGCCAGGTGAGAGTGGAAGTGTTTTAAGGAAAACAGCCCCTTAATCAGGGGCTGTTTTTAAGTAATGTTTTTCTCGCCGGGTGATGCTTCTCGCGATACCTACTCTTGGCGGCATACTTGTCCAGCCCAGCGGCTGGACTGCGCTCGACTAAAAGCCTGCCGCTCCGCCCTCTAGGCGGAGACCATGCCGGCAGGCTTTTAGACGACCGCCGAGAGTAGGCACCGCGAGCATCACCCGACGCCCCGTTCTGTCTCAAAAAACAATACCGATAATTAGGTTAGATAGGTGAAGTTGTTATTAATTTCATAACACTCTCACGCTGGCAGAGAAGAGAGAAGGGGAGAGAGGAGTGGGTATTGACGGATTTTGATATGTGTGATACAATGAAGATGTAGCTTGATTCATCCCAATCAAGCTTTTTAGTACCTGGGGTTGACCGCATTAGGGCGGCGCCTTAAAGGGAAATGTTCTTCTTCGTGACTATATGAATAACCACCCGTCGGGGGTTAAACGAATAGGAGATTATCTGGCTGCCTTCTGGAAGGCGGTGCGCGAGATGTCTTGGGACACGTTGCATCTTATTCCTGTGGCGGCTTTTTTGTTTGTCAGTAGTGTGCCGAGTGAGTCTCTGGCTTTCGCGGAACAAGTGGAGTTAGCCCAGAAGCCTTTGATTTTTGAGCGCGATCCCAGCCTGGCCAGTACGGCGATTGTCGGGATTGAGGCTTGGCCGAAACAGCGTACGGCAGGAGGAGTGCTGGGATCCGGTGTTTCCCGCATACCCGACGCGGCTAAGGAGATTAAAGAAGGCACGGCAATTCGGGTGTTGTCCACGGCGTATTCTTCTACTTACGATCAAACCGATGCTAATCCTTGGGGGACAGCTTCCGGGACACGCGTACATATGGGCACAATGGCAGCCAATTTTCTGCCGTTTGGCACCAAGGTGAGAATCGGCAACACGGTCTATACGGTGGAGGATCGCCTGAACGCGCGCTATAACGGGAAATATATCATTGATATCTGGCAGCCTAGTCGGGAAGCGGCGTTGAGGTATGGCGTGCGTGTGGTGGAGATAGAAGTTGTATCGGTGCCATCAGAGTAAATACAGTAAATTAAGTAAATACAGTGAATACAGTTGCTGTACTCGCTGAATTTACTGTATTAACTGTACTCGCTGGTATGGCCTTGCTATTTTCGTGATATTCGCTATACTTGCTTTTACCTTTAGCTAATAGTGCTCTGATATGGACCTGATCAGATATTTTGAAAAAAAGCAGATTGATAATATTGATCGTCCGCGTTTGCGAGCGGGTGATGTGGTGCGCGTGGAAACAAAGATACAGGAAGGCGAAAAAGCGCGGTTGCAGACGTTCGAAGGCACCGTATTGGGGGTACGCGGCAGTGGACCTTCGCGGACATTTACAGTCAGGCGGGAGATCGGCAAGTTTGGTGTGGAGCGTATATTCCCGCTTTTTAGCCCGTTGATTACCAATATCGAAATTACCAGACGACAGAAAGTGCGTCGGGCTAAGTTGAATTACTTGCGGGAAGTCGGCAAGCGGCGCGTTAAAGAAGACGAGCTGTCCATGCAAAGATACGTGAAGGAAGAAGGGGATAAGAAGCGGCTGGCGGAGGAGGCTGTCCGACGGGAAGAGGAAGAGAAAATAAAAGCGGAAGCGGAAGTAAAGAAGCAAGTGGAAGCGGTAAAAGAGCAGCCAGAAAACGAAACTCAAATCGAAAAAGACGCGCCTCCTAAAGAATAATTGTCGAACTTATAAATTGATAAATGTTATGTAAGCGCCGGTTGTAGATACCGGCGCTTTCTGGTATTACATGAAGACAAGGCGCGGTGGCGATGTAGCTAACGCGACGGTTTGTCTCGCTACGCGGGATCTGGCGTAACCATGACAAAACCTTAATCTTTGTAGATATGCCCTATTATGTGTATATTCTTAAAAGTCTAAAGAATAATGATTTATATGTAGGTAGTACGGAGAATGTTGAGCAACGTCTATTCTTAAAGGGTAGTGTAAAATCAACAAAAGGATATCGTCCATGGGTACTTCTTGAATGCTATACTTACTACACTAGAAGTGACGCCGTGAAGCAAGAGAGGCACTTTAAACAACATCAACAAAAAGAATTGTTGAGAGCAAAACATAAGGCCGAGTAGCCAAGTAGTAAGGCAGAGGTCTGCAAAACCTCTATACGCGAGTGCAATTCTCGCCTCGGCCTCAAGGTGATGGTAAGGCGGGGGTCTGTCTCGCTACGCGGGATCTGGCGTAGCCATGACAAAACCCTTATACATGGGTGCAAATCCCATCTGCGCCCCAATAAAACTTATAGGGTATACGTTTAGGATTATGAATAATGTACTATTACCTTTTATGGTATAATTTAAAGATGGGTAGTCGAAGATCTTGGACAGCTAGCCAACTTAAAAGCGCTGTAAAAACATCATTGAGTTACCGTCAAGTAATAGAAAAACTTGGTCTTCGCCCAGCGGGTGGTAATTATTATCAACTTCAAAAGTATGTTAAGGAATATGGACTTGATACTTCTCACTTTAAGGGTAGCGCTTGGAATAAGGGGTTGAAAGGAATTGGGAAGCCGCGTATAAAGATTAAAGATATCTTAGTTAAGGGAAGTACTTTCCAAAGCTATAAGCTAAAACAAAGGCTATTTAAAGAAAATCTTAAGCCTCAAAAATGTGAAATTTGTGGCTGGTCAGAACGAACATCTACTGGTCATTTGCCACTTGAAGTTGATCATATTAATGGTGATAGAACAGATCACAGGCTTAAAAACCTGAGAATTCTTTGCCCTAATTGTCACAGTTTGACTCCTAACTATAGATATCGTAGAGGTAAGAGTAAAAAATAACTTGCCCGGGTGGTGGAACTGGTTTACACGCACGACTTAAGATCGTGTGCCGCAAGGCATGTGGGTTCGAATCCCACTCCGGGCACAGTGATCCGTACCCCATAAAGTAGACACGGAGGTACAATGTCCATGATTTCTTTTGTTAGAATTAATCATTAACAAAAGAACATGAGAACAATATTTTCAAATAAACAAATCGCGCGGTTAAAAAAGAATCCGTGCGTATGGCACGTTAGCGAACGCTCGATTACATCAATCGCAACCGCGCGGCGTAAGAAAACGCAAAAGGTAAAACTAAAAATGCAAAACTATGGCATCGCCTTTGGCGATCTCTTGAAAATTAGATAATTTAGCGCTTTGGTTGGTTAAGAGTTGCTTGGCTGTTTTGGCACGAGGTAAGCGGTATAGCTTAAGTGTTTTGGTGTTGAAGGGCAGTTTTACGCGCAGGAGATAAATTGATTTATCGTCCCATTTTTCCCATAGTTCTACGCCTTTTTCACGGGTTTCGGTTGAAAAAATATCAAGCAGACGATCGTCTTTTTCGACGCGCACATAATCGTTGATGAAAAGTGATTTTAACAGACTGATGTAAGTGGTCATGGGTTTGTAAATATTATAGTAGTAAGCAGCAAGTAGTAAGTAGTCAGGGGATATTCGGCGTAGTTTCTTGCTACGTGCTACTTGCTACTAATGTATCGAGTATATACTCAAAATCAGCGGGCAGTGGTGCTGCTACGGTTTTCTTTTTGCCTGTCGGCAGGGCAAAGGTTATTTTTTCGGCATGGAGAAGTTGATGCGTTACACCGGCAGGCGGGCGCTGACGCTTGAAAACGTAGAGAGCATCACCGACAATAGGAAAGCCCAGAAAGTGCAGGTGAGCGCGGATCTGGTGGGTGCGTCCGGTAAGAGGATAAACACGCAAAAGAGCAAATTTACCGAACTTTTTTTCCAGACGCCATTCGGTAACGGCGGGTTTACCTTGCTCGTCTATAGTACGACGTAAGGGATTGCGCTTACTGCGTATTAAGGGGCGGGTAATGCGTCCGTCGGTACCACCGGGAACGCCGAATACCAGCGCCAGATATTCTTTTTTAACTCGTCTTTTTTTGAATTGCTCTTTGAGATCAAGAAAGGCTTTTTGGGTTTTGGCAATGATTAAAGCACCGCTGGTGTCTTTATCAAGACGGTGAACGATGCCGGGTCGAGCGGGGTCGTCACCGACTGACGCGGCGGCGGGATAGCGCGCGGCAAACCAGGAGGAGATGGTTGACTTTTGTTCATTGCCCGCGCCGGGATGGACGGAAATTCCGGCGGGCTTGTTAATAACAACCACATCAGAGTCTTCAAAAAGTATGGACGGGTTGATGGCGGGCAGGGGAGAAAGGGGGTGTTTAGCCGGCGGATTTATGTTGATACTGACGCTGTCTCCGGTTTTGATAATTTGACGGGGTTTGACGATTTTACCGTTTAACAGAACATCTCCGACTTTAACGGCGCGTTGAATGACGGCTCTGGATAAATTGGGGGTGAGGCTGACACAAAAAAGATCAAGACGCTGGCCGGCTTGAGTGTCCGCCACAATAATCGGTGCTACTTTTCCACTGTCCGGCTCTTGACTTGTCGGTGACATAGAGAGAAGCTAATTAAAATGTCTAAAGAATTTCACCCAGTAATACAACCCCGCCAAGCCTTGCCTTGTTGGGGGCAAGCGTGGGGTAAGTTTGCAAGAAGTTGTTTATATCAATTGAGCTTATTCTTAAGTAAAACCTTGGCGGCAAGCCATAAGTTTGACCGGGCGGGGTTGATATACTGGGTTATAACACCTTGTTAGCAGAAACACCAATTTTATTGCTCTATCTCGACCTCTGGAGAAAACGACCAGCGTAAGCTGGTCGTTTTTTTGAGAGGTGAAAAGAGAGTAGTTGTACTTTACAACCAAATCAGGGGGTGGCTAAATGAGCGCTTCGCTTGCGTGTTCCATGGTCGGACATTGGGAGGCAAAACAAGTGGTCGCGGTAGCAACCAGAAACCGCGGCGGTGATGACTGTAACGGCTTTGGGCTGTTACCGGTCTGGATGACATTCCCCGAGGCTTTTGCCATGGTAAGCAGCCTGCTGCCACTCTTGAAGCAGGAAGAGGCCTTGGGCATGATCATGCGGGTGGAAGAGGTGGCCTTTCGTTTGGTCAATCAAAAAGTTTTCGATCGTGACGGCTTGCCCAAGATGATTGCCCGGGCTTTTAATTGGCGGGTGATGGAGGCGGCTTACCTGGTCATGCGGAGAAAGCAAGGCGAAGATTTTACGTTCCGCGTCTGGGTAATACGGTCTGACGGCCGGACAAGAATCAGGCGTGTTCATAGCAGCTGGTTGCTGGGACACGGCGCCGACCAACACATCAAAACGGTTGAGAAGGCCGAGGAGATGCTGCAAGAGCGTTTTGCTTACTTTGCCCTGAATGACTGCGGAGAGCCGGTGCTGGAGAACAAGCAAGGGGTTTCCTGCTTGGTTTAGGCATACACGAGGTTGCGTTACAATACGCAACCTCATTTCTTTTGTGTGATGTGTGGGCCCGGCAGGGGTCGAACCTGCGACCACGCGCTTATAAGACGCGCGCTCTACCACTGAGCTACGGACCCAATTCTCGTATACTCTTTATTGCACCTTTTAATTATTTTGGCTATAGTTTTTTTGTTTCCAGCGCGTGTAGCTCAGTGGTTAGAGCGCCACATTGACATTGTGGAGGCCGGTGGTTCGATCCCACCCTCGCGCACAGATAGAGTCAGGGCAACAGAGGATTGATGTGGTGGAGCTTCAAAAGTTTGCGAAGATGTATGAGAAAGATGTCAGTTATTTTTTAAACAGATTCAACTATAATTTCAATAACCGGCGTTTATGATTACAGATTCGCAAATTTTCATAGTGGTTGATATCGAGGCAGACGGACCGGCAGTTGGCCTTAATTCGATGCTCAGTCTTGCGGCGGTAGCCACGACTACCGACAAGGAAGTGTCTCATTTTTATCGAAAAATCACACCGCTACCCGGCGCATCCGCTGACCCCGGTACGACTCTGTGGTGGAAGGAACATCCAGATGCATGGAAAGAAGCGACTTCTGACTCTGAGGAACCTGAACGCGTTATGGTCGACTTCTTTCGTTGGGTAATAGAGCTAGGACGCGAGCCGATATTCGTTTCAAATCCCACGAGTCTCGACTACACTTTTGTCAGTTGGTATTTATTCCGCTTCGCGCAGGGCAATCCTTTCAAGAATGAAAAAAACAGTATTCGCGCCCTCGATCTTAAATCCTACGTGGCCGGAAAATATAGTTTAACGTTCGACAAGGCAAGGCGTGTATATTGGCCCGAAGAATTAATCAAGGGCATGCCGAATCATACGCATAATGCGCTTGACGACGCAAAAGGATATGCTGTAGTATTGCGCAACCTTATCGCTATGCGCGATAAGTCTTGATCTTTGAAAAAGGAGCGCCAGATGCGAAAGACAATTGTCACTGCGGCCGGGCCTAATATGGCTCCGGTTCTTACTACGTTCGCCCTTCCGTTATTCGCTTCGTTTGCGGACCGTCACAGCTATAGGATGCAGGTGACGTATGTGACGGAAGATGACGCAGACCGATGGAGCGCAACCGCAAAAAGCGTCCGATGGCAAAAACTGCGTCTGATTAGGTCGGCCCTAGAACAAAGCGATGTCGTCGTATGGTTCGACGCGGATGTGCTGATTTGTCGATCTGATACGGATATCGTTGATTTACTCGGCACGACCGACTACCAAGGCCTCGTACTCCACTCGGTACCATCCGAAAACCGAATTAATCCCAACACTGGAGTATGGGTGATCAGAAATACCGAGAAAGCTTTTCGGTTTCTGGATACTGCCATGGAAATCGGTATACCGGCAGGCCGTTGGGCTGATCAAGGGGCAGTATTACGAGCACTCGGGTGGGTTCTCGGTAACGAGCACTATGACGGTGCGCGAATGCCCGATAAACCGACCGAATTTATGCACGGCACCACGTGGCTACCGATCGGCTGGAATCAGCCGTACTTGGAAAAGTATCTTTGCCGGCCAATGGATCCGAATCCGTTTGCCGTCCACTTCATGGGAATGTCTATTGCCGATCGCATGAAATACATGCGGGAGGTCGCAGACCGTTATGCAAACCAGAGACCCGAATAGGAGGGCAAGATGTCAAACCAATCCGCAAAACGTCTCGTGCTTGGATTTAAGGTTCTCAAGAAAGTTCCAGCGGTTCTTCGTCCGCTGACAGATCATGTTGTGGCATGTTATCGTCGCCACCACGCTGACCTGCAATCAGTCTTCGTCATAGGTAGTGTTGCTGTAGGAGAATGGACGGAAGGAGTGAGTGACGTGGATGTCGTCGGCGTGGTGGATCACGCGTTCACAACCGAAGATGAGGATCCACGACGGCACGAATTGACAGAGCTTGGAAAATCTTTTCCTCAGGTGTCGTTCATCAACAATTCGACACTCAGTCTAGAAGCGCTGCAGGAGAAAAATCCCGACGCGATGTCAATCGATCGAGCGAGAATTATAGCAGTGACAGGGCTGCTCGTATCGGGCCAGAAACTGGACTTCCACGATTACCTTCCGACGGTCGAAGCAATGGCCTACGGACGCGCAGCTCGCGCTAAGATACTGATGGGGAGATATCGACTCGGTATCATCAACGAACCGTTTCGAAGCAACCCTAAGTTACTCGCGCGTTCGTGCGCAAAAGCGGCTATTCGCGTGCTGTCAGGCATAACCATTCTTCGTGGCGCGATATTTTATGCTTCTCCCCATAAAACAGCCGCAATGGTCACGAGATATGCACCAGAGGCAGTGCCTCTCGCATACAGAGCTCTCGCAATCGTGGATGGTGCCGTGTCAGAACCGAACGAGGCGATGGGTATTGCCGAGCAAGCCGTAGAGATGTTCTACGAGCTGTACCCTGAACCTTTGGCTTGAACAACCTCCGCGCACACAATTGTGCGGAGGCCTTTTTTATATTTGTTCAAACGCCGAGATCACTGAGCGAACACGAAGTCCGCACCGGAGAGGCTCGCGAACGAATGCGAGCGGCCCATGCGAGATGTGGGCGTAGTGTGAGCGGATGTTAAAATTACCACGCACTCTCGCTACGGGAGCGCCTCGGGCCGCCACGAGGACGGAGAAAGCGGAGATTGGGAATGAAGCAATGCTGAATGACCTTTCGACTCTTTTGGAGGACGAAGTGGCGGCAGCAGACCGCGCCGTTTCCTTTGCATTTTTGTGCGGCTCCTCCTCCCATCCCCCTCCACCGCAAAAATTGAAAGGAAAAGGAAACGGCGCGGGATGCGGCGCGCGAGTCCGCGAGCGCGCACCGAGGCGCATTGGTTCGCGTTGGCAGGAAATCGGAGCGTACGCTTCAGTCCCGAGCCACCACGCACGCGGAGCGTGCGTCAGTCCTTCTCGCGGCTTCGCCGCTCGAAAAAGGTTCGCGCAAAGGTTAGAATGTCAGCACTGAATATAAAGTTCTAAAGGATGATTTTTTATGTGCGCTCTAGTTACAGATCGTCTCGCTTGATTAGGTTCTGGCGCATAATTGTTTTGATCGCATCAACGGTCTGGTCTTTTACTTTGGGGTTGCTGGCGGCTACCCAGGTCGCGAAGTTGTATAGTTCTTGATTATCAATGCGCAGCCACTTGCCATTTTTATACAGGAAGTAGAAGAGAGTCATGATGGCCACTCGCTTGTTGCCGTTTTGAAAAGGGTGATTTTTAATCATCACATATAACAGCATTGAAGCTTGTGCTACCAAACCGGGATATAAAGATTTTTTGTCATAGCGGGCGGTAGGTACAGCCAGACATTGCTCAAGTACACCGGGGAAGCGAGTGTTAAAAGAAGGGATTGGCTCGTTCCAGCGCATTAATTCCCTGGCTAGTTGGTGGGCGACGTATTCTACTTCTTGGATGCTAAGATAGTACATAAATTACTCTTGAGCTAATTTTTCAAACACTTCACGATATTCTTTAATGGCTTGGTGCACAGCGGTTTCCACCTCCCGTTTCTGTGCCTCGGATATCTTGCCGCCGGTCAGTTTTTGTAGATCTTGCTTAGTTATGACGTAATTACGCCCCGCTTTCTCGGCAGGTAGAATACCGGCTTTAATCTTTTTAAAGACAGCCGTACGACTGATGCCCAAGATTTCGGCTACTTCAGTGGTAGAATAGTGTTGTTTATTTATGTTAACCATATGTACATATGTTAACACTTGTTAACCCATTATGCAAGTGGTTAACGTGGTGAGACTGATCTGGTACATGTTAGCGTCAATCATCGGGACGGGCGCTTTTTTGTATGAAAAAACCGCGGATGGCGGCGGTTTTCTTTTGGGCTTGGATTCCCAATTGGTTTAGTTGGGTTATTATAATGTGTGGAAAAGCGCCTCGGGGGGCGCTTGGGGGTTGTTACAGGATTCGGCCGGCGGCGCGGAGTTCTGCTTCCAGCTTTAGGTATTCTATCGCGCTTATTGCCCGGGCATATTGCCTGGGAGGAACGGGTGCGGGCGGTTTGACTTTGCCGGCGGCCAAGGATTTTTTGTATTGTCTGATGTTTGGTCTCTTTCGACGGGGAAGCGGCGGTCTGGGCGTGGAGACTTCCGGCGGTATTTCTGCCTTTTTCTTTTCGGCCTTTTCTTCGGCTTCGATCAGAGACAGAGCCTCATCGTCAGGCTCTTCTTCAACCTTTCCGTGAAAGATATGAATGTCGCCGGGATAGTCCATCGGCTGGCGCTTGCGTATCCGCGCCGCGATAATGGCTAATTTCCGGCGAGAGCCCGGTTCCGCCGTGGTGGGACACGAGATGAAATCTTCTGGCTTTTTGCGCTTACTCATGTTTTTCCTCCTGAAAAGAACGGTCCGTTAGACTCCTGCCTTTAATTTATCTAAAAACTAGGATTGTCTACAAGGTGCATCTTATGGAAAATTTTTTGCGGCGATCAACTATCCGGTTATTACGGCAAAAAAGCGCTGAATTGCTACTGCCCATAAAAAAAGAACGACGACTGAAACGGTACCATATTCAAAAAATAAGTTACGATCCGGCACAAGACGGTGATAGTGGTTTTTTATTAAATAATCGTACTTAACCTTAAACCAGTAAAAATGGGCGATAAAACGGCACAGGCATTTAAACAGGCCATATAAGGGCATAAGCAAAATCAGAAAAAATGACGTTGCGTGGCGGCTGGCGCGCCAGGCAATTGTGTTAAGTAGAAGATAAAATAAGTAAAAAGTTAGAAGATGAAGCGGGTTAAGAAGAATCAACCACCAAAGCAAGATGCGCAGGGGGTCGGTGAAAAAAATAAATAATTGGAGGGATTTTTCCAACTTGAGCAGGAAGGGCGTATGACGACTGGCTATAATTGACCAGCATAAAAAGAAATTCTCTTGGATTGAGCGACTCCATTTGAATGAGCGCTGGCGCCATAGAGCACGCCAAGTATTGGGCACGAGAGTATAGGCGGAAGATTCAATATAAGTAACTCCGCGTCCGAATGAATGTAAATATGTAAATAGCGTACGTTGCTGATCCTCACCGCCATGCTGGCCGCTATGCCGGCGCGCTTGCAATTTTAATAAATCGGTACGATATAAACCAATGGCGCCAGAGATGTTGCTGACTGCTCCTATGGATTTTCGAGATGCCTTGCCAAAAAAAATGGTTTTGCCATATTCAAATTGCTGCAGTTTGTTTACCAATGAAGGATAGGGCAATGGCATTATCCGAAAAGCAACTGCCGACCAGCCATCGTCAAGTAGACTGGTGGGAATAAATGTTTGGCCTATTCTGGTGTCATCGTCAAGCACCAGTACGTATGGCGTAAAGACCCGATTAATAACCTGGTTAATACTTAACCCTTTGTTGATGTTTCGACTATTGATAAAAACACGTACTCCAAAAGATTTGGCAATGGTTTCGGTTTTATCGACCGAAGCATCGGAAACAAGAATAAGCTGCTTTGGCGGAACATGATGAAGCGCCTGACGTAATGTTTTTTGTAAAACATGCTCGCCGTTGTGACAGATAATAACAATGGTCAACTTCGCAGGATCAAACCTAAGGTTAGTGTGTTTTGTGCGCGGCTGTATGAGATTCAAAAAAAGAATTAGGCCGTCAGTAGTGATGGACAACATAAGCCCGCTTAAAATAATAGGCTGATGCCAAACATCATTAATGTAGGCATAGCAATAAAAACCGGCGCTTAATATGACTATCAAATAAGTCAGTGGCGACAATATGCCTATTATCACCTTATGCAAAAACGCGTTATTGATGCTAGAAATGGCCGAGGAAGACCATGATGAGGGGGGCTTTGAAAGCGCCTTACGAGGCGGGTGAATATCATCAATTACAGTAATGGGCGATTGATAAGTAATTTGTTCAATATCATTATTGAAGTGCGTCATAATGGCAGTGTCCTCACCATTACAAAAACAAACCCCTCCCACAAGATAAGAATATAGGGGTTTAGCCTTACTTGTATTTACTGCCTACAACCTCCGATATGTTATTAAAACCGTCTTTTTTGAGCAGTTTGGCCAAGTCTTGATTTATTTGAGCTACCAGTTGGGGGCCTTCAAAAATAAGGCCGGTAATGAGTTGGACAAGTGAGGCACCACATTTAATCTTTTCATAAGCGTCGGCAGCGGAGAAAATACCGCCGACACCGATGATAGTAAGTTTATCGCCAAACGCTTGGTATGTTTGGCTGATTAAGTTGTTGCTTAAATCCCAAGTGGGCTTGCCGCTAAAGTGGCCGGGACCAGCTTTTTTTACTTCGGCGGGATTAAGTTTTGGATTTTGGCGGTCGGTAGCTAGGTTGCCGATAGTAACGGCCGCGACACGGTGCTGGATGATTATATCCAGAAGTTGTTTTGTCTGTGTCCAATCGGTGTCAATGGGCATTTTGACCACTAACGGTTTTTGGAGAGACAGTTGGTCAAGTTGGCTTAAGAGTGTTTCCAGGCTGTCGGGACGGGCGAGAGTGCCGGCGCCGAGGACATTAGGGCAACTAACGTTTAATTCAAAATAAGTGAAGCGCCGATCCTGATTGATTATTTGAAAAGATTTAATAATGTCGGCAATTTGGGCGGTGGCGGCGGAGGTAGCGGGAGAGTTGGTGGCGCCGATACTGATGCCGGTAGGGAAGCCGGTGTTAAATACTATGCGGTCGAGAACTGTTTTGAGGCCGTCGTTTTTAAATCCTTTATTTACCAGAATGGAACGGGATTTAATGAGGCGCGACAGACGCGGTTTGGGATTACCGGCATAGGAAGAGTGGGTGACGGTGCCGACAGATTCAAAACCAAAACCGAGATAAGGGATAATACCGGTGAGATAGCCGTTGTAGTCGAAACCGGCGGAGAGGCCGACGGGAGAAGCGAAGTTTGTATTGAAATGACGGCTGGCGAGAGCGGGATCGCGGCGATTAAAGACGGCGGAGAATATTTTTTTAATTAAGCGTGAGCGAGTGCAAACGGCCCCTATTTTAGTGACGGCGTCATGGATATATTCGGAGTCGAAACGAAAAAGAATCGGGCGGAGAAGGCGATAAAAAAGTTTTAATAGTTTTAACTGAATGGACATGGGCACATTATAAACGCAAAACGTAAAACGAAAAATGCAAAGGAACAATATAAAACCCAAAAGAACGACGGCGTTATTTTATTTTTTCTTGTTGTTTTTAGTTTTGCGTTTTAAGTTTTTCGTTTTCCTATTCGTGTCTTAAGGCGTCAATGGGGTCCTTTTTGGCGGCCTGGCGGGCGGGATAGAGTCCAAAGAGCAAGCCTACACTAACAGCCATACCAACGCCAAGAGCGATAGCCCCGAGGGGGATCGTCAATGGCCAGTCCAGGTTGTATTGCGTACGGATGACGACGACTATCAGCAAGGAAATACTTATGGCGATAATCGTGCCAATCAGTCCGCCGGAGAAGGTGAGAAAAACGGCTTCGAGCAGAAACTGCTGCATAATATCGCGTTGGCTGGCGCCGACGGCTTTGCGTAAGCCGATTTCCTTTATTCTTTCCGTGACGGAGACCAACATAATATTCATAATACCCACACCGCCGACCAGTAGGGAAATGGCGGCGATGGAAACCAGAAAAATAGTCAGAACTTGAGTGACGGTGCTGATGCGATCAACAATGTCCTGCTGGGTTAAAACAAAGAAGTCATCTTTGGCGGGGTCGGTAATGTTGTGCATCTCGCGCAGCGTGGCTTTGACGTCGGCGGCTACTTGATTGATGTCGGCGCCGGGTTTGGCTTTGGCAATAACTTCCTGAAAGTAATCGATGCCGAGAATTTCTTTTTGAGCGGTGGTGTAGGGCAGAATGACGATATCGTCCACGTTAAATCCGGACAATTGTCCGGTTTTGGGCAAAACGGCCACTACCCGCATTTTTTGCTGATGAACGGTGACCAGCTGATTAATAGCGGGGGATTCGCCGAATAATTGGTCTTTGACGTGCCAGCCGATGATGGCTACTTTGGCGTTTTGCTTGATGTCATCGTTAGTAAAATAGCTGCCGGTAGCAGGATAGATATTAAATATTTCCGCCATGGCATCGGCGGTCCAACCAAAAATGAGGGGGCGGAATATGTTGTTTTGGTAAGAAACGTTACCGGGAACAATAACGGCCGGATCAATAGAGGCAAGCCCGGGGACATTATTGGGGTTAGAGAGAGCTATTATGTCTTTGTCTTTCAAACTATCGGAGTAAACGGTATTGGCGATGTCGGCGGCCCCGGTGGGCTGACGGCCGGGGCGAATCACCAGAGCGTTGCCGCCAATACTTTCCACCTGGCTTAAGATAAGACTCTGCGCTCCCTGACCGATGGCGACAACAAGAACAATGGCGACAATACCAATGACAATGCCAAGGATTGTCAGCAGAGAGCGCCCCAGGTTTCCCCGGAGGGCAGCTAGAGCGGTTTTGGCGGCAATAGATAGTCTCATTTATTTAGTGTAATGCTGGTGAGTGTGTTCGGCCGGTGCGTCGGAAACGATGCGGCCGTCATAAAGCTTGATAATGCGTCCGGCATATTCGGCGGTGGGGGTTTCATGGGTAATAACAATGACGGTGTGGCCTTGTTCGTGCAGCTCGTCGATTAAATCCATAACCATCTTGCCGTTTTGGGAATCAAGATTGCCGGTAGGTTCGTCGGCCAGGACAAGACTGGGTTCGTTAATAAGGGCACGGGCGATAGCGACACGCTGTCTTTCGCCGCCGGAGAGCTGGTAGGGAAGGTGACGCAAACGGTGAGACATACCAATCTGCTCCAGAACCGCTTGAGCGCGGTGGTGATATTCACGGGGGGAAACCGAGGAGTAGTAGAGAGGCAGCATGACGTTTTCCATGACGGTGGCGCGGGGCAGTAAGTGAAAAGCCTGAAAGATAAAGCCTATTTTTTGATTACGCAAGCGGGTCAGTTCTTGATCGGAGAAATCAGCAACGTCTTCACCGCCGAAAAAATATTGTCCACTGGTGGGGCGATCAAGCAGGCCGATCAGATTAAGCAGGGTTGATTTACCGGAGCCGGAGGGACCCATAATGGAAACAAATTCACCCGGTTGGATAGTAAAGTTCGCCTCGATCAGAGCATTGGTGGCGACTCCTTCCACATTATAAATCTTGGTTAGGCGGCGGGCATCAATGAGAGAGCTCATGAATTTTCCGACAAGGTTTCGGTGATTACTTTTTCGCCTTCGTTTATACCACTGGTGACTTCGGTGGTGCCGTCCGATCCGTCCAGGCCGGTAGTAATGGCTTGCTCGGTAATGGAGCCGTCATCATGCAAAATACGGACATATTGTTTGTCGTCGCGGGTAATGATAGCACGGCGCGGCACGGCGATAACATTATCACGCCGGCCGGAATGAACGGTGACGTTGGCGGTAAGTCCGGGTTTTAATCGGGTCGGATCAGTAATAGAAAGAGTGACTTCGTAGGTAGGAACACCTTCAATAACCACGGCGGCGGGAGCTATTTTGCTGACTTTGGTATCAATAGAAAAAGTGCCCGGAATAGCGTCAAAAGTGATTGAGGCCGGCTGACTGACAGCCAGTTTCAGAGCGTCGGTTTCCGAAACCTGGGCGGTAATTTTGAGACTGTCAACGGTGGCAATGGAGAATACGGACGCGCCGGCCACTGCCAGCTCACCTGTTTTTACCTGACGCGCGGTAACAACGCCGTCAAAAGGGGCGGTGAGGCGGCTTTTGGCGAGTTTGACTTGAGACAGGCCGGTAAGAGCCTGGAGAGAAGATAGACCGGATTGAGTGGGTGATTTTTGCACCTTGTTCTGGTATTGGGCGTAAGCGAGATCGGCGGCAGAACGAGCAGTGTCATTGCTTTTCTCGGTTGTCTTTATATTCTCACTTAGGGTTGTTTGGGCTAAGTTATAAGCCGTCTCGGCGGCTACAACGGCCGAGTAGGCGGTTTGAGAAGTGGAGGAGTCGTCATCATATTCCCGTACAGTTTGTTCCCAGACGTCTTTTTTTTGGTCATAAGCAGCCTTGGCGTCTCGGACAGCTTGTTTAAGCCGTTCAATAGTTTTCTGATTGACGGCAATAGTGTTAGTGTAGTCGGCTTGGGCTTTTTGCCAGGAGATTTTGGCTTCGGCGGCGCCAGCGGCTTCATCGGCCTGGGACTTGGCCAACTCGAGTTCAATACTGCGGGGATCCATTTCGGCCAGAAGCTGGCCGGCCGTAACGTGGTCGCCGACATCGACCAGGGTGTTGCTAATAGCGCCGGTGAACTCAAAGCCGAGGTTAACAGAATCAACAGCGTTAACATTGCCGGTGAAAGTAACCTCCTGGATAATCGTGCCGAGCGCGGTGGTGATAGTGCGGGGTGGGACAGGGCGGCCGGATTTATTGATCAGAAATATCCCAAGAGCCGCTAAGATTATCACGCAAATAATGACTATTACGATGATTATCAGGCGTTTACTCATGTTGTTATATTATGGCAGAGGCGACAGAAATGGAAACAGTTTTCCCGAGTAGCAAGTAGTAAGTAGTAAGCAGCAAGGACGTTTACAAATTAAGTTATAACGTGTGTTGTCGTCCCTTACTACATATTACTTACTGCCTGCTGCTTTGTAACCAGTGACACTATTGTTATTTCCATTTATAATTCAAGTGAGATGATTGGTGCTTTTAAAAAAATAAATCAGCGGGGTGCGATGGAAATGTCGGCAACCATTTGGACCGCGGTGGGATTGGGTATAGTCGTGATCGCGATAATAGTTTTCTTTTCCTGGGTAGGTTCGCAGTTATCCGCTTCTTTAATCAGTCAGGATAATACAAGTTTGTACGTGCCGCTGGTGCGGCATGAATTGGATAACGGCAGGCATTGCTACGACAATGGTAATGGCTTTTGTCAGGATTATTTTCAGCCGACGCGTGATTTTCAGCTGACTATCGGGTATTTGCCCGCGATAGCCGAGTCGGACAAGAACAGCGTATCTTTGTATGAATGCGCTAATAAGAATAGCGAGGGATTATCCCAACAAATTACTTTTAACGCGAGCGATTGCCGTCAATGGGGGCGTCACACCGAGAAGCTGGGCGAAGTTTTACAATTGCCGGATACGAGTGCCCCGGCAATTCTGTATGGTTGCCGCAACACCAACACGCAAGACGTTTTGCTAACCGTTAATAGCGGTGAGTGCGCCCGGGGAGAATACGGCAACGCTGATAAATTAGGCTATATTGCCACCGTGGGCAATTAAGCGGCGGCGCCGGATGGTTGGGTGGATACCGCCGGCGAGGCGGTTTTTTCGCCGGGAGGCGATTGGTTGCTGTCGTCGGAAACAGGGGAGACGGCAGGTTGTCCGGACATCAACTCGGCAAATTCAACTTGCTCGATTGTTTCCTGTTTGATAAGAGTTTGAGCGATAAGCTCCAGTTTCTCGCTATATTTGTTGAGAATTTCTGCCGCTTGGTCGCACGCTTGGCTGATAAACTTGGAGATAGCGGCGTCAATTTTAGTGGCGGTATCTTCAGAATAGTTGCGTGATTCGTGCAGATCTCTACCCAGAAAAACGAACTCATCTTTATGGCCGAAAGTTATAGGACCAAGATCGGACATACCCCATTCGGTAACAATGCGGCGCGCCAGGGCGGTAGCTTTGCTAAGGTCGTTACTGGCGCCGGTGGTAATGTCTTGGAATGTTTTCTGCTCGGCAGTGAAGCCGCCCATTAACGTAGCCAGCTCACCAATGAATTCGGTTTTAGTGTGCAGGTGACGATCCTGTTCGGGCAGTTTGAGGGTATAGCCGCCGGCATGGCCGCGAGAGATGATGGATATTTTGCGTACCGGATCGGTGTGAGGCATGTAATAGGCAACCACGGCGTGGCCGGCCTCGTGATAGGCGGTAACTTTCTTCTCGTGGTCGGAGAACACGCGACTGCGCCGTTCGGGGCCAAGCATGACTTTTTCAATACTTTCGGTCATGTCGCTCTGTAACACTTGGTTGCGGTTATGGCGGGCGGCAAAAATAGCCGCTTCGTTGATGAGGTTGGCCAGATCAGCGCCGGAAAATCCGGGGGTGCGTTCGGCGATATTGCGCAGGTTGGAATCATCAGCCAGAGGAACATGGCGCGAATGAATTTTCATGATTTCCTCACGCTCGCGAATATCGGGTAATTCCATGGTCACCTGACGGTCGAAGCGTCCCGGGCGCAACAGAGCGGGATCAAGAACGTCCGGACGATTGGTGGCGGCCAATACGATAACATTGTCGTTTTGTTCAAAGCCGTCCATTTCGACGAGGATCTGGTTGAGAGTTTGCTCACGTTCGTCGTGGCCACCGCCTAGTCCTGTGCCACGTTGGCGGCCGACGGCGTCGAGCTCGTCAATAAATAGAATAGCGGGCGAGCGATGTTTAACTTTACGGAAAAGGTCGCGCACGCGGGAAGCGCCGACGCCGACAAACATTTCGACGAAGTCGGAACCGGAGATACTAAAGAAAGGCACGCCCGTTTCGCCGGCCACGGCGCGGGCAATTAAAGTTTTGCCGGTGCCGGGAGGCCCGATTAAGAGGACGCCTTTGGGAATGCGCGCGCCCAGACGCAGGAATTTCTTTGGCGTTTTCAAAAACTCAACCACTTCTTCCAGTTCATGTTTGGCTTCCAGATTGCCGGCAACATCTTTGAAGGTGACTCGTTTCTTGCCGTCTTTTTGTTCAACTGGCCGTTGGGTTGTTTGTCCGAAAGTCATAGCGCGATTAGAAGCAGATTGGGCGCTGCGCATCATGAACCAGAGGAAACCGCCCAGCAGTAGGAAGGGAAGCAGAATAGGCAGAAGAGAATTCATCCAATACGAAAGGCCGGAGGGCCTTTCAAAAGTTAAGTTGAGATTCTTAAGCTGGTTATCGGTTATGCCGAGGTTATGAAGAGTATCGGTGATGGAGGCATCGGTTTCTTTTTGGGTGATGAGTTCGGTGTCGGAGTTTTTGATTTTAACGTCAACTTCGTCCTGCTTGACGGTGATACTGTCAACGTTGTTAGCTTGAATTTCATCAACGATGCGCGTTATAGAGACGTCTTCGGTTGTTTGTAAAGGGCGGCCGTAAATGCCGACAATGGAAAGCACTACTAACAGAATCAGCAGGGCGATACCGATGTTTTTGAGGAAGCCGTCGCGACGAAAGGAGGGGAGAGTGGGTTTGGGCATAGAATATTTTAAGCGTTAGTTTAGCCTACCTTAAATGATAGCGTATGGGTAGGATGTGCGTCGAGAATGCCCCAAAGTGAGGATAAAATCAAGGGGATTTGTGTTCTGGGCTAGCATAGTTTTTCTCCGGCGGGGAAATTCTGCCCTCTATCATTTTTTACTTCTGGCGGCACACTTGCTCGCCCCAGCGGCGAGCCGCGCTCGACTCACGGCCTTGCCACTTTGCCCATAAGGCAAAGACCAGGCTGGCAAGGCCGTGAGACGGCCGCCAAGAGCAAATACAGCTAACACCACCCGCCGTGTTAGTCCATAATTAACCTAGAGAATTTGTTCCCTTAGATTTTATTGGGAGGAGAAGAGGGGAGAAACGGCTCAGGCGACGCTTGAGCCGTTTGTAGGGGCTTTTTTGGGGGTGGCGGCTGTGTTGGTCGGGGTAAGGGATTTAATGGTGCCGTCGGGGTTTAGGTTGGTTTCGATAATGACTATTTCACCTTTATCTTGGCCGGGGAGGGTTAGGTCTTGGCCGGCCAGTTTGGCGAGTTGTTGGAGCCAGCCGGAGTGGGTGACGCAGGCTACGGTCATATTGGGGTAGCGGTTAGCCAGTTCTTTTAGGGTTTGCTTAACGCGCCGGACGACGTCTTCATCAGACTCGCCGCCGAGCGGACGGTAGTCGTATTCGGTTTGATGTCTGGTTTTTTGAAAATCGGCCGGCGTGGCTGACCAGCGCATGCCTTCGTAGAAACCCAGGTTTTTTTCGCGCAGGAGAGGTTGATTGGCTTCTTTTATACCGGACGGAAAAAATTTGGCTAATATGTGACTGGTTTCTTGAGCGCGGGCTAAATCGGAAGAGAGTAATAGTTGAACTTTTTGGGCGCGCAGCAGGGGCGCCACGGCGGCGGCGTAGCGTTCGGTTTGGGGCGGGAGAATAGTGCCGTGGTGTTGGCCAAGCAGGCGTCCTTCCTGGGATTCGAGCGTGGGACCGTGGCGAAGGAAAAATACATTAGTCATATTGATAGTATATAGTATTTAGTGTGTAGTATTTAGTATATTACATTAGCTTTTTGCCCTCGTAGCTCCCCACTTCGCTCAATCCATGATTGAGCTTCGCGGGGCAAGCATCTAAATTTGAAAAGTATGCTTGTCTAGCGTAGCTTTGTCAGAATAACAAAGCTGGATCCAGCCCTCGTAGCTCAGCGGATTAGAGCACCACCGTCCTAAGGTGGGTTGTCGCAGGTTCGATTCCTGCCGAGGGCACTAATGAAGACACAGACACCTACGTTTAAATATGAGCAGCAGTATTGGCAACAGGGGATTGATTTGATTGCCGGGGTTGATGAGGTGGGGATGGGGGCGCTGGCGGGACCTGTTTGTGCTGCCGCCGTAATATTTGGCAGCGGCAAAACGCAAAACGCATCCCCCGTCGCTAAAGCTATGGGGGACAAGGAAATCAAAAGGCAAAATATTGGTATCCCGCTTACGCGGGACAAGATTTTCATTAGAGATAGCAAAACTTTGTCGGCTAAACAGCGAGAGATGGCGGAGAAGTGGATTCGTGAAAATGCTTTGGCTTGGGCGGTGGGGGAGGCTTCGGTGGAGGAGATTACGGTTTTGAATATTCGCCGGGCGTCGCATTTGGCGATGCGGCGGGCGGTTGACGCGCTGTCTCAAAAGCCGGAGATGTTGTTGGTTGACGGCAATCCGGCACAGCCGCATGAGACAGTACCGAGCGTTAATATTCTGGACGGAGATGCTTTGTCTTTTTCAATAGCGGCGGCGAGTATTGTGGCGAAAGTCTATCGGGATAATCTAATGGTTGAGCTGGATAAGAAATATCCGGCGTATGGGTTCGCGGCACATAAGGGTTACGGCAGTCAGTTTCATTTGGGGGCGTTGAAAGAACACGGCGCGTGCGCAATTCACCGGCCGACTTACGCGCCCATAGCAAAACTTAAAAGGCAAAACGAATCCCACTTCGCCCCGCCCAAGGCTGGGCTACGCGGGACAAGAAACTAAAAACAACAAGATAAAACTTAAAAGAGACTGCTGTGACGCGGTTTTTTCTTGCCTAGGGTTGACGAAATTGCTTGGTTGTTATAGTTTCTATAAATCGTCCTGCGATAGCAGGACTCCAATATTTTGCATTTTGATTTTTGAATTTTAAATTTGTTTTATGGCCGTTCCCAAGAAGAAAACCTCAAGAACCAAGCGCAACATGCGGCGCAGCCATCACGGCCGAAGCCGGTTGCAGTTGTCGACTTGTCCGCGCTGTCATTATACTGTGCCGGCGCATACGGCTTGTCCAAATTGCGGCACTTATCATGGCCGGGAAGTTATTGACGTACTGAAGAAGCTGGAGAAGAAGGAGCGCAAGGCTAAGGAGAAGGAATTGGAAGAGCAGGAGCACGAACACGAGCACAACGAAACGTAGAACTAAAAACTAAAAGTGAAAAACTATAACCTAAAACCCAAAAGAACGACCACGACATTGTTTTGAGTTTTTAGTTGTTCTTTTGCATTTTTCGTTTTGCCTTTTACGTTTAAAAGGGTTATAACTGTATCAAGATTATTTACTGTACTTTACCGTTATGGCCAATCGTCACTTAAGCCGTTCTGTAGCGTTGCAGGCCCTGTTTGAATGGGACTTTAAGGGCAAGGCTAAAGGCCAGCTTAAAGAAGTGGCAAAACGTGTCGTGGTGGATTTCGCGCCGGGCATGGACGGTACCGACTTTTTGTACGATCTGCTGTTCGGGGTGGAAAAAAACCTGAAGAGTATTGACGGACTGATTACTAAGTCAGCGCCGGATTGGCCGCTGGAGCAAATAACCAATGTCGATCGCAATGTGTTGCGCATCGGTATTTATGAGCTGAAGTTCGGCGGCAGCGATGACGTGCCGCCGAAGGTGGCGATAAACGAAGCGATTGAGCTGGCGAAAACATTCGGCGGCGCCAGTTCGGGAAAGTTCGTTAACGGCGTGCTGGGAACGATCTATAAGGAGATGGGAGAGCCACGTAAAAATGAATAGAAAAACGTAAAAGGTAAAACGAAAAATGCAAAAGAACAACATAAAAATCAAAAGTTTTACGACGGTAATGTTTTAGGTTTTGAGTTGTTATTTTTCGTTTTTCGCTTTAAGTTTTTAGTTTTTATGCCAGATTTATCGGAATTAGAAAAAACACTGGGGGTTGAATTCAAGAACAAGGATTTAGTGGAAACGGCGCTGACGCATCGTTCTTATTTAAATGAGAATCCGAGGTTTAACCTGCCGCATAACGAGCGGCTGGAGTTTTTGGGCGACGCGGTGCTGGAATTGATTGTGACGGATCACCTTTATCATCACTACAATTTACCGGAAGGAGAGTTAACTAATTTGCGGGCGGCGGTGGTACGCGGAGAAATGTTATCGGTGGTGGCGGAGGAGCTGGGCCTTGACGATTTTCTGCTTCTTTCGCGCGGGGAAAAGAAAGATACGGGTAAGGCCAGACAATATATTTGGGCTAATGCAGTGGAAGCGGTGATTGGCGCGATATATTTGGATGCGGGATATGAGGCGGCCGCCGGGTTCATAGAAAGAAATATTATTAAGAGGCTGCCGGAAGTAATAGAGCAGGGATTGCATATTGACAGCAAAAGCAAGTTTCAGGAATTGGCACAGGAAAAATATCGCGCAACGCCTTCTTATAAGGTTTTGAGTGAAGAGGGTCTGGATCACGCCAAACAGTTTGTGGTTGGTGTTTTTGTCGGTAAGGAACAGATGGGAGAGGGTAAGGGGACCAGTAAACAAGAGGCACAGCAGAATGCGGCGAAAGAAGCGTTGGAGAAGATACAGTGAATTCAGTAAATACAGTAAATTAAGTAAATACAGCCGCTGAATTTACTGTTTTTACTGTATTCACTTAAAATAAGGCAATGCAGTTACTGGAACTTGAAGTAGTTGGTTTCAAATCCTTCGCAACAAGAGCGCGGCTGAAATTTGGTCCCGGCATTACGGCGGTTATCGGACCGAACGGCAGCGGCAAAAGCAATCTGGCGGAAGCGGTGCGTTGGGTGCTGGGAGAGCAGTCGTTGAAGTCATTGCGCGGGCGTAAAACAGAGGACGTTATTTTTTCCGGCAACGATAAACGGCGCGGCAGCGGCCAGGCCAGAGTGTCTTTGCTATTAAGTAATGAAGTAAAAAGAATGACGGTGGAGGCGGAGGAAGTTGATTTGACCCGCTTGGTTACCCGGTCGGGGGACAGCGAATATTTATTGAACGGCGATCCGATGCGACTGGTTGATATTCAACAAATGCTGGCGGAGGCCGGGTTAGGCACAAAGAGTTATTCAGTGATATCACAAGGCACGGTTGATCAATATTTAACAGCATCGCCGACGGCGAGGCGGGAATTGTTTGATGAGGCGTGCGGCATTAAAAGCTTACAGATAAAAATGCGCCGGGCCGAGCAGAAGCTGGCGCAGGCTGATTTGCGTATTCACGATTTACAAACGGTTTTGCAAGAGCTGGAGCCAAAATTGAAAGTGTTGAGACGGCAGGCCAAGCGGCTGGAGCAAAGAGAGGATACAGCTAAGCGATACGAACGAGCGCAGGCGGGCTGGTATCGGCAAGCGTGGCACGAAATGGCGGCGGCGGTACAGAGAGTGCAAAGCCAGGCGGAAGAAGATGAGCAAAAACTGGCCGTGGCCAGGCAGGAGCGCAAAAAAGCGGAAGCGGCGTTATTCGCAGCTTTGACAGCGGGGGAAGAGAACAAAGAAGCTTCGTTATGGCAGAGGCGGCAGACACTGGAACAGGAGTTATTGCAAGCAGAGCAAGAATACGAGAGAAATACACGACTGTATGAACAAAACAAAGAGCAGAAGCGTGAGTTGACGGCATCGTTGGAGCAAGTGCGACAAGCTTTAAGGAGCGCGCAGCAAAAACTGGCACGAGCGCGGGAGGAGGTACGGCAGGATGACATTATGTCCTTTATCGGCCAGCTGCTGCGCCGTTGTCACAGTGCCTTGGCGTCCTGGCTGGCCGGTAATCAGCCGGACAGCGATGATATCAGACAATTGAACAACCAACTGGCACAAGCAATGGAGCAGTTGAACAGTGAGGGAACTAGCGTGGCAGCGGCACAGACATTAATGCGAAAATTGGAAGAGCCGTTGCAGGCGGTAGCGCGTTTGCAGGCAGTGGAACACGAGAGGCAAGCGCAGTTAAAAAAAATACCGCAGCTAATGCCGCCGGATCATGGAAGGCTAGTGCAATTGCGACGAGTGTATGAATCCGCCGACACAGGCCAGGATGGCTGGGAAGCCAAGAAGCTGGAAAAACTATTAGCACAGTCTAGAGACGAGGAGTTGTTGGCCGAAAGGAACAACAGTGCCGGCGCGGCGGCTATGAGCCAGGCACGCGGGGAGCTGGCGGCGCTGGAGAGCGAAATCAGGCGAGAGCGAGGCACACAGTTTTTAGTTGAAACACAGCACAGCATACCCGACAAAGAAGATTTGGCAACCAGTCAGGAATTGGTGCGGCGTTTGTCGGCTAGGTTGGCGGCGCTAGGCGAGCCGGATCCGTTAATCGCACGGGAATATCAAGAGACAGCGGCCCGTTTTGCCGGACTGGAGAAACAGCGTGATGATATTTTGGCGGCAAGGCACAATACCGACAAACTTATTAAGTCGCTAAAGAGGGAGACGGAGCATAAATTCCGTCAGCAGTTTGCCGCTATCCAAAAAGCTTTTCAGGATAATTTTACCAGGCTGTTTGGCGGCGGAGCGGCTCAACTTGAGATTGTCGATTGCACTGTTGACGAGCTCGAAGAAGGGCAGACAGAGGAGGCGGAAAGCAGACCGGTGCAGGGCATAGAGATAATGGCACATCCGCCCGGTAAGCGCCCCCGACATATTAATTTGCTATCCGGCGGAGAGAAAGCGCTGACTTCTTTGGCTCTGCTGTTAGCGATACTGCAGGTGCAAAAACCGCCGTTTTTGGTGCTGGATGAAGTTGATGCCGCGCTGGATGAGGCAAATTCGGTGCGTTTCGGCGGGATGCTGAAATTGATGAGCGAGCACACACAATGCGTGGTTATTACCCATAACCGGGCAATTATGGCGGAAGCGGACGTATTGTATGGGGTCACAATGGGGGGAGATGGGGTTTCTAAGGTTTATTCGGTGAAAATGGCGGATATAGAGGAGGCGGAAGAATTTAGTGAGACAATGGAAGTTTAAATATGAATTTCCAATCTTCAATTTCCAAAATTGTTTGTCATTGCGAACCCAGCACCTTTTTGCAAAAAGGGGGCTGGGTGCGGCAATCTTAACGTCGTGTTTGAAAATTGAAACATTGGGTCTTCAATGGAAATTGGAAATTGAGCATTGAAAATTGGCGCTTGCCAGTCTTTTCTAATCCGAAAACCGGCCTGAACGAGCGTCCGTAACAGTAGGAATATTAACGAGAATTAATGGTAGAAAAGAGCTTCCTTTTAGCTAAGTTCATCTGAGTGGCAAACTCAGTGTCACTTTGAGCATAGGCCA
>JAUYKA010000008.1 GCA_030698495.1 bacterium
TAGCTGATTTGCGCCGAAAGCTCAAACGTTGGAATATGGAATACAACAACTTGGAACATTGTGGACTCCAGGGAAAAACACCCAACGAAATGCTCATTAATTCTTAATTACAAAAACCGCCAAATGTCCGTACCTAAAACATGTTACCACACGATATTAATTTCCAATGATCCAATTTACAAAAGTTACGTATGGATAAAAAATATTTATATATATTATTGATTTTTGTTATTGCATTAGGGTTGAGGCTTTGGGGCGCCGGATCGTTTATGACGGTGGACGAAGAAAATTGGATGGTGCGCAGTGCCGGGTTTTATCATGAAATGGCGGCCGGTAATCCCGGCGGTACTTTTTTAACGACACATCCGGGCGCGACGGCAATGTGGTTGATCGGCGGCGGCGAGGTTCTGCAGGAGAAGAGAGTGGGGATGCAGGTGGCGTCGGACAATTTAATTTACTTTCGGAAAGCGGCCGTGCTGCCAATGGTGCTGGCGACATCTTTTTTAATTGGCTTGGCAGTATGGCTATTGGATAAGAAATGGGGGTTAACGGTGAGCGTAACAGCCGGTTTGTTATTGGCGGCTGATCCGTATTTGGTAGGGATGAGCCAGATAGCGCATTTGGACGCGTTGCAGTCACTGCTAATGTTGGATAGTTTATTGGCTTGGCTGGTGTATTGGCAAAGAAAGAAATATTTGTATGTAGCAGCAGCAGGAATATTAGCCGGCTTGGCACTTGGTACGAAGATGGTACTGGCGTTTTGGCTGTGGCCGGTATTTTTGTTGATTGCCGTGGCGGCAATGGGAAAAAATATTAGCAAATCATGGCTGGGGGTAGTGGCTGCCCTGGGAACGGTAACGGGAATGGCGGTATTGGTATTGTTCATAATTTGGCCGGCTTTGTGGGTTAAGGCGGATGTTTCCAGTTCAATAACCAGGGATATATCGACTGTCATCACCGACGAACACGTCGCTTTGGAAGCGGGTAGCGACCCGATAGCTCCGATTACTTTTTATGGGCGTACTTGGCTGGGGAGGGTAACGCCATATAATCAGATATTGGCATTGGGGACATTGGTGGCTATTTTTATACTATGGCGTAAGCGAAGAATGACACCGGACGTGCTGTGGCTATGGTTTTACGCCTTGGGTTATTTGCTTCTAGTCACCTACGCCGCCAAAAAAGGCGACCGCTATGCTCTGCCGGCGCTGGTGGTCATGCCGGCGCTGGCCGGCTGGACGGCGGCCATAGCCGCCCAAGCGCTGGGACAGAGAATTAAAAGTCCGCGCGTCAGAGCAGGTATGGCCGCAGTAGCAGTGATGGCGGTAGTAGCCGTGCCGTTGTTATGGTCACCATACGCCATTGCTTACAGTAATGAGTTCTTTCCTAATATCCGTCCGTTAAGCCAGCAAGGGTGGGGTGAAGGGCTAGATGAAGCGGCAGCGTGGCTGAATCAACATCCTTTGGGCGATAAGTTAACGGTGGCTTCATGGTATGACAGTGTGATGCGCACATATTTTCACGGTAAGACATTCAGTTTGAGTTCACGCGATGATTACTGGGTAGGTTACGTGGTTACCTACCGCAATATGGGGGGAAGGGCGCCGGATACCATCGCCAGCGATGTGCTGGACGAACTGCATGACCGGGAGCCGGTGAAGGTAATCAGTATACACGGGGTGCCGTACGTGTGGATTTACGAAACAGGAAACGTGGGCGTGTATGTAAAGAATGTTGGTGAAATATATGGAGAAAAAGAAGTAGGGCAAACCCTAAAAGTGGAAGGAAATATACTGGATAGTGTCCAAGTTGGGTTTGCCACATATAGTAATAGAAACAATACGGAAGACGTTATTCTTCATGTAAGACGTTCGCCGAACAGTACAGTGGACATAAGAACAGCGCGGATAAATGCTGGGAAGTTGAAAGATAATAAATGGCAGGACTTTTATTTTGATCCCCTAGAAACTTCTTCGGAGGAGGTGTTTTATTTTGCCGTGACTAGCCCGACATCCAGTGCCGGAAATGCTGTGACAATAAGATATGCCGATGAGGATTTTGTGGCGGGAAATATGTACGTGAAGAGTAGTGAGAGAGGTGATCCGATTAAGAAGGACGGCGATTTAGCCTTGAGGATAAACCAAATCGGTGACCAAAAAAATAAATAAGGAAGTTAATATTACTGCCGACCAAGATATTAAACTAAGAAATAAACCGAAATAAACTGAGAAGGGTCGGTAAGTCATGGTTATAGTATGACTGCCTGCGGGTACGGAAACGGAGCGAAAAATGTTGTGCCACGGGGAGATGGTGACCCGCAAATTATCTATTGATGCTTGCCAGCCGGGATACCAAGTATCACGGACAATAAATAACCCTGGTGATTCATTGTTAACTTGCCAAGTAAGCTGTGTAGGTGAGTCGATAGGATAAACTAAGGGATTTTCTTTTTTAGCACTTATAAAACTAACACGAGGAGAAGGTGGAAATTCGTATATGGTAGTGTTGTTATAACTTGTTTGGTTGATGTAGTCGGTAATTTGTTGCGGCGCTGATGAGTCAATTAGAATAGCGCCTATGTTTAGATCGTAGGCGATCGAAACGTCCGTAAGGTAGGTACCATCATCATTTTGAAGTTGTTCGAGTGATGAGCTATGGGTGCGCAGATCAAGGGAAGCGGGCCACCTGATGCCTGGAATATTAAATTGAGCGTTTGTGGCCGGAACTAACAGTTGGTGTAGTTTCATTCTGTCATTTAAGTCAGGGCGTGTTTCGGGATTGGTTAGGTAAAGTCCGCTATCTCCGGGTTTGGTTACGGATAGAATACGTTCCTGTTTTTGTTTAATATCATTCGGAAGCAGTGATACGGTGGCAGGAGGCGAAAGTAGCTGAGACCATTTTAGGGTCGGGTTGGCAAAAGCTGAAACTAAAATAAGTTCAATAATGGAAATGCTCGCAATTATTATTTTGGCGGATTTGTTATTAATTAATAAAATTACAGGTAAACCAATGAGCGAGAATAATGTTAACCAAACATACGGCGATTTAAAGGAGAGGCTGTAATAACGCAGGCTGTTTATAAGGGAGTCAAACTTGGTGTAATAGTAGTCGACCGGTCTTTCGCCGGAAAAACCTAGATAATGAAGATATGTAAATAACCTGTTGTTTATGTCGTACGGAAGATTCCAAATAATTAAGTTCCAAATAATAACCATTACTGAAATGATAGAAGCTGTGTAAGTCGATATTTTCCTAAAGTGGTTTGGGTTTTTAACAATAAGGTCGAGTCCATGGCCGGCTAAAACACTGGTGCCAAAAGTGTAGAAGAATAGCCATCGCGCAGGGGCAGAAAAAATCCAGAGAGAAGGCTCAAGGCCGATTAGGCGAAAAGGCGACAAATTGCCCAAGGATAATAAAAAACCAAAAGTCGCCATGAATACGAAAAAGACATAGCGTTTAAATTTTATGGAGCCGCAATAGATAGCCAGTAGGAAAGGAATGGTACCGATGAATATTCCATACTCGACCTCAAGCCTTTTGCCCCAGTATGTTTTGTCAACACCGAAAAAGCGGGGAAACAAAACTGTGGGGAGGTGATAAAGGGGGAAGCTGTGTTGGTTGGCGCGATCTAAACTAAAATCTCCGCCTGCGCCTCGTGATGAGTATATAGCTAATTCGGCCGTAGGCAGTAATTGGACGGCGCTAAGCATGAAGGTGAGTAATGTAATTAGCAGAAGGGAGAATAAGGAACGGCGCGAAAAATAATGAAAGCGCAGAGATAGAAGATATATAATACTAACCATGGCAATGAGCAGAGAAATATGCAGATGGCCCGCCAAAAAAGGCATAGCAAGAACCGCAGCGGCCGTAATAATATGGTGCGCAGACTGTTTTTTCGCGGAACCTATCCAGTCCATTATTATCAACTGCCAAGGAAACCAGGCTATATTTAAAATAATGTTCAAATGGACGATGTGCTGAATAACAAAACCGCTTAGTGCTATACAAAGTCCGGTAAGTACGGCGGCGGTGTGACTGCTGTCGTGTTTTCTCATAAACCAGTAGGAACCGAAAGCGAGGGCGAAAAGATGAAGAACGAGTACTAGAGGAAGATAAACAGCCAATGGCAAGAAACGTAAAATTAAGAGGGGGGGATAATAAAAGCCGATCTGAGCAGAGGCTAGAACTGGAAAGCCCCAAGCAATGTCCGGTTCCCAAAGAGGGAGATGGCCGCTAAGCTGCTGCTGCCTAAAGAAGTTTTCTAATGGTATAAAAACATCATGCATATCACCAGTACCATAAAAGCGTCCCGTTAGAATTGGATAGACGGTCAATAATACTGCGCTTAGTATAAGGATTGCGGCAAGTAGGGTTGATTTAGTTGTATGGCTCTTCATCTGGTAATATTATATGGTAACCAATGATAAAAAAAGTAGTTAAAAAACGCACATTAATTGTCTGCTTGGTGTTGGTGGTTGCTATAGGTTTGCGACTGCCGGGGGCGGGAAAGTTTATGACGGTTGACGAAGAGAACTGGATGTTGCGCAGCGATACATTTATCAAGAAGATTTTGCAAGGTGATTTAGCCGCAACTTTTATGACTACGCATCCGGGGGCTACGGGGATGTGGCTTATGGGCACGGGCATTAATTTACAGGAAGCAAGGTTGCATGTTCAGATTGCGGAAGACAACATGCGTTTGTTTAGGCGAGCGGCGGTGTGGCCGATGGTGTTGGCGACATCTTTGCTGATAGCGCTAGTAGTATATTTTTTGATTGTACTTTTGGGGGAGATGCCGGGGTTGTTGGGAGGGGTGTTTTTGGCGGCGGATCCTTATTTGGTGGGTATGAGCCAGATCGCGCATTTGGATGCTCTGCTGGCGGTATTAATGTTGACGGCGTTGTTATCTTTTATATATGCATCGCGGAATGGACGGAAAAAGTATTTGGTTTACGCTGGGGTTTTAGCCGGATTAGCACTAGGTACTAAACTATTACTGGCTATATGGCTGTTCCCGGTAATGTTTTTAGTATGGTGGGCGGTTAAAAAGAAAGATTTTTGGATACATTGGCGGCAGACATTGGCGGCGGCGGCACTGGTGGCGGTAATGGCTGTAGTTGTGTTTATTGTGGTTTGGCCGGCAGTGTTGACAAAACCGGATATGCAAGCAGGATATATTATTAAGGATACGGCAACTATTTTACAAGATGAGCATGTGGCTATAGAAGCAAGTGATGAGCCTATTGCGCCAGCAACGTTTTATATAAGGACTATATTGGGTCGGGTAACTCCATCTGTACAAATATTGGTTATAGGGGGAATTACGTTAGTGATATGGAACTTTTATCGCAAGAGACAAAATAATGCAGTCGGTTGGCTTGTACTTTATGCGTTGGGCTATTTATTACTGATTACTTATGCTGCCAAAAAAGGCGACCGCTACGCCCTGCCTGCGTTGGCAGTAATGCCAGTAATAGCCGGCTGGACACTGTCTCTTGGAGTAAGGTATATGGCGCTGAAGATAAAAAGTGCTGCAGCCAAAGTTATAATAATAGCAGTTGTAATAGTCGCGGTTGTGGCCGTGCCGCTTCTGTGGTCGCCATATGCCATCGCCTACAACAATGAGTTTTTCCCCAATATCCGCCCCCTGTCCCAGCAAGGGTGGGGTGAAGGGCTAGATGAAGCGGCAGCGTGGCTGAATCAACATCCTTTGGGCGATAAGTTAACGGTGGCTTCATGGTATGACAGTGTGACGCGCACATATTTTCACGGTAAGACATTCAGTTTGAGCTCGCGGGATGATTATCGGGTGGGTTATTTGGTAATCTATCGGAACATGGGCGGACGGGCTCAAGATACTATTGCCAGCGATGTGCTGGATGAAATGAAGGGTCGTGAGCCGGTGCAAGTGATAAGCATTCGCGGTGTACCGTATGTTTGGATATATGAAACCATGAGCGTGGGGTATTTTACCAAGCATATCGGTGAGTTAACCGACGGTATAGCGGTGGGTCAGACAGTGATATTCGATAAGGATAGTTGGAGCCGGATTGATATTGGTTTTGCCACTTTCAGCAGCCGCAACAATACCGGTTACGTTGTTTTGCATGTGCGGGAGAATGCGGATTCTAGGGAAGATTTGCGGACAGTAACAGTGAACGCACGGGATATTGTCGATAATGAGTGGCACGAATTTGACTTCGCGCCGATTGATAACGCGCGCGGTAAGACGTTTTACGTAGAGCTGGAAAGTCCAAATTCGATGCCGGGGAACGCGGTGACGGTGCGGTATATAGACGAAGATATTATGCCCGGGCAGATGACACTACGGCGAGCGCCACTTAAGGCGGGGGAGACAAACCGCGACTTTTTCAAACAAGGCGATATAGCGTATAGGATTTCAGAGTAATTAGAAAGATAAATGAATAGATTACCCGGTTAAACCGGGTAATGACAATTGTTTTACCACTTGGTGATTTGGTAGAGCTCGAGGTGGGGCTGGGTGGCGAGGGGTTCCTGGCCGAGTTCGGAGAAGAGTTGTTCGGCTATGGTTATGCGGCGGAAGTGGGCGATGCTGTGGGCGGCTTCGTCGAAGGGAGTACGTTCTGTTTGACTGGCGTGTGCTCTTATTGCGGCCAACTTGGCGCTCATCAGTGAGTTGGAAAATTCAAAGACGGCGTTGAAGCGATGGTGGCCGAATGGTCCCCAAGGGCTTTCAAAGCTCCACAGGCTAATATCGTGAGGCAGGGCGGCCAGTGCCAGTTTTCTGGTCATGGCGTGTGTAGGATGGGGGTCGGATTTGTTGGGTACAAAGGCAATGTCCGGATTAATTTTTTTCATCAGGTCGCGGGCTTTTTTCATGTCGGTTTCGGGCAGTTCGTCACCGTTATCGTAAAATTTGGAGCGCAGAAAAATTGGCTTGGTGCCCAGTATTTTGGCTTCTTGCCTAGCTTCGGTTTCACGCAGCTTGATTCGCTGCTGTTTACCGCGTCCATGGTTAGCGGCGCGATGGCCGGTAGTGGCAATGATTTCATAAACTTTATTGTTTTTAGATAAGGATTTAAGCAGGGCGCCGGAACAGATGGAAGCATCGTCGGGGTGAGGAGAAAAGAAAACAATTTTTTTCCCGCGTGGTAAATTAAAGCGTGAGTAGAGTTTAATACCACTTAGGACAGGAGGATATAGTTTTGTTTTCCGCAGTCTTGCCGCTGACTCCTGATCCAAAATAACGGTAATGTCTTTATGGTTTTGTAAAATAGAGGCGGGAACTTCTGTTGTGGGCGGTTCCTCAAAAGCTTTTTGGATGACACCGGCTTTATTGGCTCCGAAGGCCAGGAGGATGATTTTTTTGGCACGCATGATGGTGGCTAGGCCGACGGTGATGGCTTGGTGGGGCACTTCGGCAGATGAGGAAAAAAAGCGCGCGTTGGCTTTAGTGGTGGAAGTGGTGAGGTTTGCTATGTGAGTTGTTGAGTCGAAAGAGGTGCCGGGTTCGTTAAAGCCGATGTGGCCGTTTTGTCCTAATCCCAGTACGGCAAGATCAATACCGGCTTTTTGGATTTTCTTTTCATATTTTTGACAGTATGCTTGATGGTTTTTGGGTTGGGAGGATGGTATGTGAACATTGCTTTTCTTAATGTCAATCTTATCAAACAGATGCTTCCACATAAAGGTGTAATAGCTTTGCGCGTGTTGTTGCGGTAAGTCGAGGTACTCGTCCAGGTTATAGGTTTGCGCGTGAGCGAAAGTCAGATAGCCTCCGGCCACTTTATCAGTGAGAAGTTTATATAATATTTCGGGTGTACTGCCTGTAGGCAGTAATAATGAGGCGTTTGGTTTTTGGGCAATAGCGCGCCTGATAAGGGATGCGGCGTGACGACTGGCGATTTCAGGGTCAGGAGCAACAATGATTGGCATAATCATCATACTATATCATACTTTATGTTAGAGCAAGTGTCGAAAAATCTTGACAATATATGAAAAATCATCATCGTCGCGGGATTGTTCAGTTATAATAGGTTATAATGAGCTTGATGAAGTTATTTTCAGGGGAGTTGTTTGATTGGTTTATGCCAAGAAGGACGGTATTGGTTATATTCGCGTTGTTTCTTTTGGTTAATTGTTTATATTTAGCCAGCGTCCCGGGTTTGATGGGGGATGAAGCGAGCGAGGGTGAGAATGTTTATGAATTGTTAACGTCGGGAAATATCACGGTGGTAGGGGAGAGGTCATATATCGGGCCGCTGATTGATTACGTTCGGGTGCCGTTTGTGGGAGTTTTTGGTTATACGGCTATTGCGTTGCGCGCGGTGATGTTTGTTTTTTCCGCGCTGACGTTTTTATTGGCCTTGCAAGTTTTTAAGCGCTTGTTTGGCAGCGGCCCCGGTTTAATGGCGGCGGTCATTGCGGGGTTCTCCCCTATCTACTTAACTTACGCGCGTCTCGGTTGGACGATCACTTTATTCCCCTTTTTTGCTTTGTTAATTTTGTATTTGTTGCTAAGCGATGCTAAGTACAAACAATTATTAGCCGGGCTGGCGGCGGGTTTGGGCTTGCATAATCATATTATGTTTTTGCCGACATTGGTGGCGATTGCGGTGATATGGGGAATATATCTGATGCGTCGGCCGAAGCAGTTGTGGCTGTGGTGGCCCGGTGCGGTTGGTTTTTGGGCGGGATTCGGCACTCAATTCGCGGTGTTGCGGTTTTTTAAGGACGACCAGGGCGATCCGACACTGGTAGCGCAAGGTTTTGGCGAGAAACTGGCTGATTTGCCTAAATTGATGCCGTTGATTTTAAGCGGTTCGTCTTATATCGCGCGTTATACCGGTAATGAATTAACGCCGGGGATAACCTTGATTGCCTTGTGGGTGCTGTTAGTACTGGTGGCCTTGGCCTTGGTTTTACCGAAATATCGCTGGCAGGCGTGGGTTTGGCTGGCGGGATTAGGGGCGCAGATGACGATTTTATTGGTATTAATCGATCGCTATACGCTGCGTTATTTTATGGTGTGGGTGTTGGGTGTTTGGGTGTTGGCCGGAGTAGGCTTGGGGAAAACCGTGCTTTTATTGTCTAAGAAGAAGGAAGGGGTGGTTGCTTGGGCGAGCATTGGCCTGGCCGTGATATTGAGCGCGGTTTTTATCTGGTTGGTAGTGATTCCCTTCAAAATAACCGGTGGCAGTACAGCTGATTTTTCGTTAGGCAACAGGGTGGACAGCGCTTCCGCTTTGGCGGATGGGCGTGGGTTGGCGGCGTGTCTACGGGGAGTTGGGCCGGTTAGCAGTGAAAATGTGCATATTTTTAATCGCCTGCTTTATTTGGGCCATCAGTACGCGGACCTGGACGTAAAAGTTGAGGAGGATATTAATGAGGCGCGGTGGTTAGTGGACTATCGGGCGGAGAGTGATACGGCTCGCGGTGATTTGTGTCCGGAATTGAAACATTTTGTAATTCAGCAGGCAAGAAGATAGCGCGAGCAAAGTCTGACGATCGATAAGCCAATAATACTACCATATAACGTTATATGGTAGTATTATTGATTGGTTTTTAATGATTGCCGGTGGTGACTAGCGAGGTTGCCGCGGGATGAGGGATGGGTTGGTGGCTAGAAATATAATTGAAATCGCGATTGTAGCGATGGTGATAATAAGGCCGGTGACATAGCCGGGGGCGCGGTAAGTGAAGGTGAAGTCGTTATGGCCGGCAGGCGCGACGACACCAACGCGGTTGCCGATTTCTTTAGTGGGTTGGTTGTTGACGAACCAGCCGATGGCATAGTTGGTGTTAATAAATACGTCAGCCGGTTGGGTGAGGATGGCTTTTACGATTACCGAATTTGGCGACCAGGAGACAAGTGTCAGCTGACCATTAGGATCCGACGTTTTAAGGTAGTCGTGATTGGCGTCTTCGATTTGGGAGACGGCTACTTGTGGAGAAAGAACGGAGCAGTAGTTTAGCGTGCCGTAATTTTGTTTGGCGGCGACGTATGATCTGGTGAAATTTTCTTCGCGATATTCGTGGTTATAGGTTTTACCGGTGAAGGCAATAGGCGCGGGGGCGGGCGCGGGGGCGGGTGAAACGTCCGGTAAGACAAATGCTTGTCGGGATAAGGGGTAGGACAAGGTGGCGAGATCTAAGGTAACGAGTCCCAACAGAATGGCTCTGACGATGCGGCGTGAGCGTATTTTTTTAGTGAGGGAGTCGAGGCCGAATCCGGCTGATAGCGATAACCCGATTACGGCGATGAGAATAAAACGGGAGATATTGGACCGGGGAAACCAGGGGGCTTGATCAAAGAATGGTTTGAGTAAAGGGCCGGATGAGGATATGGATATTGCTAAAATGATGGCGATCCATAAATAACGAATCAGTCTGTTTTTAAAAACAAGCAATAGAGAGACGGCGGCCAGAGCTAAAATAATCGGGCCGATATAAGCGCCGTATTCGTGCCAGCCGCTGGCTTGGTTGGGAATAAGTTCCAGAGGGGTGCGCAGATATCGTCCAAGTAATATTCGGTGAAGCTGGGGCAGAGTGTAAGCGGAGCCGGCGTAAGTGGTGTCTTGAAACTGCCGCAGCCAATAAAGAGCGGGCAGTAATTTGAATGCGGCTAGACCAAGGGCAAAAAGACCGGACACGGCGGTGATAGTTATAGCGCGAACGTGTTTCTTGGCGGCGATGATTAAGAACAGAAAAACAATGACGGTGTACATGAGGAGATATACTCCCCCCTGGTAGAACATTAGAGCAAGAAAGATTCCCGCGATTAAGGAGTAATACGCAGAATTTCCAATTTCCAATTTCCAATTTCCATTGAATTTCCAATTATTAATTTTCAAACCAATTGATTTTTTGATTTTTACTAAGTCAGTGTCAGGATTTTGGGAAATTAAGTTATTGGGATTTGATTGAAAATTGAAAATTGAAAATTGAAAATTGGCGTAAGCTTTATGCCACGCCCAGAAGACCCAGGGGAGATACATGGCGGCAAAGATGTTGGGGTGGCCCTCGACTATTTCGAGTAGATTTACGGAGCTTAAGGTGACGCCGATTGATGTTAGCAGGGCGGCGTGCGGGGAAAATGATAATCTTTTGCCGAGGGCAAGCAGACCGAGAGCGCCAATGATACAGGAAAAATAGATGGAAAGCCGCAGACCCGTCTCAATGCCAAAAGGAAGTTCAAAAAAAAGAAAGGTTGGGGTGATGAGAGGAAATTCGGGATCCGCCAGACCGGCGGTGCCGCCGCAAGTGTAAGGGTTCCAAAGAGGAATTTGGTGGTAGTTCAAGACTATGTTGCGAACGTAAGTGTGGTAGGAGAAGTAATAATCCCAGTCGGAAATCCCCAGGGCGTGATTGGAAAACCAAAAACCGCTTAAGGCTAAGGGGATGACTATAGTCAATAAAAGACTGGCCGCCAACCAACGTTTGCGCGCGGGCAGGTAAGACAATAAAAAAGAGCCGAGTAAAACAGCAATGGCGGCTAGAATAGCGGGCAGGGCAGCCTCGACTATCGGTTGCTTGTTAGAAAGGGCTACGCGGACGGCGGAGGCGGTGATTGAATAAGTTATACTGACGGTGACAACCAGAGCAGTTAAAAATATCGTCCAGGCGGAGAAAGTTTTGAGGCTCATGGTTGGGAGTATATCATATCTGGTTGAAGCGAAAGTATGTGCGTTTTAGGTGTTTATGCGCTGCGCAATAACTGTCATAATAAGGGTATGGAAAAAAAGATCCGAGTGTGGTTAGTGGTAATGTTGGGATTGTTTGTGGTTGTGAACAGTCTGTATTTGGGTTCGGTGCCCGGTTTGATGGGAGACGAGGGATCGGAGGGGGAAAATGTTTATGAGATTTTACACGCAGAATCGTTGATTACAGTTCAAGGAGAGCGGTCGTATATATGACCGCTGATTGATTACGCGCGTATTCCTTTGGTGCTGATTTTCGGTTATACCGCTTTGGCGCCGCGCGTTCTGACGCTGCTGGCCGCGTTGGTAACTTTTTTGTTAGCCGTACCGACTTTTAAAAAAATGTTTGGGGAGGCGGCGTTGCCTTTTATGCTCGCTTTGTTGTTTTTTAATCCAATATATTTAACTTATCAACGTTTGGGATGGGCTATTACTTTATTGCCGCTGTTTACGGTATTGATATTGTATTTTGCGGTTAGTAACCGGCGTTGGAAATGGCTGTGGGTCGGTTTGGTGGCCGGGCTCGGGATGGAAACACACGTATTGTTTCTGCCGACTTTGGCGGGGATTATCGTCGGCGCGGCGATCTACGCCATTGGGCGTTTTAGGTTTTGGCTGGCGACCAAAGAGGCGTTGGGGCGCGGGGTAATAGTGTTATTATTGGCATTGATTGGTTTTTGGGCGGGTTTTAGCACGCAGTTTGCGGTAATGCGGTTGTGGACGGAAGATCAGGGACAGTCTAATCAGGTGGCTCGTCTTTTGGCGGACAGAATAATAGATATGAAGGATATATTTCCGTTGTATGTATCGGGAAGCGCTTTCGTGGCGCGGTATTTGGGGCAGTTGTGGTCGGGATGGGTGACGGCAGTGGTCGCGTTTTTGATCGGGGTGATGGCGTTAGCGGCTGTGATAAATAAAAAAACGTGGCGATTGGGTTTGGCGATCTTGTCGGCGGCGGGCGTGAATATACTCTTGATGTTGTCTCTGGTGCCGCAGTATAGTCCTAGGTATTTTGTTATGTTCGTTTTGATTTTTTGGTTATTGGCGGGTGTGGGAATGGCAAATTTAGCGAGTTGGATGAAGGTTTCAATAAGATGGCAGAGATGGTTGGGGGTAGGCGCGGCGTTGGTGTTAGCTGCCGTTTTTGTTGTCGGTGTTGTTTTGCCTTTTAAGAAAACCGGGGGTAGCACGGCGGAGTTTGCTTTGGTTCATTATCATGAAAACGCGTATTCGTTAGTCGATCCTCGTCCGTTAGTTGAATGTGTTGGGGGTATAGGAGGAGTGTCTTCAGAGAGTCCTCATATTCTTAATATGCTGCAATATATCTCACACGAACACGACGATATTAAGGTGGTGTCGGAGGAAAGAATCTCGCAGGCCGAGTGGCTGGCGCATTATCGAAAAGAGGGGGAAGGCGTGACAGCGGACGAGGCGTGTCCGGAGTTGGAGTATTTTAGGGTTTTGCCGGCGGATTAGGAGGGGTTGTATTGTAAATCCAAACGAAGGGAACGTTGCGGTAAGAAATGATTTTTTCCGGAGTTTGCCGGCGATATTGGTTGATTATATCGGTTTCCCATTCGTTAAGGCCGCGGCCGAACATGGCGCGGTAGATGACGACGTAGTCGCAATTTTGGTCGTGCTGATGAGCCGGCTTGGTTTCGCCAATGAAATAGTGTCCGAATTCGTTGGGGTAGTAAGAGGCGACGGTAAGCTCGGAAGCATTCGGTTTGGCGTTAAGATAAGCGGCCGCTTCGTCCAGCCCTTCACCCCAGCCGTATTGCATCTCCCCTATCCGGTTGCGTGTGATCGGGTTCGTGTAGGCTAAAACGTGCGGGTATATATTTATAATGTCGAGCAGTTGGATTGTGAAAAGAGCGGCAAAAATTCCCAAAGCAATGGTAGCGGCGCGGCGTACTTTCCGGTTGACCAGCGCGGTTATCAGCCAGGCGACAGTTATCGCCAAAGCGACATCGAGCAGGGAAAAGACGGGTACCAAGTAGCGGTAGCCTTTTTTATCTCCCAGCGACATTGCCAAATAAAAGAAAGCGGCGGTAGCCAGCAGCCAGAGGAGATGACGGGTGGGGGGAGGTGAAGACTTTGAGCGGCGATGTATTAATAGGGCTACGGGGATTAAAAAGACTGACAGCAGTTCAAGCGGCGTGGAGAAAAACAGGAGTACGCGAGGGTAATAGTTGGAGCCATAAGCGTGGAGGGTAGTGTAACCTTCGGAGCGAAAGGTTTCCAGGATGTTATCGATGACGGCGGCAGGGGTGATAGCTAAGGAGGGGAGAATAAGAATGGCTCCGACCAAGAAGGCTAAGAGCCAAAGCAGTGTTTTGTATATGGTATTTTGTATTTTGTGTTTTACGGTACCTTTTTGGGGTATTAAATAAAGCGCAATTGCTATCAATAATAGGGGGACGATAATTAGTCCGGGGAGTTTTGATAAGACGGCAGCGGCTGACGCGAAACCGGATAGGAATAAGTATCGGTTGGCATTGGTTTTTTGCCACAGCCACAGTGAGAGGAAGGAGATGATGATGAGGACGGGCAGAAGACCGTCTGTGCCGTAAACGCGGGCTTGGGCAATCAGGTGAGGATTTAATGCCAGGAGCAGGGTGAGAAAAAATGCCGTTGTTTTCCCCCACAGTCGCCAAGCGAGATATCCGGCCAGAGCGATTAGCAAAGCTTGGCCGAGGGCGAGCGGTAGTTTTTTTGTCTGCCAGTCGTTGAATCTGACAGTAAGAGCGCCCAGCCAATGGGTGGTAGTGCCGGGAGTGGGCGACCATAATAATCGATCCAGGCGGCCGAAGGAGAGTTCGCGGGTGAAGCTGGCTGTACGAGAGATCCAGCGGTCTTCGTCGGGGGTACGAAAAACGTCGAGGTTAAAGACGCGAGGCAGTAATATAGCGGTAAGCAGCAGAACGATAAGGACGAGTTGCCGGGCGGATATCATAGGGGATGGGTATTTAGGATCTTATGTTTTATATATAGTATTTTAGTATATAGTACCTAAAATAGGATATGGATAAAGTTTACCGAAGAGAGCTTTTGGCAGTGATCGCGGCGGCAATAATGTTGGTCGTTTTTTTGCTGCCGGCGTTACGATTCGCGCGGCGAGAGCAGCGGGATAATATTCGGCGGGACGAGGTGGCGTCTGACAAAATTGAGTTGGAGCAGTATTTTAACAAGTACGAAACTTACCCGCTGAAATTTAATGCCAGTCCACATGATTACGTCGTGGTAATGAAGGACGAGGTAGGCGCGACAGGATGGTTTGTGCGGGCGCGATTGGAGAACCACCATGATGATAAGGCGGGATTTGATGAAGAGCAGGGGCGAAATTATTATTATCGCTATGTTAATCCGACTAATTCAACTTTCTACGAAGTATGCGGCGGGGAGTTGCGCTGTGATTTTAGCGGAGTTAGGGAATGATGAATCGGTTGATTAAAAAAAGCGGCGTGGTGTTGGTGGTTAAGGTGTTGTTGTTTGTTTTTGTAGCGGTGTTATTTGTCGGTTATTGTCTGGTCAACTGGAAAAATTATATGATGGAAAATCATTAAATTATAACCTTGCTTTTTCTTTGCGTCATACTGCTTTTGTAGATGAAGGTGTGCGCCAAGGATTGCTGGCGGGGATAGCAGTTTTACTAGCAATGTTTCTGGTATCGCGAATTCAGTCTGGACGTTGGCGTTGGATAGCAGTGTTAGTGGCGGCGGCGGTTCTGTTTCCGTTAGGAGTGCTGGGGTTTTGGTACTCGACTGGTAAGTTGGGAATAGCGGATTGGGATTTGAATAAAGCGGTACAGGACTCTTATCGTATTGCTATCTTAAATTATCGTCAGCTGCCGTTGTGGAATCCTCTTGCTTGCGGCGGCGGCGCGGGATTGGCGAATCCGGAAAATTCCATTTTTTCTCTGCCTTTTTTATTTGTGCTGTTAGCAGGAACACTGACGGGTTTTAAAATGGGGATTTTGTTTTCAATAATAGTTCTGGCAATGGGAATGATAATCCTGGGAAAGGCGGCGCGCTTGACGCCCCTCGGTGCTTTTTTAGCGTCTTTAACGGTGGTAGCGGGTAGCGCTTTTGTTTTGCGTTTGGTGGAGGGGCATGTTTATATCGCTTTTGCTTATGCTTGGATTCCCTGGGTGTTGTGGGGCTGGTATAAGGCCTACGCCAATTTTCAATTTTCATAGAAATACCAAGGCACAAAAAATAGACAGGGGCGGCGTTGGTTTGAAAATTGGTCATTGGAAATTCAATGAAAATTGGTCATTGAAAATTGGAAATTTTAACTATTATTCTCTTCTCACCGGTATCTTTCTGGCTCTGATGTTTTACTAGGGGGGTATTTATCCTCTAATGTACACGGGTTTTATTTTGCTCTTTTTGGTATTGGTGGCAAGACGAAAGGTAAGAGCATTATTAGTAACAGTGGTAAGCAGTGTTTGGGCGTTGGGCCTGTCGGCGTTCAAATTGGTGCCGGCTTTGTTTTGGATGAGCGGAGTTCATCAAGGGGCCTACACGCAGTCCAGTTATACTTGGCGTTATTTAGGAAAAATATTTTTAGGACGCAACTGGCATGGTGCCAATGTTTTTTATAACCAGGGTATAGGCTGGCATGAGTATGGGGCTTATGTTGGTCCGGTGATAGTTGTATTGGCGATAGTGGCGCTATTGGGTTGGCGGCGGGATCGGATAACGCGGCTGCTGGTGATTGGTGTGGTAATTACAATTACAGTGTCCACGCTTGGTCCGTTGGCGGGAGCGGCGCTGGCAAAGTTAGAGTTTTTACCCCGTTCGAATGTTTCCCGGTTGGTTCTTGTGGGTGTAATACCGCTGGCGTTATTGGCGGGCAAAGGGCTGGATGTGTTGGGTAGTCGCCGGTGGTTGTGGTGGATACCGGCAGCGATGATCGGGTTGGCGGCGATAGATTTATTTACTTTGTCTTACCCTGTGTCTACGCAGGCGTTTACTATGGATGCCGTGCGAGAGAAGATGCCGGTACTTGTTAACCCGATTGCGTATAGCCGAGCGAGATATCCCGAAGGTCGGGGCGGTAGGGAATACACGCGTTTTTCCGCGTTAGTGGAGCAGGGTTACGGCTGGCTTGATTATTGCCCCCCGCTGAACCCTTCTCCGGCGGTAGTGAGCGCGGAAGCTAACGCTAAGGCACAATTCGCGGAAATAAAAGGAGGTGGGGAAGCCAGGGTTAGCGGTTGGTCGCCAAATGGTTTTGATGTTGATTACCGGGCGGAGGAGGAATCGATAGTTGTTTTTAACGAGAACTTTGGGTTTGGTTGGACGGTTAATGGCGCGCCCGCGTTGAACGACAAGGGGCGGCTGGCAGCGAAGGTGCCGGCGGGAGAGGGACAAATAAAGATGAGATATAGAGCGCGGGGAATAGGGGTCGGCATAGCTATAGTCATCGCAACGGTTGGACTGGTTATAGGGTTAATGACAAGCAAACGTAGGTTTAGGTAACTATTCAACTTTTGAAAGTACGATCAGGATTGTGATGGCAGATACTAAACTGATGAGACTGCCCCAAATAAAAGAGTTTGGCAGAAACTTTATAGTGATTGTTTGTCCGATATCCGCGGCGGATATATAAAATGCGGGGCGGAAGTTTTGGGCGAAAACTGAACGATTCGACGCGCGCCAACCGGCGGCGTATTTTTGGTTGACAATGATCGTATCTTGGCCGTTGTCCGGTGTAATTGAGTTTACTTTGAAGGTAATTTTGTTGGGGGTGTATTGTATTAATGTAATACCGCTGCCGTTTTGCGCGAATAATTCGCCGCGGTATCGCTCGTTTTGGTGTCCGGTTATGGAGGCGTTAGATTGCCAGAGTTGAAGATGCGCCGGGCACTGATTGGCGGCACCGTCGCCTGCGTTGACGGTATGATAGCTGATGTCATTTCTGTTTTCTTCTTGGGTGAAGGTATTGCCATAGGGGCTGGCGGTTATAGGGGGCAGACTAAATATCTGCTGCCATGGATATGCCGCTGTCAGACTAAGATCTATGAATATTATACCTGCAACAATTGTAGTAACGGCGGGTCTAAAAGCAATTGGTAAGAAACGATTGATAATGGTTTGGGTGCCCATGGCCGCCAGAAGAGAAAGGGCGAGGACAACCATAATCATTGCTCTGCCGGAGTTGCGGAGTTGGTTGAGTACGGGGAAAAAATCAATAAAGCTATGACTGGCAGGGGCGGTTACAATAAGCAAAAAGGAGAGACCGGATATGATAAAAAGGAAAAAGAGAAGACGGCGGCGTACTTGAAGGATGGCGGTTAAACCGGCAAGCGCTAATATTAGCGGAAACCAACCGATATAGGAGGAGTATTCGTGCCAAGGTTGTTCCAGCCAAGGCAGGAAATAATATAAATCAATATGTCGGTCGAGGAGGACGGTGGGTACATGAAGCCAGGGAGTGCCGTTGTTTTTTGCGAGTGCTCCGCTGACATAGCGGAGAAAATCCAGGATAGGCAAAATTTTTATAGCACCCAGGGAGAGGGTTAGAATAAAAAATATACAAGTGTTGCGAATGATGGTTGATCTTAGGGGTGAGAGAAAGATAGCAACAAGAGCAGAAAATAAGATTATAAAAAGAGATATATAGGTTACTAGATGCACGCGGCCTTCCAGTAAAATAAGAAGTAAAAATATTACCGACATAATAATATATCGGCGTTTCCTGAAAGAGCGGAGAAAGTAATAAAAAACCCAGGGGACCCAGGCCACTGATAGCCAGAGGAGTTGTCCGGCGGCAAGATGACTAGAGACGAAGCCATTGCCCATAAATATAATTGCTGGAATCAGGGCGGATGCTTTACTTAGCTTTAATTGGAGAGAGAGTAAATATGATCCTATAAGCCCAAGTGCTAGGTATGTGGTAATGGCTATTTTAGAACCGATTATATCTCCGAAAACAATAGTGAGAAGGAAGGTTAGGGATGGCCAATAAGTTTGTGGATTGCCCCAACTGGGCGAGCCGCCGCAAAAGTAGGGATTCCAGAGGGGGAATTGTCCGGCCGCTAAGCTGTGCCGGGCGGCGCTGTAATGACTGGCCGCTTCGGTCCAGTCCCATGTCCCCCAATTGGTTGCGTTTTGATATACCGGTAAGGAGAAAAACAAAGCCAGGATAATAAATAATAAAATAGGCGGAGATGACAGGAGGCGGTGACTTTTAATTTGTCTGGCTATTAAAAGTGATTCGATAGCAACCAGAGCTAGAAAAACAATGAGTACGATGTCGTATAGGCGTGATTGTTCGAATATCAAAGATTGAAGCCGTTGCAGAAAAGAGGCGCGGTAATAAGTGCGGAAGCTTAAGCTATTGGGTTTTACGCGGCCATTAACGGATATACTGCCGTCGGTGTATTTTGTGGCATCAATTTCCGATGGAAGTAGTAATCCTTCGGCATCCGTTCGTAAGGAAAATTGGGAGGTAGTACCGGTTTTTAGAGAAACCGGTTCAAATCGGAATAACAACCAGCGGCCGGGTGTCAACGACTGTTCATTAAGAGCCGGTTGATTCGATTGCGAAGTAATAAGAAAATTTTGTATGTTATCGGTGCGGCTGACGACTATGGTTCCTGACGAAGACTTGACGGTAAAAGTTCCGTTAATATTTTTATCACCGGCAGTGTCCGGCTTGATTTGGACGGCGATGCCCGAGATAGGCTGACGTGTGACCAGGAAACTTTGTGTGATTGTGTCGTGGGCGTCGAAGGTATGTTCGGAGCCAGGGAGAACGGCGAGTGATTGATCGGTAAGATTGGACGGCGCTGCAAGGAAAGCCAAAACAAAGCGCGCGGAGATAAAGACGATAACCAGGCAAATAATAACAGCAAATGACGCGGTTATTATCGATGTGGGTTTTAGCGCGGAACTATGAAAGACTGGATCGCGCATGGGCTGATACGGGGTAGATTATAAGGCAAAAAACCAATATTAAAGCAACGAGTGTGATAATTTTGGCTTGGGCGATTGCGGGCGAGTGGTAGCGGAAAGTTACCGTGTGGTTGCCGGCGGGAACGTAGGCGGTTTTAAACACGGTATCGGCGACGTAGTACGGCGCCGGTTGGCCGTCTATGGTAGTTTGCCACATAGGCAGGGTGCTGTCGGTGACCACCAGCCAGGCGGCATTTTGCGTATCCACGTTAACGGTAGCTTCGCCGTCGCCGTAATCAGTAATAGTAGCAGTGCCGATAACGGGCGGATTATTGAGCGTGTCGTCGGCGGGAGGCTTCGGGCCGGAGACATATATCAATTCCGCGGGATTGAAATTGTTTTGCGTCATGGCGGCGCGCGCTTCGTCATCGGCCGGCTGAAAAATCGCGTTTGGTACCAGAAAGGCTTTGGGAAAGGCTTGGGGGTTGATGTAGAGATTGGCGGAACCGATGTTAGTGTCGACACTGTCTGTTAACTGAAAGTTATTGGCCGGCATATTGTCTTGGCCCTGCGGCGGAACTATTTGGGCCAAATGAGTGACGCCGGCCAGGTCTAGGGTTTTGCGATGGCGCTGGATGGCGTGTAAGCCCTCGCCATCGAAGGGTTGATCGTTGTCGTTGGCAAAGAATGTTTCGATGAATTCCCGATAAGGCCGGATGGATAGAGCGCCAATCCAGCGGGCGCTGCTGGTATTGGCAGTGGCTTGTAAGTGTCGGGCAAAGATAAGATTTTCGGGGTCGGTTTGCGCGGAAGAAGTTTCGGCGACTTCCAGACGGTTATACTTCTGCGACTGTTCGATTTGTTCGGTGGTGGGGTTGGCGACGCGGACAAAATAGGCTGATTTGGCGGTGGAAGTGGAATAAGTGTAAAGGCTGATGCCGTTATCTGTTTGGGATTTAAAGGAAAGATAATAAGTGGCATCGGGAGAGGGGAGGCTTACGTTAAAACAAAATGTTTGATCGTGAACTTGTGAGATATTGTAGGCGGTAATTGTTTGCGTGGCTACAGGTGGTCCGGTAACTGTTTGGCTTAACGCAATTTCTATGTTGCCGTCAGCGTTAGGCGGTGCGTACATGGGGGCTGAAAAACAAGGATTATTTGTATTATGGACAATAATAGGCTGGTAAGCGGAAAAATCCGGAGATAAAAGCGAAGTTGGTTTGATAGTGTACTTGTTGGCGTCTGTTAAGATGGTGTCGCGACTGTAAAGGCGTGGCGGGACGGCGTTATCCAGAGTGTATTGTTCAAGAGGTGAGGCCAGCGGCGACCGGACGGCTAAAGAAGGCAGCGTCGTTGGATTATAGGCGAAGCCATAAGCGACTAGAGAAAAAGACGCCGTTATAACCAGGGCCGGCGGCCAGAGGTTAGCGGCGCGGGGGAAACGATGGATAAAAATTCCAAGCAAGAAAACGATCAGGCCGATCAGGGCAATTACGAGCTGCCAGTTGTAGGTTTTAAGAAGACTGATAAGGCGTGCGGTGATAGTTGGGTCGTGCAGGGATAACAGAAAAGGCAGGAAAATTAAAAGGACTATGAAGGCAGAGAGCAAAACAGCAAGAGGAGTACGTTTGGGTTTTTTTGTCAGTGATTCAAATCCCAGGGCAGCTAAAATGGCGACGGCAAAATCAACGAAGTAGACGAAGCGGCCAGCGACGCTAAGGGTGGTTAGGTAACGGTGTTCGACAAGATATCGATAAACGGGCGAATATTGACCCAGGGCAAGTGCGATACCCGATAAAAACAGGATAAGGGCGGCAATACGCAGCTGTTTATGGTCGCGCCAGTAGAATAAGGAAACGGCTGTCAGCAGTAACGGGATAATACCGGTGAACGCGGCCAGTTCCTGAAAGCCTTTGGCGCCCCAGTAACGGGCGTGGTCGCCGAAGAAGTAAGGCGCGACTAATGTGATGGCGTGAGCCGGAGGATAACTAAAATCAAAGAGTTCTGTTTCAGGCAGGTCGGCGTTGCGTTCGGTGAAGGGGATAAATTCTTTTAAAGGGAGGATGGAGAAGGAAGAGAGAGATAAGGCGAGAAGGGCGGAGATAAGAGTATATACTATGACTAGTGATGTGTATTTTATGATTGAATTGTTAAATTGCTGAATTGTTAAATTGCTTTTTAGGTTAGCGAAGAACAAGGCTAGGCCGACAGTGGCAGCGATGATGAAGCTATATAAAACTACTTGTGGTTGGGCGGACATCGTCATGGCAGTGGCGATCAGAGCCATGGCGGCGGCGGCGCGGCGGCGGGGGCGGTCAAGAAAAGATTTGATGGCGACCAGTAGCCAAGGCAGTAGCATGACGCCGGTATAGAAGTTAACGTGGTTGAGATGGCCGATATTAAAACCGGAAAAGGTGAAGACAATAGCGCCGAGGGCGGATGAAAGTTGGGATAGGTTAAACTTTCTCAAGAAAACATAAAAACCGGTAAGGCCAATGAGAAAATATGTTACGACTGATATTTGCAGCAAGATGAGCGGTGGGATATAAAGGGCGCGCATGAACAAATGGAGGGGCGTGAAGAAGCCGAGTTGCCCCCAGGCCATTAGCGGCTGACCGAAGCCGAACAGGTTGCTCCAGACCGGTAGCTGCCAAGAATGCTGAAACCGCGCGTAAACGGTTTCCAGGGGGTAGTAAATTATTTTTAGATCGTCGAGGAAGTAGAACCTTTGTCCGGAGATTATTGGAAAGAAAAAAAACAGCCAGGCTCCGGTAATAATTAACAACCCGGTTCTGTTTTTTGAGACTAACGAGAGCAGTTTTTGAAATAAAATAGCGGGGCTTGCCATGATTTTGAGTATATCAGAGGTTGTTTATTTGACCTACCAAAATTTATAGAAATAAGTAATATGAGGTGGTATCTATTTGTGTGCTTATTTGTAGTCAGGATATACTAAAAAAATGGCAATAGATTTGAGTAAAAAGAAAATTATGGTGACTGGCGGGGGTGGATTTTTGGGGTCTTATGTTGTAGATAAGCTAAAAGCTATGGGGGTTAATGATATATTTGTCCCTCGCAAGAAAGACTATGATCTGGTTGATTTGAGTGATGTACGCAAGGCCTATAATGACAGCAATCCGGATATAGTTCTACACTTGGCAGCCGTTGTTGGTGGGATTGGCGCTAATAAAGAATTTCCGGGACGGTTTTATTATGACAATTTGATGATGGGAGCCCAGTTGATGGAAGAAGCGCGGTTGCGCGGCGTTGAAAAGTTTGTGGCGCTGGGCACTATATGTTGTTATCCAAAGTTCGCGCCAGTACCCTTTAGGGAAGATGACCTCTGGAATGGATACCCGGAAGAGACTAATGCTCCTTATGGCCTGGCAAAAAAGATGTTATTGGTGCAGAGCCAAGCCTATCGGCAGCAGTATGATTTTAACAGCATATTTTTAATGCCGGTTAATTTATATGGCCCTAAAGACAATTTTGACTTGCAGTCATCACATGTTATGCCTGCATTAATCAGAAAATTTTCAGAAGCGGTGGATAAGGGTTTCCCAATGGTGACTGTTTGGGGCACCGGAAACCCAACTAGAGAATTCTTATACGTAGAAGACTGTGCCCAAGCCATTGTTTCAGCGACGGAAAAATATGATGGCCAGGAGCCAGTTAATATAGGGTCGGGATATGAAATTTCAATTAAGGATTTAGCGGAGTTGATTGCTGAATTAACTGGTTTCAAAGGCTCTATAGTTTGGGACGACAGTAAGCCGGATGGCCAACCAAGGCGCAAGCTTGATGTTAGCCTGGCTAAAAAATATTTTGATTTTGAAGCACTAACAAGTTTTAAAGAAGGGCTCAAAAGGACCATAGAATGGTATTATAAAAGTAAATACCGCCAATCTAAAAATGTGCGGGAGCTTCATAGGGCGAATTAAACCGCCAAGTACTTTATTAGTATGCCGATTATAAAAGACTACATAATTAAAACTACTCTAAAAGGGATAGAAAACACGGTCGGGTTGTTTGGTAAAGAGTTGTCAATCGGCGGTGAAAGGGGAGAGGTAACTTTATTTATGGGATTGCCAAAAGACATGGATCCTGCTTTTCAGCGCATATATAAAGAATGCCGTCCTTACACAATGACTTCTGTAGAGCGAATGTATGCCCTATACCAGGCCACAAAATATATTATTGTTCAGCATCTTCCTGGTGATTTTGTCGAGTGCGGGGTGTGGAGGGGAGGAAGTGTGATGCTGGTGGCTAAAACTCTTAAAGAACTTGGCGTAACTGATAGGCGTATACACCTATTTGACACATTTAAGGGGATGACTACTCCAACTGACCGTGATGCAAGGATATCTGACAATCTGCCGGCAACTTCCCTATGGAAGACGCAAGCTCGCGGTGACTATAACGAATATGCTTATGCTCCCCTTGAAGATGTGCAGCGAAACTTGTCGACTACGGGATATCCCGAGGAAAATTTTGTTATTGTTGCCGGTCCAGTGGAAGAGACTTTACCACGATTAGCCCCACCAAAAATTGCTCTTTTGCGTTTAGATACGGACTGGTATGAGTCTACTAAACATGAATTGGAACATCTTTTCCCGCTGCTTGTACAAAATGGCATTCTAATCATTGATGATTACGGGCATTTCACCGGTGCACGGGATGCAGTTGACGAATATTTTAAGGAGAAAGGCATTAATCTTCTATTAAACAGAGTGGACTACACTGGGCGATTGGCTATTAATACCGCGCCGCAAAATAACGGCTAATTTGCTCTGTTTTTCGCCGCGTAAATTTCTTGCTCGTCGAGCAAGTTGATTGGAATAACAAATTTTCCTTTAAGCAGGTTGTTTGGTGTGGAAGGTTTAGCGTTTAGATGCTTGCTCGCGCGGTAGAGAAGGTAACTTAGGCTAAAATAGCGGGTGTGCGAGGTGGCTTTAATGATGGAGAGATTGTGTTTTTTCAAGAGGACAGCCAGGGACTTTCGGGAAAAATAGTGAAGATGAGAAGGAAAAATGCAGTACCATGAACGTCCCATCATTTTAGCCAACAAACTATCAAAGCGAGGAGTAGTTAGCACAAATAAGCCATCAGGTTTTAGTAAGCGCGCTGCTTGAGAAATTAATTTTTGGGGTTCGGGATGGTGTTCAATAACGTCTAGCATAGCTATAACATCAAAACTGGCGCTATCTAATTTAGCGAGAGCGTTGTTATCAGTTTGAATATTTGTTAAGCCAAATTCAGCTTCGGCATAAGAGGCTGAGGCAATTGAAGGCTCGATACCGGTAACCCGCCATCCCTGCTTTTTTGCTTCATTTAAGAAGAAGCCTGGCCCAGCCCCTATATCAAGAAGGTGCCCCGGTTTTTTATTGGCTGAAATCCTGCTTAGGATTTTACGCGCTGTTTTTTGTCTGGTAACTTTTTCTGATAGATAGACTGTGTCTAAGGGTGCGTATTTATAGAGATGAGAGAGCTGTTCAAAGCTGTTGTTGAGGGGCGTGAATCCATGAGAGCATGAGGGGCAGCGGTAAATTGGCAATTGCTTATTTGTGTCTTCAATAGAGATGCGGTATTGGTGCTGTTTGAAGAAAACGCTTGGTTTAATATTTCCTTTTTGAAACAGTTTTGTTTTGTGGCTGCAAATGGGACATTTTTGAGGCGACAGGCTGCCGCTGGGCTTAAGGGTTTTAAGAGTTGACAGGCCATATTTAACTGATGATGCAAAAGGGATAGACGACGATTCGTTTGTATAGCGGCAGGGGATGGCCGCTTCGGCAAAACGGAATTTTTGGCGGGCGGCGGAGGCAATCATTTCCGAGTCAAAGACGAAGCTGTCAGAGAACTCTTCGAAAGGCAGCGACTCTAAGAGTTGTTTTGAGTAGGCCCGGTAACCGGAGTGACATTCTGACAGCGATATTCCCAAAATTTTATTTTGTAGAAAGGTGAGCAGCCTGTTGCCCCAATATCGCCACCAAACCATGCCGAATTCTCGCGGGTCTTGTTTTAAAAATCTTGAACCAATAACAAAATCGGCTTCCTGATGTAAAATTGGCTTGATCATTTGCGGCACATAGCGCGGATCATACTGAAAATCAGGGTGTATCATTACCACAATATCCGCTCCATGCTGCAAGGCTTCCTTGTAACAGGTTTTCTGGTTTCCGCCATAGCCCTTGTTCTGCCGATGTTTCACGACCTTTAACCCGTCTATTGTTTCAGCAACCTTGACCGTATTATCACTACTGGCATCGTCTACCAAAATCACTTCATGAACATGGGTTTTTGGTATGGCTTTGTATGTTTTGGCCAGTGTTTGCTCGGCGTTGAAGGCCGGTAATACTGCGATGATGTATGGCTTTGGTTGTGCAGGCTGATCGTTGTCGAAACTCCTGATAGCAGTTGACTGTTTCTCTGTTTTGGTTGGCTGTCTTGTTAATACGTCCATGGATATTAGCAGTTTATGGCTTTGTGCGCTGCGGCGCGCTCTGATATGATATTACACTATGTCTAATCTTGGGCAACAAAAAAATAATATACGTATAGTGAGTATTGGTTTGCTAATAATAGGTGTGCTTGCTAGTGTTTTCCAGCTGTTATATGGCGTGGTTAGTGCTTCTATAGACCGCGATACCTATTTTTTGCTGGCGGCGGGCAGGGAAGTGGCATTAAGTGGAATTCCGCGCCTTCCTTTTTTTGTGAATAGTACGCCCGGAATCGATATTCTCTTTTGGACACACCAAGTGCCCGCCTTCTTATATGGGGCAATAGTGAAATTTTTGGATGTAAATATTTTTAGTTTTACCTGGGTTGTCATTGCCCAATTGATACTGACTATGGTTATTAGCTTCTTGTTTTTACGGGAGTTGTTGAAATGGTGTGAGCCGGGACTGGTGCGCTATGCACCGGTGTTCCTGTTGTTCCTGCTATATGATCCGATATTTAACATTCTTTTCCTGAATATAAAAATGTTTTTGCAATGGGCATATATTTGGTCTGTCTTAGCCATAATATTTTTAATATGGTTTTGGCATAACCCCCGCGGATGGCGTGGTTTAGTTTGGCTGTTTTTAAGCAGTTGTTCAGTGGCATTAGCTCCATTATCTTTTATAAGCTTGGGCATTCCGGCGGCACTTGGCATTGCCATCACAGAACTCTTGTTTGTGAGGTGGAGAACAAAAGGAATTTCACGAGAATATGCCATAAAAGCCTTTCTGGCCTGTATTTTAGGCTGGTTTATACCAGTGCTTTTTTTGTTAGTGTATTTGGGTGGTAAGCTGGATCCTGGCCAATGGAAAACTTTATGGGTTCTGGTTGGCTCTTATGGAGAAAACGCTTCCGTTCTAAGCATAAAACAATATATTCTCCAGCTTGGTTTTTTTGGGAGCACCATGTTTATACCGCTACAGGGGTTCAGCTTGCTGCCAATCGGATTAATCTCAATATTTTCTAATTTTGTGCGGCGGCACAGTCTGGCTATCCAGCAGCAGTATTTGGTGTGGATGTCTTTTGTGTTGGTTGCAGCTTGGTTATTAGCGGCTTCTGTGGGGAGCACGCATTTTGCCAGCCACTTAATGATATGGATTTTGCCCATAATGTTAGTGAATATTGCTATTATTTTAGGTTCAAAGAAGAACAGCGACACAAGAGCGATATTTTTGACGGCAGCATCGATTATTATTCTGGGGCAGGCTAGTTATCACTTAGTGCTTAATTCCTTAAACTATCTGGCAATTGCCGCGGCAGCAGGTGTGACATCGGGGATGATAATAGTTTTGTATTATCAAAAATGGAAATTGCCGGTCTTTATAAGTTTGTTTATTTCTTTGTTGTTTTTTGTGCCGGTTGTACAAACAAGGTTAGTTTCCCTACATTCTTTTGCCCCAACGGTTTTACGGGAGGTCGGACGTGATAAATTATGGTCGTACGATAATTTTTTATTGGCTACTCGTGAAGTAACTAGCCGTTATGTTCAACCAAATGATTGGGTGTTAACTAATTTACCAGTGACTGAGCTTTTTCCCGAGGGCGTGAAGTTACAAATTCTTTATAACTATCGTGGTTTATTTAGCGGTGCTCGCCTTGAGCCGGGTGATGTGGCTATTCTTTTTGGTTCTACTGAAGCGAAGAGCATTGCTAATTATCAAAATATGAGTGTAGGTGAAGTATTTTCTTACCGTTTGTTTGAATATGAAATATTGAAGCGAGAAGAACTTTCTGCTGGGCATTATTTGTTAGTTGCTAAGCCAGCGGCCAGTTTAGATGCTAATAAGCAAGTTATTGAAGATGATCGAGCTGCTTCCAAAAGTGAGGTACGAAATTATTTGCAATGGCGGTTGGAGAACAATTTGCCAATTAAATAGCTTTTGTTACTTTACATATTTTGATAGACTATTTTAATGCATAACAGCGAAGCAAAACCGAATGATTGGCTGAGCCGGATAGCTTTTGATGAAACTGTTGCCAACTATACCTCTCAAAGGGGCGAAGACAGGATACTGCAAAAGTTGTTTGAAACAATAGGTATAAAAAATAAGTGGTGTGCGGAGTTTGGGGCGGCTGACGGCAAGCATCGAAGCAATACCTGGTATTGGATAAATAAGCAGGGGTGGTTTGGTGTGCAGATAGAAGCGGCACGGGATGTTAATTTGGGCTTGAGGATACCTTGGCACGATAGTTTTGAGGCTTTACGGCGCCGTTACAAGAATAATAAGAAGATTGTGTGCTTCAATAAGTGGGTGGGGACCAAAGGTGAGAACGCATTAGATCAGATTTTTCGAGAGACTGGCATTCCGAAAGATTTTGATTTGCTTTCAATGGATGTGGATGGCGCCGAGTATGATATTTGGCAAGCGATGGTCGAATATAAGCCGCGAGTGATGGTTATTGAATATGATAAAACGATACCGGTAGAAATTGATTTCCATTCGGATCGCGGATCGAGTTTACGGGCGTTGGCGCGATTGGGTAGAGAAAAAGGATATGAGTTGGCGGCGGCTAATGATTTGAACGGGGTTTTTGTAAGAAAGGAATTTTTTGGGATGCTGGGCATTAGCGACAATGATCCGGCCCGGTTGTGGTCAGGGTATGAACAGTACAGGGTTTACGCGCAGAAGAATAATAAGGGGAGCTTAGAATTTTTTGGCCCAAACAATTTAAGGTGGGTTAGCGGCAAGGACGGAACTTTGAGAGGACAGTTTGAGTCGGGACAATATATCTGGATTAAACCCGGAGAAACTTCTATTAAAAGCAAAAAAGAAAATAGTAAGATGACTTGGTATTTAACGGGGTGGCTGCGTCACTGGTTTTATTATTTGACGGGAACTTAAATGAGGAAAATTGTAGTCTTGCAATCGCCGGCAAAGTTATACGAAGTTGTACCGGTGTTTTATAAAGAGCTAAACAAAGCTAATTACTTTGATGAATTTTATCTAGCGACAGACAAAAAGGAGCCCCATGGACTTGGTGGTAATGTAAAAGTAATAAATTTAGAGAAAGATTTAGGATGGGAGGCGAATTTAAAGATTTTACTAGAAAATATTCCGGAAGATATTTTTGTGATGATGTGCGATGATCATGTGACTGTTGGCGAGCAAAAAGTGGAGCTAGATAAATATTTTGAGGTGATGAAGCAAGCGCCGGAGTTGGGACGTTTGCAGCTTTCTCCTCCCACCAGGAATTATTATAAGTTTTTAAAGGTTCGCGGGTTGCCGGTTGTGATACCGGACGATAAGAAAGGGTGGTACCCCTACGACAAAAGATATCGCTGGCATCTTAATTTTCAACCATCTATCTGGCGCAAGGATTTTTTAAGTGAAGTGATCGAAGGCGGCGGCAATAGAAGCCAAATGGAAATTCGAGCAGCGGAGCGGGCAAGAAGAAGCAAGAGATATGTTTCCGGTTATATTGGCAGTTATGCTTTGCGGTATGAAAATTTTCTGGCCAGTTGCCAGGTTGATCATATTGATTTTACCCATCATCGCAAAAAGAAGACGTCGGTATATCGGGAGGAGTTTATTCGTTATGCTAAAAGAAACAATTACCAGCTTGATTCAAATAAAATGGCCTATATCAGACAAGCCGGTTTACAGGCTTTAATGCCATCAAAATATGCCGTTGACCATTTTGGTGATCGCGAAGCTTATAAAAAATATGCAATCAAAAGAAGTTCGTTGGCTTATCGGTGGTCCAGGCTAAAGAGGCGTTTAAGGGCGAGAATAGCTCCTTTTATTTCAGTCTCCGGCCGGTAATTGTTTTTGTTTGGGGGTAATGATATGCTGGAACGCATGAAAACAACGGTAAAAGACAAAGCGATTAAATTATGGAGGCGCGCTAATGGCCAGCCAAAAAAAATGTTTAATTGGTATGTTTTAGGTAATAAGGCGACCATTCCTCCTGATTTGTATAAACAGCGGATGGTTAAGAAAATTGGTCGGAAGTCTGGAATTAGGGTGTTTGTAGAGACTGGCACCTATAAGGGGGACATGACTTTGGCGGCCAGCAGGGTTTTTGAAAAAGTTTATTCCATAGAGTTACACAAGCCTTTTTATGATAAGGCGGTTGAGCGTTTTGCCGGTAATAATCGAGTGGAGATATTGTATGGAGACAGCGCTTCTGTTGTGAAGGATTTAATGCGTAAAATAGACGAACCTTGCGTCTTTTGGCTAGATGCTCATGGCGGGCAAGCGTCTAAAGACGGGGCTGGTATTGAGGGTCCCGCTCCTGTTGATCCTGAATTAAGGGCTATCTTAAACCATTCTAAAGCGGCACAGCATATAATTTTGATTGATGATGCCCATACTTTTATCCGTGATCAGAAGTGGGGAAAAGGTGTTTGGGGGCAAATAGAAAATCTGCGTAAAGAATGGCTAGAAAAGCACCCAGAGTGGGTTTGGAAGATAAAAGATAATGTTGTTCATATTTATAAAACAGGCAATGAGCAACGCTCTTGAGGACCAAGAAAGTCATGACAATAAAATGCCCGTTTGGCAGCTGACTGACGGTACGGTGGTTATACAAAGCGAAGAGGATCCAGCGTTGGCTATCAATCGAGGGCGTATAAAATGGACGACAGACAAGGGCGTTGCTAGAAGAAAGACTTTTTTCGAGACGCTAAAGCATTCAGCACGAAAAATACTGGAGCATATTTGATTTAATGTTATCTCCAGGGCTTGAGAATATTTCCGGCTATTTTGTTTAAATAAGAGACAGTTTTAGTCCGCAATAAATATTGGCGGCGGAATTTTTTGATGTCTTGTGTGCTGATATTAAGTGTTCTTGTTCGGGTAACAATTGAATATAGTTTGATTAATGAAAGGTCTTTTTCGGTGAAATTAGCGGGTTTAATGACTTTGATAAATACCCCCGGTTTTTTGGAGTCTGACCCCATTTTAACTATTTCGCAGTCAGAGAATATTGCCTGAAAGTCTTTTATTTCATAACGCCAGTAATCATCTGGGTACCCGTGATAGCGAAAACCTTTGGATCTAGTGGTAACTAATATGATACCTTCCGGTTTACAAACCTGTTTGATGTTTGATATTGTTTCTCGCCAATAGCGAGTATGCTCTATTAATTCGGTGGCTATAACAACATCGAAACGATTGTTGCCAAATCTTTTTACTAGTTCTTCGGCTTTACAAACTTCGTCTACGTTTGGTCCGGCTTCTATGTCTACGCCGATATATGATTTGGGCTGGTGTATAGACAGGAGTGGTTTTAGGCTGCCGTTTACGTCGTATGATCCTACCTCGAGGATGTCTTTGTCTTTAATGTCTTCTGGTAACAAGTTGGTGGCACCAAACATGACACCGTCCACAGTACACATAGTTAATAGAAATAAAGAAAAAAGAAGCCGTTTGCAATTCTTTATAAAGCTAAGTTACGCTGGTTGGTGGTGTTAATATTAACAGTTGTTACTGAAATATGCGAGTAGCTTTGGCGGTGGGGGGAATTAGTTATCTTAAGATTTTTGGATCTTTGATAAAGGAGAGCCATAGATTTGGAATAGAGCCGATTATTCTGTATTGGCATCCGGAGAAAGATAGCAAAATTTATGAGAACATAACGGGGGATGCTTTATTGAGAACTTTTCCCGAACTATCCACCGAACAGTTGCATGAATTTGATCCCGCCAACATAAAGGATGTCCTGATTAGAACAAATTGTCAGGCAGTGTTATTTCTTTCGGCATATAAGCAATATTGTGACCAACTATCTGAAATAGAAGAGCATAACATTTCTACCTGGCGCCTGGAACATTTTGTGAATTCAATTTATGAAACAGCGAAGACAGAATATGGTGCCGACGTAGATATGGCCATGAAGCATCTAACGGGTAAGTTTGTGGCCACTGATTTTTGGAAAAATTTGGAATTTAAAATCAAACCGGAGCTATCAGCCGTGGCAGATAAATATTATATAGTTGGAAACTTGGTGGCTGACGTTTATAGGTATATAGAACCGGAAAATGCCAGACGAATTTTAAATATTAAGTCTAATGAAAAAATAATTACTTTTTTTGCCCCTAATATTAGAAAGCACCATTCTTATTATGTTTGGGGTTGGCGCTCGCAGAAGAAATTAGAAACGTTATTAAAGGAGCTTAGAAATTATTGTGATGAGTTCGGGTATAAACTAGTTATTAAATCCAGAAGAAAACAGTGGGATAATCCTTTGTATAAGGAATACGCCGACCATTTTTTTACTGATGTTGTTAGTGCTGCTTATCCCCATGCGTCAGCTTTATTATTGAGTTTGTCTGAATTAATGGTTCATATGGGCTCCATGGCAGTATTGGAAGCGGCGGCTGTCAATGTTCCTTCTTTGGGGGTGGGAGTGTCGTCAATTGATAAGTTACACGGCTATATGAGTAAGCGGGCCAGACAAATCATTAAAAAAGATTTGTTTGGAGAGGAGGAGGGATGTCCGTTTTCCTTTAAGGGTGTGTCGGAGCAGATCTCGGTGAACCGAATTAAGAAGGATCTGCCGGAGAGGTGTGATAGTTTGATTAACTTGAGGGTTAAAAACATGAATAAAATGTTGGACTACAAAAGTAAATTTATAGGTACGTCCCGGTTGTCGGCGGATCGAATTTGGGAAGAAATTAAAAAACATCATGCGAGCAGTTAAAGAAATTCAAGGGTTGCAGGTGGCAGCTAACGATGTGCTTAATTGGCTTCTTCAGAATAGGTCGAAAAGACTTAATAAGGAAGAATCATATGTTATGAGTATGTTTCGTCAGCAGTTATTGAAAACATATGAAATTTTACCAGTTGGCAGCAAGGGGCAAACAGTGAAGCTAAAACAATATCGAGTTCCTACAGAAAAAAAATATTTAGCTATTTATGAACTTCAGCAACAATTTCAAGAATTGAGAAACTATTTTAAAGCAGTGATTATTCATGGGAGTTTGGCTGATGGATATGTTGTCGATAATTGGAGTGATGTGGATATTCTAGCAATTGTCAAAGACGATGTTTTTGAAAGTACAGAAAAATTTGTAACTCTGCGTAAAAAACTATTATCGCTAGAGGAAGGATTGTATAAGTATGATCCGTGGCAACACCATGGGGTGCAGTACATAAGTGAGTCTGATCTGGGTTTTTATCCTGAATATTTTTTACCAATTAATGTTATTAAGGAAGGCAGGTTGTTGGTGGGACAAAGTAGGTTGGTTTTTAATTTACGTGGTTCGGCGGAAGAACAAAGCGCTCGTTTGTACGCAATAAAAGATTTATTTATGGAGTCGGCTAAAAATGGGGAAATGAAGCATCATGCCAGGGACGGAAAATATCTTCAAGAAGATTTTCGTATGGCAAAAGATAATTTTTATCAGTTCAAGTATTTTATTTCACTAATTTTGTTGATGCCCAGTTTATTTATTGCGCTAGTTGATAAACCGATTGATAAAAGGAAGTCTTTTGAAGTTATAAAGAATTATTTTTCTGAAGGCGATTTGGAATTAATCAGGGCAGGTGAGGAAGCGAGGTCTTTGGCGCCTGATTTTCATATCAAGAACAACGAAATTCCTCTTATTGTCCAAGAAACTCTTGGTGGGGGTTACTTTAAAAGGGCGAGTAAAATATTGAATCTATTTGTTAAAGAATATGAGTTACGTAAATCTGCCTAAAAAGACCGGATATGAAGTATATCGAGTGTGCGAAGAAGAGTTTGTAGAAACAGCTCGAAAATACGCGGATATTCTGGCGGTATATTCCGGTGGCACAGTCAAGCATCCGGGAATATCGGATTTAGATTTTATTGTTTTTCTAAAAAATCAACTTTCAGTTCGAATGGATATAGAAAATCGGTTGCCGCAAAAAGTAGTAAAGATGCTAAAAGGAGGGACGATTTTGAAAATTAACGAAAGGAACATACGTGATATTCAAATTATCGACCCGTTGCCCTTAAAGCATTTATATGGAGACAAGTATGTATTCCGTCGATACGATGGCACTACTTTCAGTATTTGTCGTATTCTTGATTGGTTGCCAGAAAGAATTTTTTCTTTATGGCAATATGTATCGCAAGATAGGCGCGATGTTTCCAGGGGCTTGTTGCTATTAAAATCTCTCACAGTCAGTTTGGACCTGGTGGATCAGCTAAAAGGCGATGGGGCGTATGCTGCTTATCACGAAGAAGTGCATAGTCTCCGCCGCTTGTGGTTTGTATCAGAAAAATCTTTGGAAAATTTTAATATTCTGTTAAAACGGGGTATGTGTTTGGCACAAGAAGCTCTTGATAGTATTTCTTTGTGGCTTGTTGATCAAAAATATATATCAGGTAGCCCCGAATTTATTAAGGGAGCGGTGTTTGATATTCCAAGTGGGCCTACATTTCATTTTGACCAAAAAACACATATAGTGAGAAGCCGCTTATATATTCCATGGGTAGTTGCAATATTTTTAGCGCAGCAAGCTCAAAGCGGGAAAGGATATCTGTCTATGAGGCTTAAAAAATCATTTGATACTATCATAGATGCAAATCAATATGATATAAATTGGGCGTTTGCTAATACAATAACTAAACGTATTGCGTATGTGGAATCCCTGATTAAATTTTTTCATGACAATGGCCTGTCACGGGGTTTGCTGAAATACGGTTGGTATTTAAAAGACTAGGGTATGGATGCTAAAAAAATATACGAACAGCTTTTTTATCTGGATCGCTCACTTATGGGGTCGGCTAATGACAAAGCTCTTGAATTGATAGGGGCCGAAATACCTTTGAGGATTTATAGTTTTCGCAGCGGCGATAAAGTTTTTGATTGGCAGATTCCTAAAGAGTGGATATTTCATTCGGGACACATGGTCGATCAAGATACGGGTAAAACGTTGCTGAATGCTGCCGATAATATACTGCGCGTTGTTAATTACAGCGAGAAATTCCACGGCACCGTAGAGTACAAGCAGTTGGTAAAGCATCTTCATTATAGTCATGTCATGCCCAATGCGATCCCTTATCTTACTAGTTATTATGCTAAAAACTGGGGGTTGTGTATGCCCCAAAAACAATTTCATCAGTTAAACAAGAAACATACGTATAAGGTTGAAATTGATGTCGAACGGAAGAGCGGAGTAATGAATATTGGGGAAGCGGTAATAAAAGGGAAGTCAGACAAAGAGGTTGTATATTCTTCCTATTTATGTCATCCCAGACAAGCCCATGATGGGTTGTCGGGAGTTGTTATGATGTTGTTGTTATTCCATCTCTTACGAGATAGCAATAATTATTATACTTATCGTTTTTTATTTATTCCTGAAACGATTGGCAGCATCGCTTTGTTGTCGCGCAATATTATACGTCCTTCTCGGGTGGAATATGCCCTTGTCGTTACGTGTGTCGGCAGGGGAGAGCATATTAATTATAAAAAGACGTTTTTGGCAAACCACACTATTGATCGTGTTGTGGAACGAGTGCTTAAGAAAAAGGGAAGAAAATATACAGTGCGAACATTTTGGCCCCAAGGCAGTGACGAGCGACAGTTTTCGAGTCCAAGCATAAGAATTCCCACCGGGTCTATTATGGGAAATGTTTATCAGGAATACCCCGAATATCATACTTCGGCGGACAATTTGAATTATGTATCTTTGCCTGCGGTGAAAAAATTTGCTCAATTATACTATCAAGTTGCTAAAGAGTATGAGCAGTACCCTAAATTGATCAATAATCTACCGGGGGGTGAGCCTTTTTTGACTAAGTATGGTTTGTATCGTGTATTAGGAGTACCCGGGCATACGTCACAAGAGACAATTCGCAGTTGGATATTGTTTCTGGCCGATGGCAGCCATACAATTGTTGATATGGCGGCAGAAACCGGTTTTACTGAACGTGAGCTAAAGCCGTTTGTGGCACAATTACTTAAGATGAAGTTAATAAAAGAAACTGAATAAAATGGATATGTTTGTGCAGAAACCATACGTTCTGGCGGAAATTGCCGGGGCTCACGATGGCAGTGAAGAGCGATTATTTCAATTGATTGATGCTATTGGTGAAACAGGAGCCCATGGAGTTAAATTCCAATTATTTCAAGCCGAAGGGCTGGCCACACAAGATCATCCACAGTATGCAATATGGCAGCGCCTTTCCTTTACAACAGATATATGGCTTAGGGCTATGGACAAGGCGCGAGGCCTCGGGTTGAATGTGTGGATCGATGTCTTTGATGACTGGGCGCAGGATTTTTGTCTAAAGCACGAGAAAAAAATATATGGGTATAAGTTTCATGCAACAAAGGTATTTGACCCGAGAGTTCCCCGTGTTTTTTACGGGAGTAAGAAGCATATCCTTATTGGCATAAGCGGTTATGAAGACAGCGAGGTGCATAAACTTGTAAATTTATACTCCAGGTTACGACACGCCTCAATAATTCTCGAACATGGTTTTCAGCAATACCCCACGCCTTTAAAGGAAGCCAGTCTGGCGCGCATTCGACACTTAAAAGATAGTTTTATGTTACCGGTTGCGTTTGCCGACCATACTAAAGGGGGCTCAAGGGAAGCCATGATGATTCCGGAATATGCTTATATGGTCGGTGCCTCTTTGATTGAAAAACATGTTTGTCTTTCCCGAGCCACTACGAAGTATGATTATCATTCTTCGCTGGAACCGGGGGAATTAAAGAGAATGGTTGAGCGGCTACGTGTTTGTAATGATGTATTGGGTGAGGATACGCCCACTATTGCACAAATTGAAAACACGAAACAAGTTGTAGTAAAACCGGTGTTAAAAAGAAGTATAAAAAAAGGGGTTGTGGTGGGCGAGAAAGATGTGACTTATCTTCGTTCCCCTAATCGTAACGCTTTAACTGCTGAACGGTTTCAATCTCTTTTTCCGGCAGTTACCGACATGGATCTGGTTGCGGGGCGTGTTATTGAGGGAAGAGATGTACATCGTCCTCGTGTTATTGCGGTTGTGCCTTGTCGAATGAAATCCACTCGTTTACCCAAGAAGGCTCTATTAGAAATAGGCGGAATGCCTTCTGTTAAACGAGCATTGATAAACATAAAGACTTTTCCGGTGAGCCAGGTTGTGTTGGCAACTTCTATTAATGGCGAAAATGATGAGCTGGTGGAGTATGCCAAGGAATTAGATGTCTCGGTAGTGAGAGGACCAGAGGATGATGTGTTAGAGAGAATTATTTTAGCAGTCAATAAGTATCAGGCAGAGTATGTAATTCGTTGTCCGGCTGATTCCATTTTTGCAAGCGGTGACATTATGCGTTTTCTGATCGAGCGGCATATTACATCCGGATATGATTTGACGACTCCCGCTCAACCATATTCTATTGGCACGGCGGGGGAAGTGTATACCGTCGAAGCGCTTTATAAATTACGCAAATTACTTTTTAAAACCGAGTATAGTGAATACTTGCCGATGTATTTTACTAATAATCCGTCTATTTTTACCGCACAGCGGGTTCTTCTTCCTGAACAATTTCGTAATGATCAATGGAGATTAACTCTAGATGAAGAAAGAGACTTGGAATTATTTCGTAAAATTTATGATTACCTTAAACCCGGCCACAATCCTGTTTTCTATGAGCAGGTTGCCGAGTTTTTTGCCGCCTATCCGGGTGCGGAGAAGATTAACGCGGGAGTTTCTACTAAATGGTGTGATGACTATGAATTAGTAAGAAAAATTACAGAGAAAACTACTATTTCAAAAAAAGTTATATTAACGAATCGGGCAGTTGTTTGAAATTGCTATGCAGCACATGAATAATAGAAACAATACTTATCTAACCAAAAGCGAAGAAAGTCGTTTACGGTTATTGGAGAAAAATTCTCATGAATATCTAGAACAACTGCAGGACAGTGCTCTTAAGTGGTCGTGGAGAGGGTGGATACCGCGGGCGCTGGGGAGATCTAAGTATTCCTTGTGGGCATGGCAAACACGAGTTCCTCTGGCGCATCGTTGGTCCTTAATTCTTCAGCAATGTGAAGAATTAAGGACTTTTTTGATCCAGTCGGATTCATGGGAAAAAGCGCGATGTATGAATGTGCTTGATTTGGGATGTGGTTTTGGCATGTATTGGCCAATATTGAGGGAATATGGATTCCGTAAGTTTGTGGGAATAGATTTATTCGATATGAGGGGGAGGCAGCAATATTTTAAAGCGGCGAGAAAATATATTGGAAAATTTTGTTCGGACTGTGAAACTCAATTAATTATGGACGATGTTCGAAATCTAGATAAACATAAACTGCTGGCTGATAAGTTTGATATAATTTTAAATATAGCAACTACCTCCACAAAACTTAGATCCACCGGTATTCCCCACGATATTCTAGAGAGTGTCGGGAAAAAACATGGGGCAGAAAATTGCCTTATAGTCGACGTTGCCAAGGCCCATTAATTGCATGTTATGACACACACTTATGTGATAGGTGAAATAGGGCAGAACCATAATGGTTCTGTGGGTCTGGCAAAACGCATCATTGATATAGCGTCTATGCCGGTTATTGACAATAATGGCCGTGAGTACAAGGCAATGGATGCGATCAAGCTGCAAAAAAGGGACCTACGTGAAGAGATGACTGCTTCAGAGAGGCTAAAAGCGTATGATAGTACAAATTCTTTTGGTAGAACATACGGAGAGCACAGAGCGTATTTAGAATTAAGCAACGAGCAGCATGCGGAGCTTTATTACTACGCTAAAAATAGAGGGCTGGAGGTGGTGGAAACCATTTGCAGTGTGGGAGCGCTGGAGCTGCTTGATTTTTTTAAACCAGATAAATTAAAAGTTGCTTCAAGGGATCTGACTAATTTGCCATTGGTTGAGGCGATGGCAAGAACTAAAATACCCCTTATTCTTTCGACGGGGATGTCGGGAATTGAAGATTTGGCAGAAGCTTTAAAAATTGTCAGTGCGTATCAATCCAGAATTACTATTTTGCATTGTCTTTCCCAGTATCCGGCGGATTATAAAAATATAAATTTGCATACCATTACATATCTTCGCCGGGAATATCCTCAACATATTATCGGTTACTCTGACCATAGTGAAGGCATTATGATTCCAGTTGCGGCGGTGTCTTTGGGCGCTCAAGTTATTGAAAAGCATTTAACATTGAATCGTGCAATGAAAGGATCTGATCATCGGGGGGCCTTGGCCCCTGATGGTGTTTTTCGGATGATGCGCGATATACGACATTTGGAGTTGGCTCTAGGAGAGCCAATAATGGAAGCTCATCCTGCAACTACCATCGCAAGGGATAAACTGGAAAGGTCAGTTGCTGCCAGAAGAGACCTGATGATTGGAGAGATTATAACAGAGGAAGATATCCATTTGCTTAGTCCGGGGATGGGGTTGAAATGGAGAGATAGAGGAAAGATTCTAGGACGCAAAGTCAAGCAGGTTGTCAAAAAAGATGAGCTGATACTATTGGAAGATTGCACGCAGGAGACCGTGCTGCAAAAAGTAGCCTAAATTAGCCCTATATCGTTTTGGCGATCAGTAGTAATTCTAGTATTTCTCTGACGGCGCCGTCCCCGCCTGAAGATTTAGTAATGTACCCTTTTGTTTTTTGGACAAAATCAATGACTGGCGGGTAAGAATCTTTTACGGCAATGGGCAATCCAACTGCCCGGAGACAGTCAAGGTCATTTAAATCATTGCCAACATATATTGTATTTTTCAAAGAGATTTTTCTTGATTTAGTCTGTTTTTGTAACTCAATTAATTTATTGGTGACGCCGTGATATGCTTTAATTTTTAATTTGTTGGCACGAGAGACGACGATGTTGTTTGCTTCTGCGGATATGATTATAAATTTAAGACCCAGGGCGACTAATTCTTTATAACCAAAAAAGTCACTGCGATCACATTGAACATACTCTAACCCCTCTCGATCTATTAATACTTTATTATTGGTGATTACTCCATCGAAATCTAAAACAACAAGCTTACAATTGCTAAGTATTTCTTTAGTTTTCTTGGGTAATCTATCAAATCTATTTTTAGCCTCTTTATTTTTGATGATGATATTGACGTAGTTCATATTAATGTCTCTCTATTTCTTACGGCAAACTACACGCTTAACACTACTGCCGTTCATTGTAATTTTGCCTTCTATAGCACGAAAATTATTTTTGATGAACTTGAGTACCTCCAAGCGCTGGTTGGTTGATCCGATAGTATCAAGGCCATCGCCGTCAGAGCTAATATAGTCGAAGATAAAGTAACCACCTGTTTGCAGCTGCCGGTGCAGATGCCGGACTATTGACAGCGGGCGGGGGAGATGCTCAAGAACAGTCAAACAAGTAATAACATCATAAGTATTTTTTAGAGGAGCGGTGTCAATGGGATCAAGGGTTTTTATCTCCACATTTTTATAGTTTTGCAGTTTCCAGCGAGCGAAGTGAAGCAGTATGTTTGGTATATCTGTTCCGGTTAATTTTAAATTAAGTTCGGGATAATAGCGGGCTAGGTTTTGTGTGATCGGCGCAAGTCCGCAGCCATACTCGCAAACAGAATCTCTTTTTTTGATATATTTGCGAATACTCCAGACAGAGATCGGGTGGAGAGCCAGTTTGTATTGATAGGCAAAAATAAGGTAGGTTGTGGCGGGGTCCTGCCATGTCGATAAAAAGGATTCCCTGTTTTGTTCTTGGTTAGCGGCTATTCTAACGAACTGAAATTTTGATCTATAGAGTCCATAAAGGTAGAAAAAATCAGGAAGAGACAATCGGCATAATTGAAGTTCGTATTTCCAATAGTTTTGAAATTCATTAAACCACCCCAGCACCAGATTGGCATATACCATTCTTTTCCATATCCCGCTGATTTGTAACGCTGCCAAACTCCAAAATTGTATTTTTCTGGTTAGCATTAGACCCGGCTTTTGGGTGCTTTGGGATCTTGGCGGAGAGGATAATAACCTATTAATATCCAATTCTACTAGGTCGTAGTGGTTTTTAAGCATATTTTGAGTCTACTGCCAAAATATGTACGATGAAAGGATATGGCAGGATACACATCAAAATTAGGCTATTGGTGGTCAGCTACTTATCGTCGTAAGGCTCTGGATAGGTTGCAGTCTCAATATGCCGGCTATTATAGGGGGGTGGTGATTGATATCGGCGGACGTGATCGCGGGCGTTTTAATAAACCCAAGAAAAAGGTTGATAGGTGGGTTTTCGCCGATATAGAAGTGGGCCATAAACCGGATATTGTTTTAGATGTGATGGATATGCAGGGTGTAGAAAGCGGGAGCGTGGATGTGGTTAATGCTATCGAGTTGTTTGAACACGTTGCAGATCCCAGGAAGGGGTTAGGTGAATGTTGGCGAGTATTAAAGCCCAGGGGTGTTTTGGCGGTTTCTACTCCTTTTTTGTATCCCATTCATGGCGATCCGCACGACTATCAGCGCTGGACAGAAAAGCAGTGGCGAGTGTCTCTAGAATTGGCAGGTTTCAAAGTTGTACATTGTAATATTATGGGCAGATACTTTTTTGTATTGGCTGACATACTTAAAGATGGTTTGAAACAGCTACCGGGTCTTTTGAAGTGGTTGGGCATTCCTTTAATGTTGCTGTTGGATTTGTTGACAGTTCTAGATAGGTCTGAACTTGTTCTTAAATCTAAGAAACTTAGTCAATACCATGGAGGATATTTTATAGTTGCTAAAAAAACATAATGGCAGGACATGAAATTATAATCCAGGGATCTTCGTATCAGATTGATCTTTTGCAGAAATATAACGAGGATAGCAGTGTGCCAAGGTTGGTTATTATTAGTTACCTGCCGAATAAAGAGGCGCAGAGAATATTGCAGACAGCCTTGCGAGCGATTGAGGTTTTCACGCCCGGGAAGAAAGAAGTGTGGGTAATAGATAACGCGTCTCCTGATGAGGCGGTTCGGTGGCTGCAGAAGCAAGAGAATATAAATATTGTTTTGAATAAGACTGTCCCCGTATTACCTTGGGGTTTTTTGCGCCGGTTACCTTATTTTAAAAAAAGAATGAGTTCGGGCAGTTTTGCCAATGCTGTGGGTCTAGAGATAGCTAGTAAACTTATTGACCCCAACTCGAAATATTTTATGTCCCTGCACATGGACGTTATGCCGACTAGGATAGGGTGGCTGAGTTTTATGTTGTCTAAGTTGAATGACCGAGTGAAGGCAGCCGGAGTGCGTCTTGATAAGGCCCGTTCCCCTGAAGGGGTTTTGCATATTCTGGGATGTCTTTTTGATTGGCAGTTGTTCCAACAACTCAACGTATCTTTTTTGCCGGCATTACCGGAATTTGATGTAGGGGATAAAATAACAACGGAGTTTAGAGCTGCTGGCTATGGCGTTTATGCTTGTCCTAATACAATATGGAATCCAAGGCTGGCAGATGATTTGTCCGCGTCATCTCCTTTTAAAAATTTTAATGTTGACCGATCTTTTGACGATGAGGGAGATGTTATTTTTTTACATCTGGGAAGGGGAATAAAAAAATCATCTTCTAATCGCAGCAGCTCTTATAAGGTTGATGCAGAAAAGTGGATTGAGTTTGGTGAGCAGCTTTTAAAAGATGGCTAGGATCAAAGAAAAATTTTACTTAGCTGGTACAGGCGATATTTTAGCAATAATTTTTTTTGGACGAGCTTGGGTGGCGTCAGATGTTTTTGTTTGGTTGTTTGATTAGCAAATGACAAATAATCTTGAGAGACTTTTTGTATGGAATGGTCTGCTTTTTTATAGATATTTTTATCTAAGTTTTTGGATACTCTATTAATAATTTCCAAAATATCTTTCTGTCCCTTGAATAGTTCTCCTTGCGATCCGATTAGTTCTGGGTGTCCTCCGCTATTCAATGCAATGGCCGGAAGACCGCAAGAAAGTGCCTCTATCAGTGAATTTGAGCAGGGATCATTTTTTGAAGCAGTAATATACATATCGTGTTGTCGCAGAATATTAGCTAGTTCGTTAGAGTGAAGAGGTTTAATAATCTTAATATTTTTGAAGTCTACTGTTGTGTTGCCAACAAAAGTCATGTCGTATTTGCTGAAATCTAGATTATTGTCTAAATATTGATATATTTGAAATCCTTTTCTGGGATTGCCCGACCAGGAAGTGGTAATGATTTTTATTTTATGGTTGCTATGATGATTGTTGCTTGGGAAGAATATTCTAGAATCAGCGGCATTGCTAATGATTGTGCTGTTTTGGTGGGTGATATTAAAAATCTTCTCATTTTCTTTCTTGGACCACTTTGACTGAAAAACTATTCCGTCTGCATATAATGTAATGAATTCTTTTATCAAATAATCGATATATTTATCCTTACCTCTTACTAAAGATATGGGGCCGTCTATTCGCGCAATGACTGGTTTTTGGTTGTTGGCGATCTTATTGATTAGTTCTGGTATTGCCGTTGGGTTAACGTTGGCTATCAGGCAATCTGCTGCTTGGTGGGTGTCAGAATATGCATTTTGGTTTTCTAACTCTTTTTTTAGTGCTTTGAGAAATTGATTTCCCCCACCATAAGGACCGTCAATCAAAGAGTTTAATATGTGGAACTTCATGTGTGTTGTTTGAGGAGGGGTTTATATAGTTCGTTATAGTATCTTTGGGCAATAAGAGGCCAGTCAAATTTTTTAGCTTGAGTATAAGCTTGTTCCGTTAGCTGCTTATTTAGTTCTTTGCTGCTTATTAATGTGGATATTTTTTGTGACAGCGTCTTTACGTCCTCACTATTTGCCAATAGTGCTGTCTTTTTATCATTGGCTATATCTGGTACCATGCCCACTTCTGTACTGATTACCGGTATTTTACTGGCCCATGCTTCCAATAATGCCAGTGGGCCACCCTCTTCTCGGGATGTTATCAGATAAGCGTCTAGCGCGGAGTAATAGGGAGCTACTTCGTTAATGTCTGGGAGATATCCAAGATGAGTAAAGGGGACGCCGGCTTTTTTAAGGTTGGTTTTTACATAGCCCCTCGCTGGACCAATTAGCAGTACGTGTAGGGGGTGGCTTTTGTTAACCTCTTTCACTGTTTTTATAAAGATGTCCGGACCCTTTTCTAGTTTTGGTTGCAGGCCGTCTTGCCAGCCGATACCGTCTTTTTGGAACGATCCAATAACGAAAGAATTTTTAGGAATGTTTAATTTTTGTCTAATGGAACTTTTTTTGCCACTGTCGGCTGGTTTAAAAGTTTGAAGGTCAACTCCTAAAGGAATTACCTTGACTTTATTTTCAGGAATGCCTTTGTCGATTATTTTCTTTTTGGTATTTTCGCAAGAAGTATGGATATAGAAAACTTGGTTGGAAATTCGTACTAAGAAGAAAGGGTTACTTTTTTGGGGCAGTAAGTGAAAGATGGAGAGGACATATTTATTATTGAGTGTTAATTTCTTGGGCTGTTTACCCCGGAAGATGGTGTGCAGTGAGCCAAAATGAACCAAGCTGTTTCGAAGAGCAAAGTTTGTAGATGTTATGGTTGCTTTTATATCAGTTGAAGTATTTATGTTTTTGATGACTTGAGATCCAACATACCTTATTGCCCATGATTTTGCTTCGACAACGTAGGACAGATCTCTCGGACTAATAATGTTATTAGCGAGACTCTTGGCAATGAAAGTTTTACTTTTCCAGTTTCTGAACAACTGCATATAGTTCCCCAAAATTTATATGATAATGTAGTATTTTTAGGTTGGCTTCTTTAATCTCTTTAAAGAAGGAATGTAGATCGTATTCAATGTAGTGGGTGTCGTCTAGACGATAGGCAAATCCTTCATTCTTTTTATAGACACTAATCCAATCTCTGGTAATCATTGGTACTCTTATAAGTATGCGGGGTGCTATGCCGGATAGTTTTTTTAGAAAATCGACTCGGTTTTTTATATGCTCTAAGACGTTGGATAAAATTATTACATCGAATTTCTGGTTAAAGCGGTAGGTGGTAGCGTCTCCTACTATATAGCTTAAGTTAGTTGGAGTTTTATTTTCATCGGCTAATTGTATGTTTTTATTTGAGATATCTATGCCGACAACTTCTTTAGCTTTTTGACTGACGCTTCTCGCGACTTCTCCTTTCCCGCAACCAATATCTAGTACTGTGTTGTTTGCATCTATATTATCCAAGAAGAATTTGTGATAATTGATAATTGTGTGTTTGGGGTGGGTACCGCTACTTGAGGCAAAAAATGAGATGAGCTGATAGGAGGCGTTGTGTATTGTGACTAGCAACCTAGTAATAGGGCGATTTAGGCGCGATTTCCTAAGAATTATTAGCAGATAGTGGATTATTTGGCGCATCAGATTATTCTAAGAGTGATTCAAATACTTTTAAATATCTAGTAGACATTTTATTTAAAGCAAAGTCCGAGATGGCCTTATTTCTGGCTGCAGACTTGTAGGTTGGCAGGCCGTTGATTATTCTATGCATGTTTTTTGCTAATTCTTCCAAGTTGTAAGCTCTTCTTTTATAGAAGGCGTTAGAATTAATTCTGATTAATTCGGCTTCGTGACCACTACTAACAAGCTCTGGCATAGCTCCGTCGCCAATTCCTGCTATGGGAAGCCCGCAGGACAGTGCTTCAACTACATTATTCGGGCAGGGAGGGTTTAGGTGTGTGAAAACAAAAACATCAGCTGCTCTTAAGTAGGCGGGAAGCTGCTTGTTTTCCACTATACCTACAAAATCTATGTTTTTTTCGCCTCTGTATTTAGAGGGAATATTTTTTGTTGATCTTGTGAAATTTCCCACTACTACCAGCTTACTGTTCGGGTTATATTTTTTTAGGTATGTCTTAAAAGCTGCGATAACGGGATTAATTTGATCTAGGCGTCTGAAGCGAGAGGCAGTTATGAAAACATTTTGGTTGGGGGTTGCTCTAAGTTGTTTGGTGTTTCCAATATTAGAAAAAAAGTCCGTATCTACTCCGTTATAAATTATGGTATGTGGCCGTGAGGTTTTTCCTAGAAATTTGTTGCAACAGTATAGGGAGAATTTGCTTTGATAAATTGTGTAATCAGTAAAAAAATGATGGATGATAAATAAGGGAGTGTTATATAGGGGGTATAACCAACTGGCAGTAGTTGTGGGGTAATACACGCCATCTAAGCGCTGCACTATTGGTTTGCCTCGCTTTTTTGCGTCAAATAAGAATTTCCAGGGAGCGGTTGGCGAGGCTAGTAAAATATCATAGTTAGTTTCATAAGAAAAAATAACTGTATGTCCTAATTTTTGCAGTCCGGTTTGCAGTTTCTGGGCAAAAGACGAGGTGCCTCCGGTTGATCTTAATTTAATTGGTAAAAAGATAACCATATTTTCTGAATAATATTCTTAGCCGGTTCGGTACGAGCAACAGACTGATTGGTTGAATAAGATATAAATAATATTTTACCGGCGCCTGATATTTTTTCAGGTATTTAGTTGTAGTAGCTATTTGTTGGATGACCTGTTGTCTTTTGTTGGTGTTAGATTGGATTGTTCGATGGCAGAGCACATCTTCTAGGTTGGCCATTTGGGTTAGTGGTAAGAGCCTAAACCATAAATCACGATCTTGTCCGTAGCGAATTTTTTCGTCGTATTTACTTGATTTATCTAATAGTGTTTTTTTTACAATAACGCAACTATGCCCAAAAGGGTTTTGTTTAAATATATGTTTTTTGATTTCTCTGTTTGATAAAGGGACGAACACGTTTCGTTTGTGGTTTGAGTAGTGGTTGGTGTAGCAACTGCCTAATAATCCGTGGTCCGGGTGGTTGGTTAGCCAAGATATTTGTTTCGATAGCTTATTGGGTTCCCACCAATCATCTGCGTCAAGACGAGCGATATATTGACCCTTGGTTATCTCAATACCTTTATTAAGAGATTTAGTCAGACCTATATTTTGTGTATTAGTTAGACAGCGAATGATTGGTGGATATTTCTTTTGCCATTGTTTTAACATCTTAGGAGTATTATCCGTTGAGGCATCGTCAATACAAACAATCTCAAGGTTTTGGTAGGTTTGGTTTATAACGCTTTGCAGGCAGCGATTAAGATGGGCGCTGCCGTTGTAGATTGATATTACTACCGATACTAACGGTTCAGTATTGAATGAAATAAATCGTTCCATAAGTTGGATACTTTATTTAAAGAATGGTTGTTCTCGGTATATGTTTTGGCATTCTGGGCTAATCTTTCTCTTAAGATGTGGTTGCTGATAAGAGCATCAAGTTGACTGATGAGTGATGTTAAATTCCTGTTTTTATACAGTAAACCGTTTTCTTGGTTATGAATAAGTTCTTGGTTGGCTTTGATGTCAGAAGTCAGACAGGGGAGACCCATATTCATGGCTTCAAGTAGCGCATTACTCATACCCTCCCCCTCGGTTGGTAAAACAAAAATATCAGCGGCAGCAAGATGCGACCAAACCGATTCTTGTTGTCCTAGAAAGCGAATGTGCTGGCGGGAAGCGTATTCGCTTATCTGTCGACGAAGGGGCTTTTCTAGTGGTCCCTTACCCATAAGTAGAAGCCTAATGTTTGGGTGTTGTTTGTGAAGGTTATTAAATGCTTTTAATAAAAGGGAGTGTCCTTTGCCTTTTTTAAAGTTGGCGACGCAGATAATGTTAAGACTATTGTCTGTTGGGACTAGGTTGTTCTTATTGGTAGGAGGGGTAATGACGGTATTGGGGATGATGAATATCTTCGAAGGAGAAATTTTCCAGGAATTAATTAGTTCTGTTTTCCTGGCGCGGGTGTGTACCGTAAAAAAATCTGCTAACCGCTTGGTGGTTTTGTTAAGAGAAGCCAGAAAAGGATGGTGCACCAGGCTGCTTCTCTGGCTTGATACGTAAGCAACGTTTTTATTGTGGCAGGCAAAGCGCGAGATTACATCCGCTTCAACCAGATAGCCGACCACAATATCGGGTTTGAGTTTATTAATTGTTTTTGTAATGGATAAGAAAATCCCGGGACTGAACGGAAGTTTGCGATTGAGATATGTGACCGGTATGTCCTTGTCGACCAGAGCTTTGCCGGTTAAGGCCGGTCCTCTAAGACAAACAACACGGTTGTCGTATGATGACTGTAGGGTTGGTAGCAATAAAAGCAGCTGTTTTTCTGCGCCGCCGATACCGAGGTCGGAAATAATATGTAGGATGATAGGCCTTTTCATATTTAAACAGTAAGGCTATTAAGTATTTCTTGGTATTTTTGTATTGATTTATCCCAATTGAATTTTTCTATATTTTCTTGATAGGCCTTGATTCCCATTTGTTTACGAAGTTCCGGGTGAGTTACTAAAAAGTTTATTTTTTCAGACATAATTTGAGGGCTGTGGGTTGGAATGAGGATGCCGGATTCACTGGAGGTAATAATTTCTTTTGTTCCGCCGACATCAGTTGCTATGATTGCTTTTTGGCAGAGCGCAGCTTCGATAACGGAAGTAGGCAGACCTTCCGTGTAGCTGGGATTAATGAAAATATCAGAAGCTTTGATTATGGAGATTGTTTGTTCCCACGGCTGCGAGTCCAGAAAAGTAATCCTATCGGCCAGATCAAGGTTGGCAGCTTGCCGGCGCAGAGCGGATAGTTGGCTGCCTTGGCCTATTATAAAACAGTGGAAGTTTATTAACTGAAGATGATCGAGAGCGTTGAGGAGATCGGTTACTCCTTTGCCATCGATGAGGCGGCCGGCGTAGGTGATTATAGGGGTAGCAGGCAGCAGGTAGTAGGTAGTATGCAGGTTGACTGGTTGTATCTTCTGTATTTGCTGAATATCAACGCCGCGATAGATGACTGTGACCGGTTTTTGGAGCACGAATTTTTTGACAAAAGCGGCGGAGGCGTGGGAATTGGCAACGACGGCGTCGGCGGAACGCAATATGAGCCGGCCAAGCGTGAGATCGTAAAATTTGGCGATGAAGCTAAGTAGGGGGTTATGTAGGTGCACGTAATCGGAGCCGTGCTCGATATGTAGCCAAGGCATGCGGTGTGTTTTAGCATAAAACCCGGCCATTATAGAAGCGAAGAAGAAACGGGTTCTTGAAAGTACTATAGTTTGTAGTGAGTAGTTTGTGGTGAGTAGGGACTTTTTAACTAAGTGCCATTGTTCCCAAAAAAGAGGCTGCCAGAATTTTGGAACTGGATAATTAGGTATTATTTCCCAGGCGGGGAACCGAAAGATGTGTACTCCTTCTGATTTTTCCGTGAGTTTTGCATTTGGTGTGATGAGTGGAGTGAAAACAGTGATTTTATAGCCGCGCCTAGTCATTTCCTGATCAAATTGCTGGGCATGGGTTTCAAGCCCCCCCACGTGGGGCGGATAAAGGGGGGAAAAGACAAGTATATGCCGCTGAATTTGGTTTTCAGGGGGAGTATGTGTATGATGTATAGTTGGTTTCATATGGCTATAAATATTCAGAAAAAGATTTGTATAATAGTACCGGCTTATAACGAGGAGGGGTTTTTGGCCGAGGTGGTGGGTGATATCAGAAAATATTGCCCAGAGGCCCAAATAGTGGTTGTGAATGATGCCTCTAGTGATAGTACTAAACTGGTTGCGTGGTCGCAAAGAGTGCCCGTTTTGGACTTGCCTACCAATTTGGGTATTGGCGGGGCTATGCAGACGGGGTTTTTGTATGCGGTGCGTAACGGTTTTGACGTTGCGATGCAGGTAGACGCCGACGGGCAACATGATCCTCGGTTCATACCTGTTTTATTGGAAGCGCTGGGGGAACGCGGGGCCGACATGGTAATCGGAAGTCGTTTTTTGGAGCGAGTCGGCTACCGGGCCTCGTTTATGAGGTTGTTTGGGATCAGATTTTTTGCCTGGTTGATTGGTATGATGACCAATAGGCGTGTTTATGACGCTACCTCCGGATACCGTGCCTATAATAAAGAAGCTTTAAATTTCGTGGCAAAATATTATCCGTCTGATTTTCCGGAGCCGGAATCGATTGTCATTATGCTCCGTAACGGGTTCAAAATTAAAGAAGTGCCGGTCGTGATGAAACATCGCCAAGCAGGAACTTCCTCGGTGCGTCCTTTAAAGGGAACATATTTTGTGGTATCTAATGCTGTGGCGATTATAATCAGTGCTTTTAAAAGAAGGTTACGTTCAAGTTTATGATTGATTTTTTGGTTTTCAGCGGTTCTATTCCGGCTCGTACACAAACGTTTGCTATTGTTGTTAGCGGGGGTTTATTTTTATTGATTGTGTATTTAATACGTAGCGGTCGCCTGAAAGAGGGTTATTCGCTGATATGGTTTTTTATAGCGTTAGCTACGGTTGCCTTGTCGGTTTTTAGTGGACTGCTTGATGTTTTTGCCAGGTTTATCGGAATTGCTTATGTACCGGCAGCTCTGTTTTTAGTGTTGTTGGGCGGAGTGTATTTATTGGGTATTCATTTTTCTTTGCTGCTCAACAGGTATGATAAACGCATCCGACAATTGGCCCAAGAGCATGCTATACTGAAGGAACAAATCGCTAAACTGCTTGATAAAAAGTTATGAAAAAATTTCTCATAACCGGGGGGGCGGGGTTTATCGGGTCTCATCTTGCAGAGTATCTGTTAGCTAAGGGCGCGGGAGTTAGGGTTGTAGATAATTTGTCTACCGGGTCGGCAGACAATATGCGGTCTTTTTCGGGTAATCCGTCTTTTGAATTTACTATCGGGGATGTTGTTGACAAAGAACTGATGACAAAGGAGATGTCGGGGGTGGATGGTGTGTTTCACCTAGCCGCTTCTGTGGGGGTAAAGCATATTATGGAGAACTTGGTGGCATCTATCAGAAATAATGTATTGGGCACGGAGGTGGTATTGGAGACGGCGAGTGATTTAGGGGTAAGGATTCTTTTAACGTCAACTTCGGAAGTATATGGAAAAATTAGTGATCAGCCATCGGCGGAAAGCGATGATTTTCGGATGGGTGAGCCGTTGAAAAGCCGTTGGTCTTATGCTTGTTCCAAGGCGTTGGATGAATATATGGCTTTTGCCTATTATCATGAGCGTAACTTGCCAGTTACGGTCACCAGATTGTTTAATACTGTCGGGCCAAGACAAACAAGTGCTTACGGAATGGTTATTCCGACATTTGTAAAACAAGCTGTAGCCGGGGAACCGATAACAATTCATGGTGACGGGAAGCAGTCTCGCTGCTTTGTGTATGTTAAGGATGTTGTATGGGCCTTGTATAATTTAATGTTTTCCGACGCGGCAGTGGGGGAAATATACAATATTGGCAGTACCGAAAAAATAACAATTGATGAGTTAGCGGACAGAATAATCAAAATAACCGGAAGCGCCAGCATTAAGAAATATTTTCCTTATGATCATGTTTATAAAGTTGGTTTTGACGATGCTTACAGTAGACAGCCTAAAATTGATAAGGTGCAACAAGCGATAGGGTTTATGCCGCGGCATAAACTTGATGACATCATTAAATTGGTTTTAGAAAACATTGCGAAGCCTGAAAAAGCGGTGGTGAGTAATTAGTTTTTAAAACTAGCAGACATTTGAGTTTTCCATTGCTTGGCGAATTGTCCATTAAGAGAGATAAGTTGCGTTAAGGTGCCGTGTTCTTTAATTTCGCCATGTTCCAGATAAATGACTTGACTCGCATTTTTTATAGTGGACAGGCGATGGGCTATAAGTAATAGTGTCTTATTCCGAAAAACTGTATTCATAGTGTTTTGAATATATCTTTCAGTGGCGGAATCCAGGGCACTGGTGGCTTCGTCAAGTAGTATTATTTCTGCTTTTTTGATTAGTGCCCTGGCGATAGCCACTCTTTGTTTTTCTCCGCCGGATAATTGGACGCCTCGGTCGCCAATAACAGTATCCAGGCCTTTTTCCAAACGGTTAATGAGCTCGTTCAGTTGTACTTGAGATATTATGTGTTGTAGTTGTTGGTCGCTGACTTCTTTTTGGCTGTAGGTAAGATTGTTTTTTAAGGAATCGTGTAATAAAATCGGGTCTTGATCAACGATAGCAATATGCTGTCTTAATGATTTAAAATCTAAATCCCTAATATCGGTGTTATCAAAAAAAATGGTTCGGGGCGGACACTCGTAAAAGCGCATTAAGAGATTAATAATAGTTGATTTCCCGCTGCCGGAGGGTCCTACTAAAGCAGTAAGTTGTCCCTTAGGGACATTGAAGCTGACATGGCGCAATACCGGTTCTCTTCCTTCGTAAGTAAAGCTTAAATTTGATATTCTGATTTTGTTTTGAAGGCCGGTGAAAATTGTACTGCCTTCTCGCACTATATATTTTCCTTTATTGTTAAAAGTGCCGATAATTTCCAGAAGAGGCGGAGTCATTTCTGAAATTGCAACCCAAATACTGTTAAACACTTTAAACAAAGGAACTGTTCGGGAGGCCACATAAAGAAAGATTATAATTCTGGTTAAATCCAGGCCGTTGTCACGGTGGATGGAGAAGGCGATGTAAGCTACTACAAAAAATAAGGTGAGGACGGTGATTAAGCGAGGAATCAGGATAGTAAAGTATCCCAGGGCTTCGGCCTTGAGTTGAACTTTTCTGAACTTTTCATTCATTTGAGCATAATGTTTTTTTGATTGTTCTTCTTGGGAGTAACTCCAGACCAGGGGCAAAGAAGACAAAATATTAAAAGATTCTCGGCTAAGATCCATGGTGACTTCTTTGGCTTGCCGCCAAAGAGTGTTAACTTTTTTCATGATTTGGCGGGAAGTTAGGTACAGAAGAGGAAATATCAGTAAAACCATTATCATTAGACGCCAGGATAGCCAAGTCATAACAGCCAGGTATCCGATCAGTTGGGTTAGGCTAGCCAGGTTGTTCTGGGATATTCTAACTAACTGTACGCTGCTGTTGGTGTATTCCAGGACTTTTTTGATGGTGCCGTGGCTTGTTTTATCAAAAAATAATTTACCGAAGGAAAAATAGCGGTTATATACAAAAGTATGGAGATGCCATTGGTATTTTCCCTGAAGATAACGACCATAGTAGGTGTAGATAAAAGTGACAATTATTCCCAATAAATTAGTCAGAAATATTGTACCGGCCAGTATAAAAAATATGAGGGCGGGACTAATTTTGATATTAGTGTTGCGGAAGAAAAAACCCGCTGTTTTTGAAAGTGGTTCCGGCAGTTGAGCTGCCGTGAAGCCCGTTCCCGTGATGCCTTGTGCCAAAGGAACCAGTAGGCCGATACCCAAAACATCGAAAGTAGCAACGGCGATGGACAGAAGAATTAAGATAACAATCTGATACGGTTTGACATGCATTACGTTCAGAAGGCGCCGAAGGAGCTTAATCTGTTGTCTTCGCTTATCAGAAAGCCAAAATTTGTTATTTGGGGTAAGCATAACTACATATAATAACCTATCATACAGGGAGCTGCCTATGCTAATATGGCGACATATTAAAAGTCGGTTTTTATGGCTTTAATTAATAAAAAGATAAAGATTTTACACCAATATCATAACAATGTTTTTGATATGGTAAAGGTTCTTGAAGAAAACAATGAAGTGGTTTTTTTATCTTATAGGACCAGTCGTTTGGTGCCAGGGATAAGGAATAACGAGCCGAGCACATTTAGGTTTATATGGCCGATGTACAATCCTTTTAAATTATCAAAATTACTGGGTAAAGATACTGATATATTGGTTTTAAAACATATAAACGATCCAATTAACTTTTTTCCGTACATTTTGTCTTGGATTAAAGGAGTAAAATGCGTGGTGGCTGTTCAGCGACTTACTCATAAAAATTTTTGGGGCTACCGGTTTCTTTTTCGTTTGGGCGTACGCTTGTTGTGTCTGCTTGGAGTTAGAATTATGGCCGTAACGCAAGATAGTTATGAAGAGTTGTCCAAAACCCGCCTAAAGACTGTTTATATTCCAGCTTGTATCAAGGCGAGCTGCTGGGAATCGGTTAATGACCAGACGTCCCACTTAAGCGCTAACCAACTGTCAATTATCACCGTTGCGAAATATCAGAAGCGCAAAAACATCCCCCTACTGGTGAAGGCTGTAGCTGAATTAGTTAAAAAATATCCACTTATGGGGTTCCGGTTAGTAATAGTTGGTGATCTTTCCATTAGAAAGAAATCTCAAGATGAGTTTAGACGAGTTAAAAATTTAGTGAAGCAATATTGTCTTGAGGATATAATTATTCTTCGCTCTAATGTTTCCCACAAAGAAATGCCCGCTATTTATAATCAGAATAATATTTTTGTATTGCCGGCCGGTAGTGAGCCGTTAGGTTATGCCGTGCTGGAAGCAATGGCTAGCGGTAAACCGGTTATTTGCTCGGACCAAGTTGGGGCGGTTTCGTATATAGAGGAGGGAAAAAATGGTTATATATGTGAGGCCGGATCATTAAGCTCTCTCGTTCAAAGCCTGGAAAAGTTTATTAGAAACAATAATGAGATTAATATTCAAAAAATCGAAGAGTTTGGAAGATATGGTAAAACTTTAGTGGAAAGAAATCACAGCGCGGGTGTATTTTTAAATAAGTTTGAAGAATTAGTATGTATGAAATAATGAGAAGAAGAGACGTATCCTGGTTATTGGTGGTGGTCACAGCTGTTTTTGTGATTGTGCTTTGTTGGCAATATCCTTTGTCGGTTTCGTTTCCTGTCGGTGGAGATGTTATGCGCTATATAGCCAGAGCTAATGCGGTAAAGGACGCCTTGCAATTTTCTATACCAGACGGGTTCAGTCTTCTAATAAGAAATTCATCATACCCGGCTTCTATTTTGGTAGTTCTGGTGGCCGGTTTGGTGCCGATAGGGTGGCCCGAGAAGTGGCTATTGTTGATGTTTCTGGCTCAAATTGCTTGTGCGGGATCGCTTTATTATGTAGTCGGAAAAATTACCGGCAACAGAATAACGGCTTGTTTAGCGGCCGCAGCCTGGGCGATTGTGGGTTTAAGTTTTACCCGCCATATTGAAGACGGGACATTTGCCCAACTTATGAGTCTGCCGGCTTTTGTGTTTTTTCTGGGGCAGTTGATGAATAAAAAGTATATCACGGCGATTTTTTGGGTGATGTTGTCGTTCTTGTTCCATCCGGTTACCGGCTTGGTCGCCGGGTTGGTTGCTGTTCTTTATCTGGTGACTAACCTTGATAATTTTGTAAGCTCGAGCAAAAAAAAGGTTGTTGGTTTGGTGTTGTTGGTGATTTCTTTGGGGGTAGCGATCTATTTTTTGAAAAAATATGATCATTTATTTTTATTGGACTATTCAAGTGATAATGGCATATCGTTGACTGATTTACTTAACTCTTCTTTTGGTACTTTGTTGGTCATGACTCCCTTGGGAATGATAGTGTTTTTGAGAAAATATAAGCGAGAGGGACAGGCCCTGGTTGTTGCTACGTTTATACTATTTCTCTTTATTTTTCAGAACCAGCTGGTGGGGGAGAGTATGTTTATTAACCGCATAAATTCTTATCCGGCCATTTTTGTTTCCATATTCTCGGCGATTGCGATAGCTGAAGTGGTGAGAACCATTAGGGTTGCCAATATTCTTTTGCGGGTGCTTCTGGTCTTAGTGTTTTTTAGTATGGGTGTTAGCGTTTGGTCGCAGCAAGGAAATATTTATCGGTATTATGATGATCCGGGAAATTATGCCAGAGTGCACCCTGATGAACTGGCTGCTATTTACTGGTTACGCGATAATACTGCTGCTGATGACGGAATTGTTTCTACCGTTGCTAACAGACATAGTGAGTGGATACCAATATTAAGCCAAAGACAGTGGGTCGGTTTGTATGCTGACGACGTATTATTTACCGCCGATAATTTTTTGTTTAAGAAGATTAGCGGGGAAAAGGGCTATGATTACGCAGTGGTTTTTAAGAACCGTGAGGAGAGAGTTGATTTGATTAAAGGAGGGGTTTCGGAATCGTCTATTGTGTATCAGAATGACGCCGCGGAAATAATTAAAATATCACAGCTATGAAAAATAACCGGAAAACATCCCTGGCGTTACTGGCTATTTTGGGTGTTGCTATTAGTGTTAATTTTCACGTACCAGTGGGGATAGTCATACTGGCGAGCACACTGTTGTACGTCGTGTATATTGTGTCGGTCCATGATTATCAGATAATGGTGCGGGTATTTCCTTATGGGGCAGTAATTGGCCTGGCATATTTTATCAGAATACCGGTATTGGAAAACCAACCTATTCTGCCAAGGGTGCTGACGGTGATTGCTTTATGGTCTATGGTTTTTTTATCTATTGCTTGGTTTACGGAATGGATTTTGCGAAGCAAGAACAAAACCACCCTGCAGCGTGAGGATAGCAAGAGAGAGCCACATAATAATTTGGGAAAAAGCAATTAGTTTTTCTTTGCTGTTTAGCCTTTCAAGTAATAGCTCTAATCGTGTATTAGATTGGGTGAGTATCAGGCTGATGTTGCCCTGTTTAATGTTGTTGGCGATTTGGTAATGGCCTTGAGGAAAGGCATTGGCGTCTTTTTCAATAAAGACCGCGGGGGCTAAAGAAGATTCATCTGCGGGGATATGGTTGGCGTCTATGGTGATTGTTAGTACGCCATCCACAGGCGTTGGTGTGTCTAGCGGGAAATTGAATTGGTGGGTACCTTGGTTGGTGGTGACTGTCCAGGTCTGTAGTAAAGCACTGTTGTGAAGAAGGCTTACCGCGAAAGGCGTGCCTTGGTTTCGGGAGTAGATGGGTATGGTAAGACCGGACAAGCGATATAATCGGTTGAGGGTGATGTTTTCACTATAGACAAATTGAGCATATGCCGGATCGGCTAGTTCCGGTTCACTGTGTGCTTTGATATTATATAAAACGGTTTCTTGATTGGAGGATAAATAATAATAGGCCCCGGTCAGCCAGGCGGCAATAATAAGTGTTGAAATAATGGTTGTTTTAGTGCGCATATTGTGATTATATCAGTCAAAGTTGAATAACAGGAGTAATACAGATAGGATAAACAATATTTACTTATTATAGGTTATATTATGGCAAAGTATTTAGTAACGGGCGGAGCGGGCTTTATCGGATCACACTTAGTGCACCGTTTGGTGGCCGAGGGGAACGAAGTGATAGCGCTCGATAATCTTACCGCCGGTAAAATAGAAAATATTAAGGCAGTCGCAAGCCGGGTGACGTTTGTAAAGGGAGATATTAGACAAATTGATTTACTACAGAAACTGATGGGGGGTGTTGAGGTGGTTTTGCACACGGCGGCGTTAAGATCCGTTCCTCTTTCAGTAGATAATCCGTCGGCAGTGAACGATGTAAATATCGGTGGAACTTTAAATATACTGTTGGCGGCCAGAGACAATGGGGTGAGGCGGGTGGTGATGTCCTCGTCTTCGTCGGTTTACGGGCAGATTGAAGCGGAGAAACAGGTGGAAACCTTGCCGACTCATCCGGAATCACCTTATGCGCTCACAAAACTGGCGGGCGAGCAGTATTGTCGTCTGTTCGGCGAGTTGTATGGGCTGGATGCTATATGCTTGCGCTATTTTAATGTGTTTGGGCATTGGCAGGATCCAAATTCAAAGTATTCGGCGGTGATACCTATTTTTGTAAGCGCCCTGTTACGAGGACAGATGCCGACGATACATTGGGACGGCCAGCAGAGCCGTGATTTTACTTTTGTCGATAATGTGGTTGACGCTAATTTATGCGCGGCGCAGGCGCCAATAAAAAGCCAGGGAAATGCTTATAATATCGCTAATGGCGGAACGACTTCCATAAATGAATTATTGGCGCAGATTCAGGAATTACTGGGGACGAATATTGTTCCCAGATATATGCCGAAAAGGGCGGGCGATATCGGCAGGACACGTGCTGATATTGAGCGGGCGAGGCGAGAATTAAACTGGGAGCCTAAGGTTTCGTTTAATGAGGGGTTGGCGCGTTCGCTGGAATGGTATAAAGAGAACGCGGTAGAGCCGGTAGCGGTTTAGGACAAGCAACTAGCCAGAGAAGGTTTGCGGGCATATATTGAGTTCATGAAAACGAGTGTAAAAACGCATGTTTTGGCAGTAGGATTCTATTTGCTAGCGACGGTAATTTTTAGCTTGCCGGTGGGGTTACATTTGACCGACCAGGTGGTTGGGGCGGGAGGTGATCCGTGGCAGACAATGTGGAGATTTAGCCATTACGAGCAGCAAGTAGTAAGTAGTAAGCAGCAAGGAATGTTGCTGCAGTTAGTGCGAGAAACATTTGGCGGTGCCGGAGATTCACGTTTGGTTAATTTGTCGGCATGGCCGTGGATGTGGCTGCAGGTTATCGCGGGGCAGCCGCTAACATATAATTTGGTTTGGCTGGGCAGTTTCACATTGGCTGGTTACGCAATGTTTTTGCTGGCGCAATATTTATTAAAAAGACATTGGGATCAGATAAAGGAAAAGGAAGAGATTAGAAATACGCCGGCTAGGCAAATTAAAGTGGCTGCATTTTTGGCCGGTTTTTATTATATGCTGCTTCCTTTTCATGTGGCGCATGCGCAAGGGCATTTCGGCGCGATGCAACTGGCGTGGCTGCCGCTGGCGATATTATTGATTTTTAAAATTTTGGATAAGCCGACTTGGGGGCGTGGTCTGGGGCTGGCAATTGTGGTAATTATTCAGGCGTGGACAGAGCACCACTATGCTCTGTGGCTGGCTGTATTTGCTTTAATTTTGGCGGTTTGGCGGTGGCGCAAAGTGATTGATATTATGCGAGGCAAGCGGTCGGTGGTGATTTGGGTCATGGCGGTGGTGATTGGGTTGGGGATTATTGTGCCATACTGGCCGACGGTGAGGTTGGTGGGGTCCGGTGATAGTGTTTTGAATTTAGGGACGGATCAGACAGTCAGGTTTTCGGCTGACGTATTTTCCTATCTGGTGCCGGCGCCGTTTCAAACATTGTGGGGAAAATACGCGCAGATGTTGTTTTCCCAGCGCTTTACCGGAAACTTTACCGAATCCACGCTTTTTCTCGGCTGGGTGCCTTTGTTGCTGATATTGTTCTTTAGTCAAAGAGTACCGCGCCAACAGCGAGTATTTTGGTTGGTAGTTGCCGGTTTTTTTGGATTGATTAGTTTAGGCCCGCTACTTCATGTAATGGGAACAGTAACGCGTATTCCGTTACCGTACGCGCTGATTGATAGTTGGCCGATATTTAGCTCGGTTAGGGCGGTGGCTCGGGCAGGAGTAATGGTAGAAATTAGCGTCGCGGTTTTGCTGGGTTGGGTGGTGGCCACTCAAGTAAATAGGAAAAGCATGGTTTTTGCGCTGGCGGGCGTGATTATGCTGGAGTTTATGTTTTGGCCGATGCCAATGCAGTCGGCGAGACTGTCTCAAGTGTATCGGCGTGTGAGCGAATTGCCGGGGAAGAGCGTGATAGAGATACCGGCAGCGACAAATTACACGACCGCATCTCGGGCTTTGTACGCGAGTGAGATTCATGGTAAAAAAGTTGTCGGCAGTATCGCGCTGGAGCGGGCTGAAGGCGATAGTGATAACGCAGAAATAAGATCTCTACCGGCCTTAAGGCAGCTGCTTTATTTGCGAACAACTCATGTCGAGCGGCAGAGTGATGATTTCTTCGGCCAGGTGTTGGCGGAAACACTGCCGGATGTTTTGAGGTATTTGGACGTGGGCGCGATTGTTATAAATAAAGATTCTTTATCAGATAATCAGTTGACGGTCGTGCGTCAGTTTCTGGAGCGGGAGATGAAGATGCAGGCGGAGGATTTTGGCGATGTTGTGTTATACCTGGCTGAAATTGATAAACTGCCGGCGGGCGACGGTGTTTTCTTGTCGCGGGATAGCCGCTGGGCCAACGTGGGGTATGACAGTAAGCGTGACAGTATTTTTGCCGAAATACCCAATGAGGCTGAAGTGGCACTGTATAACGTAAGGGGTGAGAATGTCCAGGTTGGGTTAAGGTTTGATATCGCGCCAGAGTCACAAGGAAACATTTTGGTTAAATCCGCGGACAAAATGGTAACAGACTTACATTTACAAGGAGGTGAAGAGGCAAAAATTAGGATGACACTACCGTTGGGTAAAACAACTTTGACTTTCATTAATCGCGGTAGCGGGAAAGTGGTTATCCAAAATCCCTTGCTGGAAGTCGCTGGGGTAGGAGTAGAGATTAATTGATGAAATTTGCAATATGAAAGTTTTGATTTTTAATTTTGAATATCCGCCGTTGGGTGGGGGGGGAGGAGTGGCAACGAAACAGCTGGCAGAACAGCTGGGAAAAAATCATGATATTCATATCGTAACTACCAGATACGGAAAACTGCTTGCCCAAGAGACAATAAATCAAGTAACGGTGCACCGCGTTAAGGTATGGGGCAGGCGGAATTTGCCAACAGCCAGTATTGAGTCGTTGGTTACTTATGTGCCGGCGGCTATTTGGTGTGGCTGGCTAATTCTAAGAAATAATAATTTTGATGTTATTAACGCTCAATTTGTCATTCCCTCGGGGTTGCCGGCGTATGTTTTAGCTAAGTTTTTCGGATTGCCTTTAGTCATTAGCTTTATCGGCGGTGATATATTTGATCCGACAAAAGGGATTTCACCCCATCGCCATTGGTGGTTGCGGGTGTTGATCCGTTTTTTGGCGGGACAGGCACAGGCGAGAACAGCGATTTCGGAGGATACAAAAAGACGCGCTTGGCAATTGCATGGTGTGGATAAAAACATTGTTGTGACGCACCTAGGATTGGTGCCGAGCGGTTTTGTGGTACGAGACAGACACGCGCTTGGTTGGCCCGCCGATACGCCGATAATAGTAACAGTGGGAAGATTGATATCGAGAAAAGGTTATTTGACGTTGCTGGAAGCGTGGCAAACAGTAACGGACGCGATGTTGGTTATTATTGGTGAGGGGGTGGAACGAAAAAAAATTGAGCAGAAGATACGAAAATACGGTTTGGGGAATCGGGTAAAATTGGCCGGATGGGTGACAGAAGATAAAAAACAGAAGATGTTGGCGGCAGCCGACTTGTATGTTTCGGCAGCCGAGCACGAGGGATTTGGTATAGTTTTTTTAGAGGCGATGCAGGCGGGGCTGCCGATTGTGGCCACTACCGAAGGAGGACATACTGATTTTTTGATGGAAGGAGAGAATGCTTTACTGGTAGCACCTAATGATCCGGTAGTGTTAGCCGTGAGTGTAAACAAGCTGTTGCATGATCGGCAGCTGCGTTTGCAAATAAGTGAGAATAATAAAGAAAAAGTGAGGGAGTTTTACATTGATAAAACCACGGCCAGGTTTGAGAAAGTGTTAGTAGGAGTGGTTAAATCTAGGGTATGAGGATTGTTATTGAAGCAAGGGCGTTATCGTCTCCGGGAGGAGGCGTAAAAACTTATGTCCGGCAGTTGATTTTGGGGTTAGCGGCAGATAAACAAAATTCTTTGACTGTTATTTACGATAGGGAAAACCCTAGGGATAAGTTTATCGGTGCCGGTGAAGCGATTATTAAGAGATACACAGACGCGGGGTTGAGCTGGTGGCTTAATCATCAGGTGCCAAGAATACTGGATAAAATAAAGCCGGACGTGGTTCATTTTACCAAAGCGGCTGTGCCGTCACGGAAGATATTACCGACAGTGGTGACTATTTATGACGTAATTCCCCTGTTGTATCCGCAGGGACAGAAATTATCGAGGCGTTGGTATTGGCGACGAGCACTAAAACAGGCGGCACAGTTTTCAGATCGCATTATCACTATCTCAAATGTGAGTAAGAGAGATCTTGTAGAGCAGTTAGACGTATCGGCGGATAAGGTTACGGTAACGCCATTGGCGGTCGATACTGATTTTTTCAAACCGGTTGATAGGAGGGGGGTAGTGAAACCTTATATTTTATTTGTCGGAACACTGGAGCCGAGAAAAAATGTGCCGATGTTGGTGCGGGCTTTTTCTCGAATCGCCGGGGAGGTGCCGCACGATTTGATCATAGCGGGGCGCCCAGAAAAGGATATAGCGGCAGTTAAACGGGAGATTGACCGGAGTAAAGCGGTGGATAGGATAAAACTTATAGGCAGGGTGTCTGGCAACGACTTGCCGGCATTATACAGCGACGCCGATTTGTTTGTCTGGCCGTCTATTTATGAGGGTTGGGGATTCCCGCCGCAAGAGGCAATGGCGTGCGGTACGCCGGTAATTGTCAGTGACGGCGGATCACTGCCGGAAGTAGTGGGCGAGGTGGGTGAAGTTGTCAGTTTTGCCGAGATGGAAGTTTCGAGGCGAACTGGTGATGTTGATTTTGAAGAAAGATTAGCGAAAAGTGTGTTGGATCTCCTGAATAATAAAGAGAAAAGAAAAAATATGAGTGAACAGGGACTACTACAAGCTAGGGAAAATACGTGGCAACAAGTGGTGGAGATGACAATGTCCGTATATAAGCAGCTTACTTAGATTATTTATCTATCATGATCACATATGGGTTGTATTACCACATATCGATATGTGGTAATATTTTGTTATGGCTAAATATGATTATCGTAAATTAAAAACAAAAGAGCGGGAGAAAATTACAGGACAACTCGTTAAAGCGTTTAGTAAAGCAAACAGCAAGCAGGAAGTTCAGCAGTTTATAGACCAGCTGTTAACGCCGAGTGAAAAAATAATGTTGGGACGAAGAATTCAGGTGGCTCGATTACTTATTCGCGGGTATACATACGTGGAAATTAGGCAAAAATTGAAAGCGGGGATAAGTACAATTAAGTCAGTAGATGGCTGGTTAGAGATGACAGTACCTGATTATCAGGAATTGAGAGATTGGTATCGCAAGTGGATCTATACAGATAAGGCAAAAAAGCCGGAGAAAAAGCGGAGCGGCAGTAGGGAGCCGGATATGTTTGGCTCATTTGCCAGTGTTCGGCATCGTTATGCCGGCCATTTCTTATTATTGAATTTGTTGTTAGACAGTAATGAGGAATAGTTGTGTGTATAGTTCCACATATCGATATGTGGTAATAATGATAGTTAGTGTTTTTAAAAAGAGAAAACCGCCGGGAGATTTTTGTCTCGCGGCGGTTTGTAATTTGAAGTCCCTTCACGGTTTGGCGCTGCCGGTTTCTGGTGTTTCGGCGGCCGGAACCTTGGCGAGGGGATCGGACTGCTCTGGGGCAGATGGGGTTTCGGGACGGGCGAGGATTTCGCGTTCACCTTTTTCGTTGGTGATGACAATAAAGCGGGGCGGGGGAGGCTCCCTGCCGTCGATTTCGAGCGTGACGGCATCTGTTTCGGCTTGTTCTTCTTTGTAGACTTGAGCGCGGTAGTAAAAAGGAGTGATTTGGGTGCCGCCTTCGATAGTGAGATAGACACATGTATCGAGGTCAGGAAGGTGTATGGGGTCGCCGCTCTTGTTCTGTGTTTCGACCCATATAGCAGTCATGACTAGTATTAGTAAACATATGAGCGCAGCTCCTAGTAAGATGCGTAAGGCTTTGGGGCAGTTCTTCTCTACCAGGTTGGCTCCAAGGATCATTGCAATCATACATAAACCAAGAATTAACAGTGTCAGGTCGACCATAATAAGTCTCCTACAACTTCAAGGTGGGATTGAATTGCCAAACGAACGATATTCGAATATATTGCAGATACTAAGTTATGTCAAGCGTGGTGGCGAATAACTAGATTGCCGCGCCCGCCTATATTTTGCTGAAGCAAAACATAGGCGGGCTCCAGCCGTCGCTAATCCCACTTTACTAAAGCTACGCGGGACACAGAGCTATGGCCGGCACAGCGCAATGACGACGACTTTCACGTCAGCGAGCAGTTACTTAGAGACGATAGCTATGCTCAATTAAAGGAAGGTAAATAATATGAAAGTAGCCTATTTGACAAATTCGGGGGAGAGGACGGGGGTGGGTTTTAGGGCGGCTAATATCAGACAATTGCTAGTATCCGATGGTATTGGGCTGGATGAGTTTTATGTTGATGGGGACAGGGGGGAGTTAAGAGTAAACGGCGAGGTACGGCAGATAATAAAAAAATGGCCGGGAGTTTGGGGAAGTAAGACGGTTAACTGGGTCAGGTTGGGCTTGAAGACAAAAAAAGAGCTTGTGAGTGGCGGGTACGATATTGTTCATGCCACTAATCAAACTTTGAGTTTTATAATTGACGGCAGTTTGCCGGCGGTGGTGACGGTGCATGATATTATTGAAGTGCTGGAGCCGCAAAGCGGATGGGGGGGACTGGCGGCAAAATATTTGTATAGCGGCATAAAGAGAGCAGACCATATTATCGCGGTGTCGGAGTATACCAAGAAAACCATCATGGATTATTACGGTGTGGCGGCCGGTAAAATAACCGTGGTTTATAACGGAGTAGGCGAGGATTTTTATCCGCTGGAAAGTTTTAGGCAATCTATTGCTTATCAGCAGTGGTTGAGTCAGCTTAAAATATCAGCAGAGACAAGGGTGATATTGTATGTGGGGTCAGACCATTCTCGTAAAAACGTGATTGGCGCAGTACGGGCTTTTGCCGGGGTAAAAACTGCGCTTGAGGACGATGGGCAGAGGGCGGTGTTTGTTAAGGTGGGAAAACCGGGGCTGGCTGGCGGCCGAGAGCAATTGCTAAATGAAATTGATGAGCTGGGAATTAAGGGCAGTGTAAAGTTGATAGCGGATGTGGATAACGAGCAGTTAAACGAGTTGTATAATTTGGCGGACGTTTTGATTTACCCGTCTCGGTTTGAAGGGTTCGGCCTGCCGGTTTTACAGGCTTTCGCGGCCGGAACACCGGTGGTGACTTCGAATACGACTTCATTGCCGGAAGTCACGGGTGATGATGCAAAATACGGTAAATGCGCGGCGCTGGTTTATAATCCCGACGACATTGATCGTATGGCGGAAGGGTTAAAAGAGATATTAACTGATAATGACAGGGCGGAAGAGTTGAGGCTGGCCGGTTTGGAGCGAGCGAAGAAGTTTACCTGGGAGAAGGCAGTACAGAAAGTAAGGCGTGTTTATAGTGAATTGGCAGGTTGAAAATATATCTATAAATAGCTTAAATAAACGGCTCAACCGCCGCTTGAGCCGTTTAGGAGTTAGCTGCTAATTTCATCTGCAGGTAGAACGGGGTTTATATTGATGACTGGATTGCTCGGCTAAACCGGATGATGACATGCGACGTGGATCCCGGATCGTGTCCGGGATGACGACGAATAGTAAGTTGGACTTGGTATTTGTTTGTGCCATGATTAGGCTATGAAAATATTGTTTTTGTCGGCCTTATATCCGCCGCAGACGCGCGGAGGCGGCGAGTTGTCAACACACTATATTGCCCAGGGACTACGTCAAATCGGGCATGAAGTTCAAGTTGTGACGACAGGCGCGCGAAACGGAGCATATGAAGTTGAGGGCGTGCCGGTCAGGGTGTTGGCGGCTAATCTAACCGCGAAACCTTTGCTGGAAAGAAGGCATAGCCGGAAAATGGCGAAGATATTGGCGCGGGAAATTAATAGCGGTAAAAAATACGATGTCGTGCACGCACATGATTTCAGGTCAGCTTTGGCGCTGGCGGAGTTAAACTTGCCTAACGCACTGGTAACGACACGCGATTACGCGCAGATTTGCGGTTCCCCGAATAATTTATTAGCGGACGGACGGGAATGTCCCGGCTGTACCAGTATTAAAAATGTTTTGCAAAATCGCAACGTGGTGGAAGCGCCGTTTTTGCGTAAACCGTTCAGAGTTTGGCAGTACCGGTACAATATTGGATATCGCTTGAAGGCTTTTCGTAAATTTAAACAGCAGGTTTTTATATCGCACGCACAATTGGCGGAAATAAAAAAAATACAGGATTTATCGCAAACCCAAACAACGGTGATTTATAATCCGGTACCGCCGGCTTATTTGAACAACGCTATCCAGCTGCCGGTGGGGCGGACTATCTTGTTTGTTGGTACGATAGAATCGTATAAGGGAGTGGGGTTGTTACTGGAAGCGTTTAAACAAATAAGCCGTCAATATAACGACATCAATTTAAAGATTGTCGGAGAAGGGGCGGGGAAGGAAGGATATCAAAACTGGGTAGAGAAAAACGGGTTACAGTACCGGGTGACTTTTGTGGGTCGGGTACCGTGGGATCATATGGGCAGGATTTATGATGAAGCGGCGATAGTGGTGGCGCCGCATATTTGGGTAGAACCTTTTGGCAGGACGGTCGCTGAAGCTATGGCGCGAGGTAAAATAGTTATTAGCGCCAATATTGGCGGGCCGGCGGAGATCATCCAGCCTTTTAAGACAGGGGTATTATTCGAAAGGGGCTCCGTTGAAGATTTAATTTTATCAATTGGTGAGGTACTGGAGATGAATGAGTTCGATAAGAGGGAGATTAGCCGGGCGGCGCGAGAGTGGGTGGCGAATAATTTGAATATTGAGAAGATTGCGCGGGAATATGAGGAAGTTTACAAGAATTATTTGTGTTAGTTAGATTGCCGCGTCTCGCGATTTATCACGCACCTCCAGCCGGCGCTAAAGCTATGGCTGGCGCAGCGCAATGACGTTGCTTTAGAAACAATATCGGGTAAAACCATTTCGGGTGCTAGTTTTAGAAGGGTGGGATGGGTGTTTGAACCAAAATTGTAATTAGTATTGACGTCATAAACCGGTGTGGTTTCAGGGGCGCGAACCGACCAGCTTTGCCGGCCGCGAGGACCGGTTTTATTTTCATCGGTAGGGCCGAATAAACCAAGGGTGGGTGTGCCAACGATGGCGGCTAGATGCATAAGTCCGGAGTCGTTGGATATAAAAAGTTGGCAGTTTTTCATGATGGCGGCGGTAGTGAGGAGATTGGTGGTATTTAGTATTTTGTATTTAGTATTTTGCCGCTTTAAAAGCTCTCCTAGTTTTTGCTTGATATCATTTTCATCATTACCGCCAAAGATGAGAAATATTGTTTGTTGATAGCGTGTTTGATTGGTGAGTAGTTCGGCTAGTTTGGCAAAGTTTTCTAATGGCCAGCGTTTCCATTTGAATTCCTGGCTGGAGCCGGGATGGAGGCCAACGAGGGTCGTCCCGGGTGGTATGTTGAGCGATTTTAAGATTTTATTTGCTTGTGCAGTTAATTTATTGGGGATGTTTATTTTGTAGGACGACCCAATTTCCAATTTCCCAGCCGTTGTTTGCGAGCTATGGCCGGCAAGGCAATTTCCCAGCCGTTGCTTGCGAGCTATGGCCGGCAAGGCAATTTCCAATTTTGACAGTAAGTTGAGGTTTTGTTCTATGTCATGGAGTTTCGGGTTTGGCGGGACTGAATCTGTCAGTAAGAAACCGCTTTGCGGGTTATGACGATAGGGATATTGATGGGCGAGACGTTTGGGGATGCCGGCTAAGTACATATAGGCGGCGCCTTTCCATAATTGGCCGGGGTGGAGCATGATGGCGATGTCATAATGGCCGCGGCGCAGACGCCACAGTTGTTGATAGTGGAAAAGAAGCGACCCTCTGATTGGCGCTTCGATAACTTCGTCGATATACGGATTGGTTTGAGCTAAAGCTTTAGTACCGCGTGGGGCAACCCAAACGACTAGACGGGCGTGAGGGTAGTGTTGTTTTAATGTGCGGAAGACCGGCGATTGTATGAGAAAATTGCCAATACCGGCAAGAGAAAGTATCAGAATATTGGGTGATTTTTTTGACATGGATTAATGATAAGTATACTACGTAATTGTAGGTACCTTGTCATCAACAATCGGACTACTTGGTATAAAGGGGTGTACCGATGAAGAAAAATGAAATATACCGAGTGTTTGTGTCAACGGGAACGAGAAATAGAAGCGCGGTGGATTGGTGGTGCCGTCAGGTTATCAGTCACGGTTGTATGCCAGAGATAATCGCGCCCGGTGACTTAGAGGCTGCGTTTTTGGTTTCATCCGTTCACGATGCTTTTTTGATTGATTTTGTTAATCCGGTGGAAGCGCCGGTTTTGGCCAGGTGCATTTACTTGATCAAGCGAGTATATCCGCGGAGATTGGCGCTGGTGCTGGTATCCCAAGACGATCCGCTGGATATGGTGCGTCTGTTTGACGATATGATGTGGGTGCACCGCCATAACTGGGATATGCAGTGCGATTTGGCGAGAATATCCCGACGGGACATTGAAGCGGCGTAAGCCGACAAGCGATTACTGGTTGGTTGGTACCAGTTCTTGGTACAAATCAACCAGTTTTTTTATTGATTTTTCCCAACTAAAGTTTTGCCGAACGTATGCCTGGCCGTTTTTACCAAGACGAGTGGACAGGGCTTTATTACGCAACAGACCATCCAAGGCGCGGGTCAGTTGGTTTTTGTCATTAAAGAGCAAAGATGATTGATTATGGGGAGCAACATAAGGTATGGCTGCAACATTACGGGCAACAACGGCCAGGCCGGCAGCGGAGGCTTCGGCGATAACAATGCCGAACGCTTCGTAAAAAGAGGGGTGGACAAAAACATCGGCGTGCCGATAGGCGGCCAGTATTTCCCGGTCGGTCAGATGACCGATGAATTTTACGTGGCGGTCTACACCTTGCGCGCCGGCCAGTTTTAGTAATGTTTTTTTGACACCAAAATCATCACCGATGATGACGTACATGACGTCGGGGTGTTTTTTGATAATTTCCGGGAGCGCCAAAATCATGTCTTGGTAACCCTTGGCCGCTGAAATACGTCCGATCGAAAGAAGTATTCGGCCCGATATACTCCTGGCGGCAAACGGATTTTCGTTTGCGGGCGTTGATTGGTTGACCGTAACGCCCGGAGGAATTAAGACAAAACGTTTAACGGGAAAATTGTTTTTTTCTATCAGCTTTTGTTCATAGGGAGAAATGACAATGACAGCATCGGCGTTAGCAAAAGTTTTTTTGCCGATAGTGCCGGCATATAGCCGCCAGAGGGGCTTATGTCTGATTTTGTTAGTGTAGAAAAACGGATTAAAAACGAAGGGTATATGATGTTTTTTGGCATAGCGCGAGGCGGTGTCAGCCGGTTGGTACCAAAAGCTATGGGCGTGAATAATGTCGGGCTGGTGGTGCTTCAGGTAATAGGGCAGCGCTTGAAGTTTAGGATAAGAAACAAAGGGGGTGGTGCCGGTAAAAAGACGCTGAATATAAGGAGGATCATCCAGAAGCAGTTCGGGGTTTAATGTTGTGACGGGTCCGTGTGTGCGCATGGCGCTGGTTAAAACGCGTACGTCGCGGTGAGCCGATATGTTGCGCGTTCTTTCAACGAGCTGTTTTACGTATGTTTCAACGCCGCCGGTGGCGGGAGGGTAACGCAGGCAGGTGTGGATGATTCTCATGACTGCAGAATGATAAATATTTGTCTAAATTGGAAGCTGGTATGTTGACGAATATCAAATATCAAATTACAAATGCCAAATAAATTCCAAAATCCAAATACCAAAATGAAGATAGTATTTGTCATTTGGGCTTTGACATTGATTTAGTATTTGTCATTTGGGCTTTGACATTTAGTAGATATTTGTTTCCCATTTCAAATTCATAATAAGCTGACAAGAGGCACCAAACTATACCAGACCAGCCATCCAGTATGCCGCGGCGGTAAAATAATAGTTTGATTAGTTGGTGCAGAGCTAGATAGTAGGGCAGAAAAAACGATGGGGAAACTTTGCGTCCCGAGCGGTGGCGACCGGTTTCGGCCATCAGGGAGGCATCGAGCGTGGTGTAATGGTGCATTTTTGTTAGGTAGGATTTTACGGTTTGGTGCGAATAATGGAGGAGGGGGGTTTCCAGGATTTTCGTGTCTTGGTCGCCTAGGTGGATCACATTTTGTTGCTTAGAGATTGCCGCGTCGTCGCCAGAGGCTCCTCCTCGCAATGACGGTATTACGCGAGTCACTTGTTCGTGGACTTTGTCGTCTGTCCAGCGGGCGGTGTCTTTTTTAAATAAACGCAAGTTGTGCCCGTAGAGATGATTTAAGGGTTTGCCCAGAAAAACAGTTACTATTTTGAGCCAGTAATAATTAATGTATTTTGTATTTTGTATTTTGTATTTTGCGGTGACGGTCTTTATTTCATTGGCGAGTTCCGGTGATACTTCTTCATCGGCGTCGATAAATAATACCCACTCTCCGGAAGCGTGTTTAAGACCGACGTTTTTTTGCGGGCCATAACCAAGCCAGCTTTGTTTAATTACTTGGGCGCCTAGGGTGTGAGCTATATCTACGGTGTTATCGGTGCTGTCTGAATCGACGATAATTTTTTGGTTAACAAAGTTAAGACCGTTCAGGCAGCGGCTGATGTTGGACTCTTCGTTTTTGGTGATGGTGACGGAAGTTATACTCATTGATTTTTAGCTGCTGATGGTACGAATTTTGATAGGTAATTTACGGATAAAATTCAAGTGGCGGTGAAAATCTTTTAAAGATACAAAATAAGGGTAAGAAGACGGCGTGCTGGAGACCAGGTGGAATGTTTCGATAAGCCAGAGGTTATTGATACATGCCCAGACAGCTAATAAATTGGCTTTCCAGACGCGGTAATTAGCGGTTGTAAAATTGTAAGTTTTAAGAGCCATTGGTTCGGCCGGCGGTATTTTTTCAAAGCCTTTTTCTACGGTACGAGCGAAACGATAAAAACGAGAGGCGGCGGTTGTAACGGTTTGGTTGTATGCTCCGCCCGGATAAACCAGGGTTTGAGCATGAAGAAGACTGGCCGGTTGCTGTAATTCCGATAATAGTTGAGTTTTATTTAGCTTAGTGAGATCTGCGTGAGAAATGGAGTGGGCAGCAATTTCGTGTCCGGATTGTTTAAGTGGCAGCCAACGGTCGGGTCCGGCCGTAGCTATTTTTTCTTGGGCGGCTACTGCCTGGCTCTGAATAGGCACGGCAAAGACAGCCGGAATTTTATGTTTATTGAGCATAGGAACAACTTCGTTTAAAACCGGCTCGTAGCCATCATCAAATACGAATGTAAGATAACCGGACATTCTAAGAAGAGACTCTTTTAAGTAGATTGATTAAGCGCTGACTGCTTTGGCCGTCGGTGTAGGTGATAAGTTTTTTGATAGTGGCGAGACGAGTGTTTTGTTTGAAGGCGGGATCGGTCAGATATTTTTGCATGGCCAAAATAAGTTGTTTTTCATTATTGACAACAGTGGTGCCGCCACTTGAAATAATATCACGGTAATGTTGCCGGAAATCACGGTAAACCATTGAGCGGTACCAACGCCACCAATCGAAGCGGCGGCCGTATTTTACGTTAACGACCGGGACATCGGCTAGCATGGATTCAATAGCCACGGTGGAAGATTGGTTGATGAGTATGGCAGAGTGTTTAAATAGGGCTACGTGCCGATAAATTTCTTCGTATGTCGGCAAGTAGTGAAAATGCGGTGAGGGCGAGTCTGACCTTCGGCCGAAGGAATATTCAACCTTGGCGCCGTATTGGCGATAGAACAAATGGCGGGAGATATCACCGCCGGGATGAACCGAAGCGTAAATTGAGGTGTTGCCAGGCAATTGGCGGCGGCTGACAGCTTGCTTAATGGATTGAATAATGTAACCGAAGGGGTACAGCTCGGTGGTGGCGCAGTGAATAAGCTTTTGATCAGGCTTTAGCGATAGAGAGGTCAAGAACTGTTGGCGATCGGGAATTAGATGGTTATGATAGAAAAAATCAAAACGGGGAACGCCGATAATGTCTATTTTTTCTCTGTATTGAGAAAAGAGACGTAATGCGTGGTCACGCATCATACTATTCCAAACAGCCAGATGGTCGGGCAGAGCGTATTCCCGACCGTATTTTATCAGACGCTCAATTTTATAAACATTGTCCCAACTGGCAATAAACGCGCAGGAGGGGATATTGTGGCGGTGCGCGGCGCGAATTATGGGCAGGTCAGAACTATCAAGGCCGATAGTGGGGGTGACTACAATGTCCGGTTGCAGTTGGTTTAGCAGTTTGTCGTGCCCTGTTTGGTCGGAAGGGGTTTGGTGATAGCTGAATTTATCACCCAAGCTATTGAGGCGAGAGCGTAAATAATCGGCCGCGGGGGTTAAGACTTGAACGTGTGATATGACGGGGTCATTTTTCAATAAAGGAGCGAGAGGCAATAAGAGCTCGCGTGTGTTGAAGCCGGTGGGAGCAGAAACGGCTATTTTCATGAGATAGGCTTTATGCGGGATTATTTCCCCGTCAGCCGCAGTTTCCAAACTATAGCCATGGCTTCACGGACTATTTTGCCACTCATTTTAGATTTCCCGGCCCGGCGTTCAGTAAAGACAATGGGTATTTCTTTAATGCGCAGATGTCGGCGCCATGACCGGAAGATGGTTATTACTTGAAAACCATAGCCATCGGCACGGATTGTTGGTAAGTCAATAGTTTGAAGAGCGCTTGATCGCCAAGCGCGAAAGCCGCCGGTTGAATCTTTAAAAGGAAGGCCGGTAATAAAACCGGCGTAAGCGTTGCCGCCGATGCTTAAAAGTAAGCGGCGCAGGGGCCAATTGACGATACTGATGCCGTTAACGTAGCGCGAGCCAATAACAACATCGCTGCTTTCCAGGTGTTGGAGTAGTCGGGGGACATCATGGGGGTTATGAGAAAAGTCCGCATCCATCTGCACGACACTATCCGCCCCTTTTGCGACGGCGTATTGAAAACCATGAATGTAGGCGCGGCCGAGGCCGGATTTTTTGGGGCGGACGACGAGTTGCAGTTTTGGAAAGTTGGTTTGCAGACGGCGCACTATATCGGCCGTGCGGTCGGGAGAGTTATCGTCAATAATAAGAACGGAAATATTGGGTACGTTAAGAGCGAACAAAGATTTGATCATTTGTTCGATATTCATTTTTTCGTTGTAGGTAGGTATGACTACCCAAGGATTGTTCATATGCCAAGATTAGCAGTATATGGGGTTATTAGTAAACCCTGCGGATGCAGGCAAATAAGTAATTAACCGGGCGGAAGAATGTCTTGAAGCACAGTCATGATTTCGGACACGGTAATGGCCGCCAGGCCGGACTTGGTTGATTGTTTGCCGGGACGCGTCCAATTTTTATAGTGTTGTCGGTTTACCTCGGCGGATGTTAATTCGGGCGGAGGATTCGGGCTTTTTAGGATAGTATACGGAAGAGAAGATGGTCCGAGTAGAGTACGGTGTCGGCGTTGTTTATCCGCAATATATTTATTAAGAAAAAAGGCCGGAGCTGATCGGTGTAACGCCTGATCGCAAAAAAGGGTAAGCGTAGGCGCACCGACGGCCGCGGCAAAATGGAGAGGTCCGGACATTACGCCGATAGCCGCATCGGCAAAAGTCAACGTGGCCATGTTTTCTCTTAACGTAAGGGGGCGCCCTTTGTATTCCGGCGTATATTTACCGCCAAACCAGATAGGCGCGACGCGGTATATTTTTTTTATTTGCGATGACAAATCGTCTATTTTACCGGGGTCCCAACCGCGAGTAGTGGCGCCTTCCAGTCCTTCCAGCAGAATAATGCGGGGGTGAGGCGCGCTGGCCATAACGTTGGAGGCAATATATTCGTCTTGAGGTGTTAAATATATTTTATAGTTGGTAAAATCCGCTTGCGGTAATCCCAGGTGCCGATATATTTTTTTTAATGGGTTGTCTTCGTGGCCGATGCCGAAATCAAGTTCGTATGTGTTAGTATAGGAGCCGGAATTTTTTTGTTGATTAAAATACTGACGGTTCCAGGTGGGGAAACACCGGCCATCTTCACAACAAGTGCGGGCTGACAGGTCAAGCTTGGTATCATGCCAATGGATTAATTGATCTATGTGAGGGTTAGTCATGATGAGACTGACGCAGAAACCGTCCTGATTTCTTTTGCCCCAGCGGCCGTGTTTATCTTTAAATCCCCAGGGTGTTATAAAGGTAATATGGCAGTCTGGATATTTTTGTTTCAGGACAGATAATATGGGCGGTATAAAAAAAACCAGATCACCCATGTTGCCGACGTGTTTTATTAAAAATTTTTTCATGGCTTATTTTTAAGCATATACATAAGAAGGAAAAGTGGAAGCGCCTTAATAGACAATCAGAAGAGCTGTAATATAATAAAGCTATGTATGACAAGAGCTTAAGAGGCGGGTTTGTGTTGGCGGAGTTGTTGATTGTAATAGCGATCTTTGGAATTCTAACGGCAATTATTGTAGTGGCGGTAATGTCGGCAAACAGGAGCGCTCATTTAGCGCGGGTTAAGGTGCATGCCGCGCAGGTTAATCGATATATCGAAGCTGATTGCGTCAGTAAAATTGATATTACCGACAGCGCGCCACTGGACAGCTGTGCCGGTGCCAGCGTAACTACTTATGGTAATCCGCAAGTGGTGGAGGGTTTTGACGGCAAGAAGGCGTGGCATTTTACGGGTAATGAGTATGTTGAGGTATCAGACGTGCCAGCTTTAGGTGATTCATGGACAATAGCCAGCTGGTTTAAGCCCGATGATGTGGCTACGTTGAACGGGGCGGTAATTAGCGCTGTCGGAAACAGCGGTTCTTATTATCATATTTTTGTTGCCGGCAAGACCGTTTATGCCTACATGATAACTCCATTGTTGGATATTCAACTGACAGGTCTTGATGTGTTATCTGCAGACGATTGGAATCATATCGCTTTTACTTACGATAATACGAAGAAGTTGGCGAGCCTGGTGGTCAACGGGGAACTGGTGGATCAAGTGTTAAAGTCCGACACGGCCGCGCTGAAGCAAAGTTCTCTAGCACTAAGTCGTCAAGAGGGGCGTGTGGCGGGAATTATGGACGAGGCGGGTTTTGATCGGATTGTCATTGGTAATTATGCAAGTTCATATCCGGTAGAGGGTTTGGTTATGGGTGTGATAGAATCAAACGTTTCCGTACCGACAGCGGTGATCAGTACCTCACCGACGGCGCAGCCAACGGATTCACCGACACCTACACCGACTATTACGCCGACCGATTCACCGGTCTACTCTCCAACTTACACACCGACGGATTCACCAACTTGGTCGCCAACACCATCAGAAACACCAACGATAACCCCGACGTGGACTCCGACATTGACCCCAACTCCGACTTCGTCATGGACGCCAACTCCAACAATTACTCCCACAACATCCCCGACTTAATTTTTTGGGTTAAACTTTGATCTACAAGCGCCATTAATCGCTCGGCGGATGGCTGATAGTCATATTTAATTAAGTTATCAAGGGCTATCTGAACTGTCTGTTGGTAGTAATCACTGTCAGTGAGTAGTCGGATGGCTTGACCAATAAGGTCAGTAACGTCGGCAGGATCAGGAGAGTAAAGATCGGGATATAAGTCGCGTTGGCCGTCGGAGTTGGCGCCGATGCTGGGCGTGCCAACGGCGGCGCAATCGGTTTGCACACGCCCGCGTGTAAACGTGGCGTCAGTATTTATAACTAAGCGAGCGCGCGCGATGGTTTGCAGATGTTTAGACCATTGCTCAAAGGGAAGAAATTCGTATTTTGATTGGCCGAGGTTAGTTGTGTCGTAGTCGAGTTCGGGGACTTTAGGAATTAAGATTCTTAAATCAGGATATTTTTTCTGGATGGCGGCCGCGACAAGCTGCCCTTTGGTAATATCGGAGCGCTGGGTAACTCCGGCAATAATAATAGTGTTGTTCTTGTGGCCGCCGTCTTTAAAAAACTTGGTGGCATAATGGGTCGGGTACGGCTGGGGGAGGTAACTCGCTTTGACACCAGATATTTTAGTGTACCAATCCACCGTATCACGGACTACGCTAATAAAAATATCACATGATTGAATAAAGTCTACCAAGTCTTTTTTACTGATCGGATTGTTTTCTACGGCCTGGCGCAGAATGCCGTACGGCTGTGTAGGGACGCCGATTATAAATGGACGGGGTGATGTCTCGCGCAGATGATTGACGGCCTTAATCATTTCACGGGTGTCACTTAGTTGGTGAACGGTCATGATCGTGTCGAAGCGGCGCAGATACTCAAGGTTGTAGTCGTCCGGCCAGGATCCGGACAAGCGCTTTATTATTTTGCGAAAAAGGACGGCGGCGGGAGAAACATGGTTTACTGGACCGACAATTAGACCCAGCAGCGGAACATGTTCTCCCTTGAGAGCGGAAACATAACAGCCGAAGCTGGTGGGATCTATTTCTGTTTGGGGATTACACAGGTAGTTGGGCTTGTTCTCTTGGTGGCGCCAGACGCGGCCGGATTTTGATGTGTATTCAAGAACGGCGAATTTCATAAGTTATAAAAAAGATTTTATTATATGGTAAGATCCGGTGTTTTAGAACGCGTTAACTTATTTTTGGCAATTGCGACAATGTCGTGAATTTCTTCGATGCGCCAGAGGTAAGCGGCCGTTAGGTAGAAGGCGGCGCCGGTTATGATAGGTATTATAACCTGGATTAGGTTGCTAAGCGCTGGCTGGTCGGGGAAAATAGATAAGAGAGGGAAGACAAGCCGGAGAAGGAAAAACATGGCGACGGTTAGTACTATGATTTTGGGGTAGGAAGAATGCCAATAGGCAAGGTGGAGGCGAGGAATGAAACGAGAGAGGTAAAGGAAATACAGTCCGGCTATAACTAGCGGTACAAGTGAAGAAGCCAGGGCTAATCCGGCCACACCCATTCTGGGGGTGAGTAGGACGAAGAGAAAAATCGCAACAGCTTGGGAAGATATAGATACGGCGACAGCCGCGCGAGTTTCCTGCAGAGCCAGAACGGTGTGACCGAGAATAGAGCTTAAACCGTTGATAGCTAGGCCTAACCCCAAGAAGAGGAGAGCGATGCTGGTTAGGCGAGTATCAGCCGCGGAAAAAGATCCGTGTTGGTAAAGTAATGATATCAGCGGCAGGCGCAGTATGATTATGCCGGCGATAACTGGCAGGGTAATAAGGAATATCAGGCGGCTGGCATAGCCGATGGTGTCGCGCATGCCGGTAAAATCTTGCTGGCTGGACTTGGCGGACAAGAGGGGAAAAATGACAACTGTGATTGAATTTAGAAACATGATTGCCAGAAGTTGAGTGATTTTCTCGGCATATTTTAGAGAGGAAAGGCTGCCGGCGGAAAGATCAGATACAAGGACGCGATAAACGATACCAGCTCCTTGCGTAACTAGGACGGAAAAAAGAAAGGGATAGGTAAGACGAAGCATTTTTTTGAAAGCGGGATCAAGCGGGGCAAAGACAAAACGATAATGAAAATTTTTGCGTCCAAGCGTCCAAAAGACCAAAAGTAATTGCAGGCAGGATCCCGCCAATACGCCAATTGCCAGCGAGTAGATGCCAATTAATGAAGTGAGAGTGGCCACCGCTATTAAAGAAACGGCGGGGGCAATTACGCGCAGTAGAGCCGGTACAATAAACGACTTAAGCGAATAGAGTATGGATACAGCCAAATCCACCAGATACAGAAACAGGAAAGAGGGCAGCATGATGCGCAATAGCGCCACGGTCAGGTCGGTGGTGACAGGATCAAACCCGGGTGCGATAAAGGCGACGAATGGCCTGGCAAAAAGAGCCAGGAGAGTAATTAAAATGATAAAGATACAACCGGTGACATGTAGGATGTTTAAACCGAGTTGCCAAGCTTCCTGGTGTCGGTTTTTGGCGATGCGGTTAACAAACATAGGTAGAAATACGGCGGTAATAGAACCGCCGAGCAACAACTTACTAAGCATCTCCGATGTTGATTGTGCCATAAAGAAGGCATCGGTTTTAGATGAGGCGCCGAAGAAGTAGGCAACCGTTAACTGAAGGAGAAATCCGACCAGCGCGCCGCCCAGGGCGGCCGAGCTGATCAAGCTGGCGGACCCGATTGTTTGTTGTGACTCCTTGGTGTTTTTATTCATGGTTCCAATAAAAAACTATGGCCAATGTCAGTAATAGGATGCCGGCATAAAAAAGGGACGTGTCCGCATAAGGGGTAAATAACGCTGACTGCAGCCAGCGCATGGCAGTAACAAGCGTAGATGCTACTAAGAACGACAAGGCGAGAAAAATAGTTACCTGTTCAAGTTTCATACAGCTCGCTCGCGTAATAGTATACCGCGCAGAAAACGAATAGTTGGTAAAATGGTAGGTTGGGTGGTCTTGATGTGTGCGTTTATGTTACGCAATGTCCATAGTGCCGTCTGATTGTTCTCATCCAGTGCTTTAAGGGGGTCGTTATTATCAGTAAAGAACATTAGATCGAGCGATTGGTCAGCCGCGGCCAGTTTGTCGGTTAAATCAATTGTAATAGAAGCTGTTTGCGGGTCGGTGATGTCGCGGCCGGTTTCGTTTTTATAAAAGGTGACGGGCTGATAACTTAGCCAGAATTGGTTCTGTCTGATGCCGACCGATAGGCTGGCCGTGCGTCGGGGGATAAAATCGACAGTAAGGTTTAATTGTTTGGCAAAGACCGGTTGATGAATAACAATATCGCTGTGGGCTAAATTTTCCGTGATTAGCGTTTCGTTGTTTGGCTGCGGGAAGGGGATCCCGTCGATATTGGTCGGCGCGGAAATATAGACATTGCCAGTAAAGATAAGCGACCACACAAAAATCGACGCTGCTATCATCAGCGCGAAATAGCAAACAGCTACCAAATATATAATTGCGGCGAAGACCTTAGGCAGCATAAAATCTACCGGATTATTTTATTAAGACGGGGATTAAGCGAGGCGAGACGAGCGCGATCAGCCGGGGTTATTTCTCTTAATAAAATCATTACGGCTAAATATATAACCAGCGCTAACAGGTAGTGTAGAGGCAGGTTCAGCGGCGTAGTGCGCCATAGATAAGTCGGTAAGACAGCGGTGAAACTGGCAATGGATATATTAATAATACTGTGGATTGGCAGCGGAATTTTAAAGGAGCGAAAAGTGTATAGGCTTATGACGATTAACCCAATAAGTCCGGTGGTGGTGGTTTGCCAGGCAGCGCCGATGAGACCTAGGCGAGGAATCAGATACAGCCCCAAGGAGGGGCTTATTAATAACATGGCTATCGTTATATACAGCGGTACGGCTGGTCGGCCGGCACCGGCGGCGATGTTGGCCAGCAGCATATAAAAGGATAAGCCGCCCAGACCAATCATTAAGACAGTCAAAACAGGGGCTGCCGGTATGTAGGTGGAGGAAAAAAAGATGATAATGAGTGATTTACTAGTGGCGGCAGCCAAAGCAACGCTGGGTACAATTAAGGCGATTAAATAGCGGATAGTATCGCTTATAAACGAAGCGGCTTTGTCGTGAGCAGCGCCGGGTTTGGTTAGTTTGGCAACACTGGGTAATAAGATAAAACCAAGCGCCTGGAGCATGGTGAAGGAAATACGGGACAAGGTAACAGCGGCGTTGTAATAGCCGGCGCTGGTGTCACTATGCAGGATCGCTTTTACCATGAATAAATCCAAACTGATCAGAATTTGCAGTCCGACTAAAATTAACACATAGACACCGGCAAAAGACAGAAACTTTTTTACCGGCAGAAGTTTGTTTTTGTGACCGCCGATATTGCGAGTGGAATACCAGCCGACCACTCCCGCGGCGATGCCGCCCAGCATAAACCCGGCAAATGCCCCGTATACGTAGATGAAGTAGATTAAAGTCAGGGCGCTGACAAGTTTTACTATAGCGTAAAAAATTGTCAGTAAGGCTTGACGATTAAACAGGTGCATGCCGCTGAAAAATTGGTTGAATATCGGATAAAAAGCCTGGGAGAAGATGACAAACGCCACAAACATAAAATACGGCGTCAGTGAAGAATCTTGCAAAAGCCAAGCGATAACGGAGCTGGCGAAGAAAACCAGCACAGTTATAAGAATGGCGGCATACGCTTGCAGTCGGAGTCCCTGACGCAGTATCGATTGGGCATGCATTTCGTCTTGGGCGGCGTAGCGCGATATAGCAACGGGAATACCAAGTGTCAGAAATAAGCTGAATATTGTTTGAACTGACAGGACAACGCCATAAATACCGTAAGGTCCGGGGCCGAGGACGCGGCCAATCCAAAGATGGGTAACATAGCCCAAAATCAGCACGACCGCTTGAGCCGTCACAAGAGATAGAGCGCCGCTGATGCGCGATTGCGGCTTTGTTGTTGTTGCGGCAGTGGCCATATTTCTAAGATATTAAGGCGTACGCGCCTGGCCCAGAGCTATGAGATCGATAGCGATAGCAGCCTGGTCGGAGTTGATAATATTAAAAGTAATAAACCCCTGATTATCTATGGGAGCATCAATGGAATTGATTAGGATAGTGGTACTATCTGTCGGCAAAGTCAATGACCGGCCGGTGGGGGTATCAATGGACAGATGAGACGAGGCTGACTGGAGCTCTACCATTAACTCAAGGTTGGTATCTGAATAGCCGGTGTTTTCTTTGTCCCAAAGCGCTTGGACGTAGTCGCCGATATTGAAACGAAGCGGTATAACGGGCGCTTTTGTGGAACGAAACGTTAAGCCGTTTGATTTCTGTGGAGCAGATAATCGGGTGGCACGCAAGCTGGCGGGTAGATGTTCGTACGTGTCTTCATCGTCCCCGATATCGTTGGCAATGGTATTGGAACGCAAGAGCCAGGTTATGTCATCAGGTTTTAGGTTTGATGTAACCGGAGGGAGATTGGGTATGACCGAGTAAAGAACAGTGTCGTGAGCGGCCATAACCGGGGTTAGTATGGGGTTGGCGGCGAAAGCGCTGTCGGATGTACCGGTGATACCTGTCAGCCAGTTGATATTTTGTTTGGCAAGAAGAGATTGAATGACGGGAGAGCTGCCCAGGGAAAATATTTTTTCCATATCCAATTGGTTCAGATACAGCTGGTAGCGCAAAGAAGATTGCCCGGCTTCTTGCATTTGTCTTTGCAGGTCGGCAGCAACCCGGCTATACGTTGGGTGTCCAGCTAAAAGCAGCCATGAGGCGGTCCGGCGGTTATAATCATCGGGCAGTATGGCCCCTGGGGTTGTTTGGCGATGCAGGTAATCAATCAGGCTGGAAATCGCTGGTGTCAGGGTTGAGTTGGTGCGTACCGATAAAGACGGTGTGAATGCCAGGGTCGTTTGCCAAACGGAAGCGCCAATGATTATGACCGTAGCAACCAGAGCGGTGATGGAGCGCGGCCAATCGCGACGAGAGAAGTTTGACCATAGGCAATACAGGAAAAAAGCGCCGGTTATACTGAAAAAGAAAGCGGCGTAGAAGAGTGTGCGCACCGGCGGAATGTCGATGAAGAAACGCGGGGCTTGCGAGAGGAAAAGTAATATTATGGTACCGGCGGCAAAAGCGATTATCGACAGTTGTTGTTTGGGATGCCGAATAAGAGAAAGCATTACTACCAATCCGGCCAGTCCGGCGCCAAGCCAAACAGCGCCCATAATATCGGGGTAATCCGTGATAGCGGGTAGAAGGTTGGCCAGATGCGGGCTAGACGAGAAAAGGTGAGGTATTTTGGACAATAAACCCAGCCGCCAGCCAACCAGTAAGACAGTGGCGATTACAGTAGAGATAATGGTCCAGAATAGGCGGCCGACACGGTGTTTGATAACGAGATTGATCAAAAGGAGAAGTGCGGTCGGCAATAAAATAAACGCGCCCAGAAAAAGTGAGAACTGATGACTGACGGCAAGCGCGGCTATTAATAGAAGCGCGAGAATAATATCGGACCAGCGCCAGCAACGCAAAAGGCGCAGGCCGACGAATAAAAGGCCAAATATAAATACTTCACCAAAAACATTTTGGAAGTGGTAGCCTGGTGTGGCAATGTAGCGCAGAAAGCGGAAATTAGTCAGCAGCAAAAAGACGGTGGCGGTGGAAACAAAAATAGCCGGCGGGCGGGGAAAAACAGTAATAGCGCACGCAGATGCCAAGAGAGCGATGGCGAGAGCGACGGCAATTGACGTAAATCCGACGGCGGCTAAGGGCTGGGGCGCAACGCGTATGATTAAAGCCGTGAACGCGTGCAATCCGGGAGTATAAAAATCAATCGGATCCCGATGTAGCTGCTTAATCGATGAGGAATAATCGGGAAGATGATGATTGATTAGTATCTGTTGCCCCCAATAAATAGCTTTCTGGCTGTCTCCGGTGGGTAAGCCGGCGTAACGGTAGATAAAAAATAATCCGTAACTGAAATACAGCGCGAGAATAGCAGTGATTAGAAAGATTTGAAGGTATTTTTTTTGAGTCGGCCAGTGGCCGGTTCGGCGCCAGATTCGAGAAGAATGCCTGAAGACCACATAGAGTAAAATCAAGAATGATAAAATAAAATACCAGATAGGGTCGAGGCCGGCAGCGACTGCGCCGAGAGTGCCGAGCACGCCTGCAACCAGGCTCCAAAGTAAAACATAGGCAGTTTTAATAATGATCAAATCACGATGATATATATGCCAAATTATGATTCCGGGCGAGATAAAAAAGTATATCGGCCATAAGGCGGAGATTAAATAAGTGAAGTCCATATACTATGCTTATTCGGATTTTATATATTTGAGATATCGAGAAGCTAACTTGCTCCAAGTATACATCTTGGCGTAATTTCTCATTGTGTCTATTTCCGCAGCTGATAAGGGGCGGTTAATGAGCTCGATAATTTTAGTTGCATAGGGCGCGGGGGAGGCAGAGGACGCAAAGAAACGTGAGTGCAGTGATGGTGGAATCAGGTATGCTCTGATGCCGACATTAGCCGTAACAACCGCGCGGCCGCAGGCGATAGCCAGGGCGACGCGATAACTGCTCTTAGCCCGCTGGGTTATGGAATTATCAATGGGGTCAATTATAATAGATGTTCTGTTGAGGGCATCGGATAATAAAGAGGGATTAAAACGACCCAGCCAAGTTACGCGGTTGCCTAGATTCTTGGAAGAGAACGATTTTTTGAGAGCGGAGGTATCTTCGCCGTCACCGGCAATAATCAGATTCGTGTCGGGAAATTTTTCGCAAACAAGTTTTAAAATTTCAGGTAATTTATCGATACGATGTCCGGTACTGACGGAAAGGCTGCCCAGGTAAGCTAATGTTTGGTGTTGGGTGGGGGGCGCGAGCGGCGGTAAGGGATTAACGCCGGTTGGCAAAAAAACCACTTTATCGGCATGTCCGGAGAATTGGCGGTAATGATCGGCTAGAAAGGGCGTCGCGGCAAATATGACACGGCTCATTTTAATGGCTAAACGCTGGGAAGCGTGAAGAACGGCGCGTTCGAGGAATGATGATAGTTTGTTGGAGGTCAGCTCAAAATCGTCAGCATCTAGATAGACACGACAGTGTCTCATTGACGGCCATAAACGAGCTAAATATGTGCCAAGAGTGTTGGCGGGAAGCGGCTTGCTGATGATAATAACTCCAGGATTAAGGCGGCATATGATGTAGGCAGTGCGTAAGGAGGAAGCGGCATTATTGAACAGTAATTTCCAGCCGGATAGTCTGGTTTTCCCCGTGGGCAAACGACGAAACGGGACAACGCCGGCATAATGGATATGAATTTTATCTGATGTTTTAATTGGCGGACGAGTGTGATCGCGAAGACCAATATAATGAACTTCGTACGGATCAGTGAGATAGTCGGCTAAAGGAAGGATACGGCCAACGGCAGTTGAGCCGGTTACATCCTGAGCGGCGACAATGACAAGACGCATAGTTTAAGATTTAAGATTGGTTAATTTTACGTTCTTGTTTTTTAATGCGCCTAATGAGTGGCCAAATACGAAAAGCAGATTTTATTAAAGTCCAAGTAGACAACTTGCTGCCGTCCTGCGATGTCCAACGAATTGGAACATTGGCAACTGAATATTGACGGCGGACGGCACGGTAAGCAATTTCGGTATCAAAAAGCCAGCGGGGTTCTTGTAGGCGGTGAAATAGATCAACAGCCACATGGCGGCGATATCCCTTGAAACCGCACATAGTGTCAACCTTACCCAAGTGAAATAGCCGCATATATGTCCGGTAAGACCAGCCGCTAAGGCGACGCAGGGCGGAGTGACGTTGGGTCACGGCGCCGGGCAGCCAGCGGTTACCAACAGCAATATCGTGCGAGGCAAGCGCATTTATCATTTTAGGAAGTTCACCGATAGGAGTAGCTCCGTCGGCATCCATGAAAACGATATAATTGCCGCGGGAGGCCGAAACACCGGTTTTGACAGCAGCGCCTTTGCCCAGGTTCACTTTGTGGGACAAGACACGCATGGGTATGCCAGACTTTTTTAAGCGATCGGGAATAGTTTTGGTTTGATCGGTTGAGCCATCATCAACGATAATTATTTCGCGTATTTGGTTTTGGTGTCGTTCGTAGTAGTGAATTACATCGCGCAAGAATTTATTGAGGCGTTTTTCTTCGTTATAGGCCGGGATTATAAGAGATATTTTGGGCTCTTTTAGCATGCTCAAAGAGTAGCAAGGACGGCGAGTTCAGTAAATACAGTGTATACAGTAGATACGGCTCAGCGTTGCCTGTTCTTGCGTGTAAATAATTTGCCTGTCATTATGAATTTATTATGTGGTTGACAATAATTATTTTAGCTGCCGGATCACTGGCGGCGGCAGGTGTTTTATTTAAGCAGGAACGGGTGATTGTTTGGTTGGCATGTGCCGGCGTTTTAGCGGAAGGCCAATGGATGTTGTTATCGTTAATTAAACGGACATTAGCGCCCGGCATTAACGAAGAGTGGTTCTTTTTGGCTGGTGCTATAGTGCTTACTCTTGTTTGGGGCGCCGGATGGCGGAAATTTAAGTTACCCGTCTTCGGAGTGAATTGGTGGATGAAGGAAGGGGTGGTATTGTTATTGATCCTTATTACCGGTGCCGGGGCATGGCTAGTATGGTCGGTTAATGGCTGGGATGACGGCCAATGGGTGACACATGGATTTTTAAATGGGGATACGACTACTTTCACGGCTCTGGTTCAGCGTTCTTTCGATGAGCCTGGATTAGTGAGCGCCAACCCATTTGCGGCCGGAGAAAATTTGGAATACCCGACCGTTTTGCACGGAGCGGTAGCGGATTTCTTATTAAGTATTAAGGCGGAAGGTAAACTGCTTGCTTATCTGAAATGGTTTACCTACGGGCAGATTGCATTAACAATACCTTGTTTTTTCTTGTTGTTAGATATTTTTAACCCGGAACCGGCGGAAAAGTGGCAGCGCTGGTATAGCTTAGTAAGCAGGCGGGCGGTTCTTCTGTTGCAGGGAGGAGTAGTCTTGTATGTTATGGCTTTGTCGTGGGACGGATTTGTTTATCCGCAAAGTCATTTCTTTTTAACTGGTCTATACATACTGACAGCCTCACTTTTGTTGTCGGCGGAACGACAATCCGGTAGAGCGCAGTTTCTGATGGTTGCAACGGGTAGCGTGACGGCGTTACTGCTATTACTGTCTAACGCGGTTATGGGCACGGCCGCTGCAGGTTTGGTAATTATATTTTACTTAACGCGCGCCATGGACAAAAAAAGAAGTGTGCCAGAAAGAGCGACGTGGTTGATTGCGACATTGATTTGGCCGCTGGTATTTATAACAGCTACACCCGGTAATGGTTCTTTCGGCGTACCAGGGTTTTCTTATACGGCAGCTGGCGACATGATAAGATTGGCGCCAATACTGTTTTTGTTATTTGCCGTAGTTTTAGAAAGAATTTCACGCAATACATTAATGAGTAGCTGGGTAATGGGATTATCATCGATCGCGTTAATAACATTTGTTTTCTCGACCAGAGATATTGTAGTAGCTAATTCGGCCCGTTTTTTTTACCAGGCTATTTTAGTAGTTTTTCCTTTGTTAATTTATAGCGTCATTAGGATTTGGTATTGGCTGAAACGAGAGTTGATATTTTCAACACGCTCTGTGGTAGAGACGGTAAGCGGATGGGCTGGGGTAACCGTGCTGGGGGTTTTAATATTAATGCCGGCGGCGGCAAGCATAGTCAGTGCCCACGATAATCTTCAGCGTAAAGATCAGCAAATTATCAGTAGAGGTCAGGTTCAGGCAAGTGCATGGCTAAAGAGTCATACGGCAACAGAAGTGGTGTGGCTGGCGCAGCCGAATGAGCCATGGATTATTCCGGCAATGACGGGAAGATCAATGCTGCGTACCGATTTTTGGCTGTCACCGGAGGATAGTACATTTTCTAGTGTTAAAGCGGCTTTGGCTGGTGATTCTCGCGCGCGTAAAGAGATTTTAGAAAAAGTTGACTATGTCTGGCTAAACAGGGAGGAAGCAAACAGGTGGGGAGGGACGACGGGGGAAAAGGTCTTTGATGACGGTGATGTTATTATTTACAAAACCAGGTGAAGCACTACTGGGACGATTGGGTTGTTGAGACTGACCTTTACGGCGAATTGGACTTGAGTGAGTGTGCTTTAATCAAACAAGCACACGGGAACAAAATTATTGTTCGTCAAGATATTGATTCCGGTTCAGTGGGTGACGGCATTATAACCACCGGGGAATCGGCGGCTATTTATACGGCCGATTGCTTGCCGTTGGTATTACTGACCAAACAAATGGCCTTGATTCTTCATGTGAGCCGAAAATCTTTAGTTTGTGGTCTTCTGGAAAAAGCGGCGGAAAAAATAGATGGTTTGCCCGAGACGGATGTCGCGGCATATATAGGCCCCCATATATGTCGGCGGCATTTTGAGTTCGCCTATCTGGGAGAGGAAGCGAAGAGGTTTACACTAAAATATCCGGATAGTGTTTATCGCCAAAAGGGTAGCTGGTATTTTAGCTTAAGACGGGCTGTTGGCGGTTACCTGACCGGATTAGGTGTAAGCCGGGTTATCGAGGATGGTAGATGTACTTACGAAGAAACCGCGTTAGCTTCTTACAGGCGTTCCGGATGCCTTAAAGGTAAGTCAGTAAAACAGAATATTACAGTGGTTAAACGACGCTTTTGATAACCGAGAGGTAATCGTTAATTTTTTGTTGCCAATTAAATTTTCTTAAAGTGAGCTCCCGGATTTGCGGAAATTGATTAATGGAAGAGAAGTGCCTGGTTAACACCTGAATCCACTGGCTGGCATTGCTAGATTCAATCAGTAGACCGTTTACACCGGACGTAATGGCATCGGTCATGCCTTCAAGATTAGCGGCGAACACTGGCCGTCGGCAGAGCGCGGCTTCGGCAAGAACAAGGCCGAATCCTTCAACGTTGCTTGGTATTTTAATATTCGGGGCAACAAATACATCGGCGGTGTTGTAGAGGATGGCTAATTGTTCATTACTTACTCGACCAAGCAATATTACCCGATCGGTCAGTTTTCCATTAGCCGCGGCCTGGCGGATATTATGTTCTTCTGGTCCGGTACCGGCAATGACATAAAGGTAATTATGATCTAAGCGGGAAAGGACGTTAGCGATAAACCATGCTTGGCCTTTACGTTTTATTAGGCGGCCGACAGTTAAAATAATTTTTTTATGGGTTAAATCACGACCAAGGAAGTGGGTAAGTTGGCCGCGGGTGATTTGATCGTTATAATAACGGTCGCTTATGCCTGGATTAATAACGGTAATGTTTTTATTCACACCGATGCCTGGTAGTAACGAAGCAGTGTATGAGCTTATGGCTATATATGCCGATAAACGACAAAAAAATAGGTGAAGATAGGCCTGATAGAGAGGGTTTGGATAGGTAATATCTAGACCATGCACGGTTACGATGACGGGTTTATGATAGATTTTTTTAACTAACCAGCCGGCAAGGGAAAGTAGGGGATCTCCCAGGTGAATAACATCGGCTTGTTTGGCGGTAGTAATTGCGCGAGGCAGACAAAGCAGGGGAAAGAGCAATCCCAGAAAACGACCGCCTTGGTGACTAATGATTTTGATATTTACTTCGGAAGATCTGGATATGTGATTAATCATCTCCCAGCTCAACCTTTCCATTCCCCCCGCATGAGGAGAGAAAGATCTGGTAATGAACAATATATGTGTTTTACCGCTTCGTTTTTTGTTCACGGTAAGCTTCCTTTCTGGTATGGTATAGAATCTCTTCGAAAATCATCCGGTTACGGTGCAGCATGTCGGCTAATAGGGATTGGAAGATAAGTAAAAATCCGACGATGATTAATACGCTGGAAAGTTGAACAAGGGAGCGGTACGGATAAGTTTGCCCGGTATAAATAAAATGAATAAGAAGAAACAGTCCGCCTATAACGCCAATAAGAAAAATAATGAGGCCGGGCAGGCCGAAAAAATATTGGGGACGATAATCACGAGCGGCGCGAAAAATAATAGTAGCCGCTTTCATACCGTAACGCCAAAGATTAGAGGCTACGCGAGATTGGCCGTGTTCTCTTTCTCCTTTTATAATTAGCGGGATTTCCATCATGGCCATGTTTTTAAAGGCGAGATCGATAAAAGTTTCCTGCGTGTATGTAAAATGCCCAAAAAGAGTGAGCCTTAGGGCGGCTTCTCGTGAATAAGCCCGAAATCCGCAAGAAACGTCAGTAAGGTTTTTCTTGGTAATAAAATTGATAATCCTGGTCATCCAGCGGTTGCCCCAGATTTTTATTAACGGCATGTCGGGAGTTGTGCCGGGATCGGCAAATCTGGTCGCGGTTACCAGAGAGGCTTCGCCGTGTTGGATGGGAGCAATGAGTTTGGGAATATCTTGAGGGTTAAATTGACCGTCGGCGTCCATATTGACAATAATATCGGCACCGTGATAAAGCGCCTCTTTAAGTCCGGTTTGAAAGGCTGCGCCAACCCCTAAATTATGAGTATGGCGAATAACAAAAGTGCCGGCTTGTTCGGATAAAACGGCTGTCTGGTCGGTTGATCCGTCATCGATAACAACTACGTCAATGTCTGATATTCCGCTTAATTTTAGGGGTATGTCGCTGACTACTTTGGCAATTGTTTTTGCCTCGTTTAAGGCGGGAATTACAACAACCAGTTTGCAGCACTTAGTCTGGTATTCATTCATGGTTTCGTTCATCAGAACACCAGGTTTGGCGTTAAGCGATCGGGGACTTTTAGAGTCATGAGAGGTGGTTTCGGGGAGATATGGCATTGGATTCATGGTAATACAAAAAACGAATTGATACTATAGCGCGGTAAGAAGACTGATATATATTTGGGCATTCTGGTGAAGTTTGTTATTATGGGGAGAGTATGAAGAAAATTATATTTATTGGATTGGCGGCAGTGATAATGCTGTTGGTGGGGGAAGTGAGGACAGCCGATGCTGCCGGTCTTAGTGATCGGGTAAATGAAGCTTATAGGAAGATCTATAGCGTTAATCCAACACCAGCGGAAAACATCTATTGGTTGGGGCGTGTTGTTAAAGGAGAGAAAAAGACGTTTGAGGCTTTAGTTGGGGCCATTGCTTACCAAAGAGCGTTAGGCAATAAGCCGGGTGTGGCGGTGACACTAAAAACGGGTGGTAAAGTGAATGGGGTAAAAGATGATAAACAGACAATGACTGTACAGACGCTGCCTCTGTTTGTAAAAATATACGGAAACGATCCAACGAACACAGAGAAAGCCTGGTGGCGGAAGCGGATTTCCTGTGGTGAGATAACCAGCATGAAGGCACTGGAAAATTCCATGCTTTATCATAAGAGCAAGGGTGCCCGAAAAGGGTCGGACACAATTTGTGGTCAAAAAGGAAGCAGTGGTTTATCAAGCAGCGGGGTCACAAGCCGACAGGTGGCCGGCGTGTCCACGCACCCGATGGGTGATCAAGTAAGGATTGGTATTTTTAATACTAACGGGTCCGCGATAAAAGTTACGGCGGATAATAAGTTTCAAATCAGAGAAGGGGCGTCAAAAATTTTGGCGACGTTGGGAAAAGAGGATGATGTACAAGTGAGTTGGTCGGGCGGCAAGTATCATGTACGCGGCTCGGGAATCGAGCTTGATACGACTAATATAATCAGGTTGGTTCCGCTGAATCAGGGGATTATGCAAATTAAAAGCTATAATGATAAGTCCACTACGATAGCGGGCAAAAATTATAATCGGTTCCGCGGCATTATCGAAATACGCAAATGCGATGGCTGCAATGAACTGTGGGCGATAAATGAATTACGAACGGAATATTACTTGCGTGGTTTGGCGGAGACTTCGGGCGACGGGCCGGAAGAATACATTAAAGCGCTTGGTGTAGCGGCTAGGACTTACGTTTTGTATCATAAAGTAGTGACAGGGGGAAGAAACACGGCGAAGGGGTATGATATCGGTAGAACACCGGATGATCAAATTTATCGCGGTTATGAATATGAAATTATTACGCCGCGCATGGCCAGTATATTTAATCAGGTAAAAGGTATTATCGCGACTGATGGTGAAGGTGATACGCCGGTATCAACGGTGTATTTTTCTGATTCTGATGGGCGTACGCGCAGCGCAAAGGAAGCTTGGCAAACAAGTCGCTTTCCTCACTTACAGAAATCCGTTGAAGATCCGTATCATGTCGCTTCGAGTTGTAATGGACACTGCGTGGGTATGAGCGCGCAAGGAGCGTATGGTTTCGCGGGGAAGGCCGGTTGGACTTGGCAAAAAATCTTAAATTATTATTACAGCGGAATTAAGCTGGTAAAGGCGTACTAGAGCAAGGTAGGCAGGGTAAGATATAAGCAAGGTAAGTATTATGGGAAATGCCGATAGTGTTTTTGTGCTTTATGTGTTAATAGCTAAGGTTACTTATCGGGTATAATAAAGCAATGAAAATATTGTTAATCGCGGAAAATTGGCCGCCAAGACAGGGCGGAATCGAGAGGTACTTGAGTAATCTGGCCACCTGTTTGGGGCAAGATAATGACGTGACGGTTATCGCGCCGCATAGTGTTGGCGAGGAAAGTAGTTCGGTAAAAGTAATTACGAAAAGATTTTTTTGGCCGATAATAAAGCCGGCTTGGCTGCCGCTATGCATTGGTGTTTATCGCCTGGCAAAGAAAGAAAGATTTGATGTGGTTTTATGCGGGAAGGCTTTGTTTGAGGGGCAAATAGCTCGCTACTTAAAACGATATTTTCAGATACCGTTTGTAGTTTTTACTTATGGCATGGAAATTAAGACTTGGCAGAGTCAGAGGCGAAACAGAAGAAAGTTGATGACCGTATTGCGGGCTGTTGATATAGCGGCCTATATAAATAATGAAACAAAAGATGATTTATCCAGTTTAGGAGTAGCGGATAGCAAATTAATGAAATTGACACCGGCAGTTGGTGAGGAGTTTTTGAGATCCGTGCCGGAAAACAAGGTTGTCGGGGTGTTGGAAAAAACCAATGTGGCCAAGCCGTATGTTTTATCCGTAGGCCGGTTGGTGAAGCGTAAGGGATTTGATCAATTGATTGAAGCGTTCGCACAAGTTGAACAAACAAGATATGGCGACTGGAGCTTGGTTGTTGTCGGGGACGGACCGGAAAAAACTGATCTTGCAAACATGGCGGAAAAAAATCTGATCGGTAAAAGAGTAATCTTTACCGGCGCGATTGATGATATGTATCTGCGTTTGTTGTACGGCCAGGCGGGTTTTTTCGCGCTGACGCCTAAAAATTTGCCGAACGACATCGAGGGATTCGGTATTGTTTATCTGGAAGCGGCGGCTTGCGGCTTAGCTGTATTGGCAACTAAAACCGGCGGTGTCACGGAGGCAGTAGTTGACGGCGAAACGGGAATACTGGTTGGGCGGGATAATATTAAGGCAATAACTGTGGGGCTGGAGAGATTAATGTTGGACGCGCAGAAGAGAAGTTGTTTGGGTGAAAACGGGAAACGGCGGGTCGAAAATGATTTCCGCTGGAGTCAGAGAGCGAGTCAATTAGTCGAAGAGATACAAAAACGTCTAGGTTAACGATATGAATTTGGCAAAAATACAAGCACTGTCATTAGGCACCAAGGCGGTAACAACAGCACTCGGCATTATCCAAAGCGTAATAGTGGTGCGGATATTGTCGCCGGCAGAATACGGTTTAGTTGGCTTGGTTATGTCGGTTGGCGGAGTGATAGGAGTAACGCAGCATTTGGGAATTGTGGACGGAGCAATTAGAGAAATCGCCGTGTTAAAAAATAAGCGGGAAGCGGCAGCGGTGTTTTGGGTGTCGCACCTTGTACGTCAAGCGGTAACGATTCCTTTATCAATCGGATTGATATTGCTGGCGGGGTTTGTAGCTGGCTCTATTTATCATCGGCCGGAAATTGCTTTGCTGATCCAGATATATGCCGCCGTATTGATACTGCAGGGTTTACAGGACGTGATGGGCGCGACGCTGACGGGGTTAAAGCGTTTTGTATCGTTATATGTAGTGCAAATTGTAACGGCTGCGATTAATGTCGCGGTATTCGGCTATGCCACGTGGCGTTTTGGAACGGTTGGTTTTTTCTGGGCGATAGTGATAACGACAACGATAATGATTATTTTACTGACAATCATAGTCGCACGCAGCTTGAGAGGAGAGTTACGCTGGCCAGGGATAGTGCAAATAAACAAATATTCGCGACGGGTAATGCGGGTCGGAGCATATATGTATTTGGCCAGAATATTCTTTGTTATTTGGCAGCGTTTGCCGTTGCTGCTTTTAGGGGGAGTCCTGACGGCTGACAGTTTAGGATATTTGAACGTATCACTGACATTCGGGTCGAAACTGACTATTATTGCGATGGCATTATCGGAAGTTAACTTGTCGTGGATGAGTTCACTGTACGCTCAGCGGCAAAACGAATTTAGGCGCGTAGTTACGCGAAATATGCACCGCGTATTGCTACTGATGATGTTGTTAACACTGGTGTTGTTATACTTTGCTCCGGAAATTCTACAGTATGTTATCGGGGCCGAGTATTTGCCGGCACGACAAATCATATTAATCGTCACGGCCGCTTTTTTCCTGTACGCGTTGACGGATATAGGCACCAGCAGTGTCTTTGTGTCGGCGGATGAACCGCGCCTGCGGGCGATTATTTATGGGGCCATGACGACCGTAACGGCGGTGACGGTGGGATGGATTTTATGGCAGCGACCAGACGCATTTTGGGCATCGGGCGGAGTTTTAGGTGGTGCGGTGGTTGCTTATCTGATAACTGTTATCTTCACAAAAAAACATTTTGGCATCGCTTTGGTAACGGGGCAGTTGGGATTATTGCTGGCAGCGTTGGGTTTGAGCGTGGGGTGGCTGCTGACGGAGCCGTTATTATTAGTGCGAACAGCCGTGTTTATTTTACTAACAGCATATGTAATTTATGAAGCTAACCGCAGTAATTTGTTGCCAGGTTTTTTGAAAGTAAACAGACGCCAACAAGACGAGACCGGTGTTAAAATTATTTGTTTTGCCGGGGCGGTATATAATCAGTTTTCCTGGACTAACCGACAGCAAATTATGACACGTTTAGCGCAGAAGTACCCGGTTTTTTACGTGGAGCCCCGGGTGTGGGTTCTGCGATATGTCATCAGAAACTGGCGAAAACCACTGGTAATACTTGGTTTTTTCCAGCGCGTACTGGCCTATAAAAAAATTAACGATAATTTCTACGTAAAGGCACAGTGGAATTTGATTCCGGGATCCAGAGAATTACGCTGGGTGGGACAGTTAAACTATTGGCTTAATAAGTTTTCCGTACTAGCTAAAGCCAAGTGGCTTGGTTTTAGGTCCGGTAAGCAAGTGATGTGGATATATGATACGGAAGCGGCGGAGTATGTGTCGTCTTTTAAAAAGGCACTGGTAGTCTATGATTGCGTTGATGACCACGCGGCGCAGGCGGGGCCGGATCGTAATGAAGCGCGCGTAAAAGAGGAGGAAGCAATGATTTTAAAGAGAGCTGATTTAGTAACGGTAACCTCCCAAAAATTATTTCAAGAAAAGCGACGGTATAACGCTAATACGCACTTGGTTCTAAACGCCGGGGATACAAAACTATACGCTCAAGCAGAGCAAGACAAGAAGAAGGTTCCGAGCCTGGAAAGAATAGCGCACCCGATTATCGGTTCGGTGGGAGCACTGGACTCCTATAAATTGGATTTGAACTTGATTCGCAGCGCGGCCGAATTGCGTCCCGAGTGGCAGTTCGTTTTTGTGGGTGAGCCGATTGTCGACGGGAACAGGGCGCCGATAGTCGAGTTGGCCAAGAGACCGAATGTTCATTTGCTGGGAGGCGTTGACAGAAAAGACGTGCCGCGGTATGTCTCTTATTTTGACGTATGCGCCATTCCTTATCAGTCCAGCAGCTATAATAACGCCAGTTTTCCGCTAAAGTTCTGGGAATTTATGGCAACGGGCAAGCCGGTGGTTGTAACTGGCCTGCCGGAGTTAAAAAGATATGCCGATTTAATTGATTACGCGATAAGTGCCAATGATTTTATTGAGCTGATTGCCAAGAGTTTGGATAGCGATAATAGTCTCGGCAGGCAACGCCTGCAACTGGCGGAGAAACATTCGTGGGAGGCACGAGTTGCCGAGCTCGACATGTTGTTGCAAGATGTTGTTAGTCGCAAATAACGAGTAATATTTCGTCTTATGGGAATTCAAGTGGAATATAATCCCGATCTGGCTTTGCGCGATTATAGTGAATATACGGCGGGGCGCCGCCAACGGGAAGAGTGTGTGCCGATAAAATTAGCGCGCGGCAAGAAGTATATTTTTTTAAAAAGGGGGCAGAGAAATTATTATCTGGACGGCGAACAGCCTTTACTGATTACGAAGGGGAATCAAATTCTATCAAAACCGATCGCCAGTATAGTTATTTTGGAAGCGACACACTTTAAACTGAAGGGGGAAACTTATACGAAGGGGGTTTATGCGGTTAAGCAGGTGTTCAATGACGGGAAGATTCATTTTGACGGGTTCGCGAAGGTATGAAGATAAGTTTTGACGTATCAGATTTGGGTACAAACAGAGCGGACGGTACGACTCGATATACCACCGAGTTGGCGCGTCGCTTACCGCTACTAGGAGGTGAGGATGGGTGGGTTTATCACGCGGCCAGCAACTTTGAATTAGGAGGCGAGTTAAGCAGGGTGACCAAGTCGGTGACGCCTTGGCCAAAGTATTGGACGCAATTGCGCTTGCCATTTGATTTGTATAAATACAAGCCAGATGTTTTGTTTATGCCTATTCAACAGCTGCCGTATGTCCGTCCAAGAAGCATGAAGACGGTGGCGGTAATCCATGATTTGGCGGTTCATAAATATCCGGAACAGTTTACTTATAAGAACTGGGCGCTGCTGCATGTTTTTAGCGCCTATGTCGCCCGAGAGGCGGATGAGATAATCGCGGTGTCGCAAACCACGGCGGATGATATTGCTAGTTATTACGGGAGGACTAAGAATGTGCACGTAATTTATCACGGGGTTGATTATGATAAGTTTTATGTTCCGGATGAATATGCGTTGGAGCAATCAAGAAAGTTTTTATCCGCCAACGATGCCAGTTTTAATAATCCTTACCTGCTCTACGTGGGACAGATGCAGCCAAGAAAGAATCTAGTGCGATTAGTAGAAGCGTTTGAACAACTAGTGGAAGACTTACCTGATTATAATTTAGTAATTGCCGGCGGGCATGGGTGGCTGCAAAAACCCATTCTGGAACGGATAAAAAACAGCCAGGTCAGGGGTAGGATAATTTTGCCTGGTGCGGTTGACGATGAGATGCTGCGAGCTTTGTATTGGAATGCACGAGTGTTTGTTTTACCGAGTTTGTATGAAGGCTTCGGTTTGCCGGTGTTGGAAGCTTTCGCCAGCGGTTGTCCGGTGGTGACAGCAAATGTTTCATCATTGCCGGAAGTGGCGGGCGATGCGGCGGTGTTGGTGGAACCGAAAGATGTGGCATCAATAGCGGCCGGCATCAGACAAGCACTGGAGAATCGGGAGGAATTAATAAGAAAAGGAATAGTACAGGCAAAAAAATTCACGTGGGACAAATGCGCGCAGGAGACGGGCACAGTTATTACTAAATAGTTTTTAAAAGAAGCAAACCCGTTTGGTAGCGGGTATAAAGACGGTGAGAAAGAAATTAAGTAGCGGGATAGTCAGTTTAATACTTTATATCTTTGTACTTGTCTTTTTTGTAAGTGGCGATGCGTTTGATGGCCAGCACTATAACGGTAATAACAAAGAAAATTAAAACGGCCGCTTCAAGGCCGATTAGCGCCGCCACAAGAAAGCCGGCCATGGGTTTATTCCAAAATAACGGCCGTGCCAAAGGCCAGAATTTCCGACACGCCTTGACTAACAGCGGATGAAGTGAAGCGAACACCGACAATAGCATTGGCGCCCATTTGGACGGCTTCGGCGGTCATACGATCAAGTGCTTGTTGGCGAGACTCGCCGATCAGTTTAGTGTATTCACTAACTTCTCCCCCGACAACGTTTTTGGCCAGAGCAATAATATCTCGTCCTACGTTGCGGGCGCGGGCGGTGGAGCCTTTAACCAAGCCTAGAGTTTGTTTAATGTTGCGGCCGGGGACGTCGTCCGTGGTAGTTATAATCATGATTATAGTGTATCGCAAAATTGTCTTGTTGACTAGATAATTTATAAAGTTATACGCTGTTTGGGTGTTGTTTGGGGTTGTTTTTTTGACAATTTACATGTGTTCCCCAGTTCAAGAAGGAGCTGATATGGGTACAACGGGAGTGAATACAGCAGATAACACTGTTGATCAGTTGGTTTTTGAGTCAGGTTCAGTTGGGGACGTGGCCGTCCATAACCTATTAATGGGCGGTCCGGGAGGCATACCTTTGTATCAGGGCACTCTGCCGTTGACGCTGTATCTGAAGCAGTTGGCGTCGCTATATGCGGGACAGGAAGAATTCAATACTGGCCTGGTGCCGTGTGGGATGAATGTTCGGGCAACGTATCAACGTTACGGAATGACTGTTTTTCTGGTTGAAGTTGCCCCCAGTACCAGAACGCTCAAGTGGATAAGGGATGATTCCCCTGCGCCGTACGGTAATGAAGCAACTTACTGTGATGCTTGTATTTCTTTGCCGTACCAATATTTCTTTGTGACGATTGATAATATGACGATTGATAACTCGCCGAGGCTGACTAGCCATAACAGTGTTTACTTTGCTAATCAGCCTATCACCAGTTTGGATGAGCCGTTGGGGGAGTGTCATTTTCACAACTGTTCCGTGAACGCCTATAGTTTGCATTGTTGGATTTGCACTCAGTGGTTATCCGGAGATATGGGGCTAGGCAAAAACCCTGCACCTATGCAGTTGGTGGCTGCGTTCATTGAGTGGTTCTACGCTTCTGGCTTCAATCGCAGCTCTGATTTTCACGAAGGAACCAGTTTCTGGAGCCGGAACAGACAGGAGCTGGGCGATAAGCGTTTGGAGAATATTGCCGCCTGGAAAAGGGCGTCATCTAGAAATCCTGGGTTTGTGCTGCGGGTGAAGTGGCGTCCTAGCTTAACGGCAAGGGAAGTACTTGAGGAGCTGACCAGAATACCGGACCGCCGCCCGTCGGGATTACTTGATTTGGTTAATATTTACCGCGCAGCGACGTCTAGGCGGGGAGGATAGGAACGTTGTTTATTCAGGTTAGTGGTTGTGTCATCCACTATTAACAGTTGGAGGTAAGCTGATGTTTCAGGAAAGAAACGACGACTGGCTACAGGGGGTGTTGCCGGCGGAAGCGCCGCTCGTTGGCGTTGGTTTGGGTGGAATTTGCGAAGGTTGGTTGCCTAACGTATTGCTGTACATGCAGGCGGGTGTTTTGCCGCTAAAACGTGTCATCCTTGTTGATGGCAAGAAGTTTTCTGCCCATAATCATGGCCGCCAGAACTTTCGGAATGAGGCTAATAAGGCCGAGGAGAGAAAAGTGATGTGGGGCGCTATGTACCCCACTCTGCCGATATATGCGGTTGGCCAGTTTGTGGATGAGCACAACATTGCGCAGTTTATTCCCGAGGGCACAGTGGTGTTGCTGTCTCCAGACAATCATCCGACACGAGCATTGTTCGCCAGGCATGTCAGCACGCTGAATAACGCTCTGTTGATTTGCGGCGGTAACGATGGTATTAATAAGGAAGGAGGGGAGGATGGTACCCAGGGTTGGGCAGCGATTTACTGCCGAAGGGCAGGAATGAACGTAACTGCACCACTAACGACGTATCATCCGGAAATCGCGGAAGCGTCTGAAAAAATGCCGTCAGTAATGAGCTGTATGGAATTGGCGCAAGCCGGACAGCCACAGCTGCTGGCAACAAATCTGCACGTTGGACAAATAATGGCATATCTGTTGCATCGTTATCTGACCATGCCTTTAGGGCAAGCGTTGGAAGTGGTGGAGCAGAGATGCAATATTGCCACAGGGGAAGTCGTTCGGTTTGGTATCCGCGAGCGTTTCGCGGATACGGTGTTTTGTCTGGGTCACGAGAAAGGAGAACCATCATGACCAAGACACTGGCAAGCGGTGCGGTGCTGTTGAGAACGCGGCGCATCGAACGTGTGCGCCCGGGCGAAGACCACACACTCGTCGTGAAGCACGGCGGATCGAGTGCCTGCCTGCGCTTCAACGAGGCGGTCTCCGTTACGGACCTGGCCAGCTACTGCACGGGACAGCTCGGCTGGTCAGTGGAGGGCATGGCCTTCGTGGTTGACGGTCAGCGCTACGAAGCGAGCCAGGCAGACGGGATCAGGGTGGATGCCAGTACCAACAAGGTTGAGTTGGGACATCCGGTGGTGCCGAGCAACCTCGAGTTCGTGCGCAAGGTCGGCGCCAAGGGGTAGTAAGCTCTGCCCTGCCGTTCTTTACAGGCTTGCAAGGCAAGCAAATTAACCGTTGGACACCCGTTCCAACGGTTTTTCTTTTGTATAAGATTTTGACATTATCTGCTTACGGGTACAATATCCTTAACTATGTCTCAAGTTAATATAGTTATTGTTAATTGGAATACGGGAGGGTTACTGGCTAAGTGCTTGCGGTCTTTGGTGGATTCGGGTGATAGGGATTTAATCAATAAGATCTTTGTGGCGGATAACGCTTCGTCCGATAATTCGCTGGCGCAGGCCAAGCGGGTATCCGGTGAAATGAATAATGTGGCATGGATGGAGTTATCGGGAAATCTTGGTTTTGCCAAGGCCAATAATTTGGCTCTGGCTAAATCCGGTTTTAATAATCATGTATTGCTTTTAAATCCCGATACGCAGGTCGCCCCCGGAGCGATCAGGGCTTTACTAAAAACTTTTGACGAGGATAAGAAAGCGGGTGTTGTAGGCGCCCGATTACTCAATACTGACGGGTCGATACAGCCGTCGGTGCGTTTACTGCCGACCGGGAAAATTCTGGCGGGATTAATGCTGAAGTTAAACCGCTTGAGACCTAAGGCAAAAATGTGGCGGGAGTATTTGGCCGAGGATTTTGACTACCGCAAACAACAAGAAGTGGAGCAGGTAATGGGTGCGGTTTTTTTAATTAATAAAGAATTACTGCGTCAAATAGGGGGGCTGGACGAGTGTTTTTGGATTTGGTTTGAAGAAGTTGATTATTGTTTTAATGCCAGAAAGAGGGGCTGGAGAATTGTTTATCGCCCGGACGCGCCAGTAGTCCATTTTGGAGGAGCAAGTTTAAATCAGCTGGTAGGAATTAAAAAAAGCTGGTTGTGGGCAATCGCTTCCATTAAATACGCGTCAAAAAATTTAAGAGGATTTTCGGCCGTGCTGCTCATCTTGTTATTACCGATCAGTTTAGTTCTGTCGATTCCGGCCGGACTGCATCATCGGCAATTGCGCGCTAATACAAAGGAGAAGATATGAATAAGTTTTATGTTTGGTTTTTGGCGGCAGCGGGGGGTGGTTTGACGACGGCAATACTAATAAGTACAAACGCCGGTTTATTGGTGTTACTGGCGATTGTCGGCGCGTGGTGGATATGGCAATATCCGGAATATTCTTTTTGGACGCTGATTGTAGCGGCACCTCTTTTACCGATGCTTAAAGCGACGCAAACACTGGGCGAACTCACGTTGTTAAAAGACATGATTATTTTAGTGTTGTTTGTGAAACTTTTTGGCTGGCCGCTATTAACAAAGCGGCTCGAGTGGCGGCGTAATATCTTAGTGGCGCCGATTACTTTACTGATTGTGTGGGTGGCGATAAATACTTTGCGGGCGAATTCGCTGACGTTAGGAATTTTGCGAGCGCGGGAAATAGTTCTCTATGTTCTATTGTATTTTGCCGTTTTATATTTACCGGCAAGCGAAGGGTTTTTAAAAAAGACATGGCAATGGTTTATAGCCTCGGCGGTTGTGGTGGTGTTGCTGGGGGTATATCAGTGGTTTTGGGCCGGCGACAGCGCTGTATTGCGATTTGATCCGGCGCGAAGTATTTGGATTCCTCGAATGTCGGCGACTTTGGGGCATCCCAGTGTGTTGGGAGAGTATTTGATTGTCGTGTGGACTCTGCTATTGGCTAGCGTCTTAGTCTTTGGGAAAAAATTATCTTGGTGGGGGTCGGTTATAGCTATGTTGTTTCTACTACCGTTTATTTATTTAACGTACTCGCGGTCGGTTTGGCTGGGACTGGGAACGGCAATAGCGGTTATCGCAGTCGTGTGGTTGGTAAAATATGTTCGGCAAAAGCGGGTGATAAGAAAAGGTTATATGTTGGCGGGGCTAACGGCGGTAATAATTTTGTCGGCGGTATTTATGCGTTTCACTAGTGCGGGCGTATTTTTACGCACAGCGATTGATCCGACATACGGCAGTAATCAAGATCGAATTATGTTGGTAGCTAATATTATTGGCGATACCACAAACGGGCAGGCTATCTGGGGTAAGGGGCTGGGAAACGTGGTGACACAGCAGTATGAGGGGGCAGATGCGACAGCGGAGGATATTGCGGAGCTGGATTCGCGTACGGTGCAATTAGCGAAAGCTAGTACGTTGGTTGATAATCAATATCTTAAGACGTTCGCCGAGCTCGGGCTGATAGGTATATTGATATATTTATGGATTTATTATCGGATCGCGCGGAAGTGTTGGCGGGTCATTGTTGGAGGCGGCGCGAAGTCGCAATTAGTTATAGGCTGGTGGGGGTTGGGCTTTTTGGCGGCGTTTGTGACGCAGGCTTTGTTTATAGATATATGGGACGTTTGGCCGACCAACGCCATTTTTTGGGTAGCGGCTGCTATGGTGTCGCGCGAGGTATTGACAAAATAAAATATTTGTTTAGGATAGTAATGTTCTTTCAGAAGCAAATACCGGCCGCCGCAGCTGTTGTGGACGAACAGCGGAGAGAAGCGGTGTGCGGCTGTGACGCGTAGTTCTCCGACATGGGGCCCTTTTTGGGGCAAGCGCGTCACGGCAACCTCCAGTATTTCGTTGATTGAGTTCCGTTAATTTTTGTCTGTTTTTCAATTGTGACAGCCAGCTGGCAAACGGGATTCTCAACAATACCGGAGGTTTTTTTTAAAATCCTCGTCTTATTTTACGCCAGTAGTCGATTGCCCATAGTTGACGGTAGCGCCAAGATAGGGGCAGATCATGGGCGTGCAGGTAATCGATAGCGCGTCCGCCGAAGCCTTTTTTAAAAACAGTAATGCCGGCGAAGGGGTGATGGGGTTTATCGTCCGGAGCGATGCCCCAGAAGTTGTATAGTTCAGCCCCTCTTTTTTGGGCTTCCAGAATAGAGTGCCACTGCAGAAGCTGGGCGCCAGGAATTTTGCTTACTTTTATGGAAGCACCGTGGTGATAAAAAACTTTGTTGCCGCATTGAATAAAAATACCGGCAGCTATGTCTTTGCCTTGATAGGAAGCAATGACGGCGTAGGCGGATTTGGTGCCGGAGAATTGTTGAAATTCTTCGCGGATTGAGTCAATGGAAAAGGGGACAAAGCCATGGCGTACGGTGGTGACTTGGTATAGCGGGGCAAAGTGATCGATGGCTGATTGATCTGTGATTACAAAGCAGGTTACGCCCATTTTTTCAGCTTTATTGATTGCTTGGCGACTGGTTTTGCGCATATTGGCCAGTAATGTTTCCGCTGGCAAATTGATATCCAATATCCAAGTAAGTTCACTGTGAATATGAAGCGGGGCAGGTTTGAAACCAAGTTGTTTTAATGTATCCCGGTTTGTTTGACTATTAATTAATAGCGGAGCCAGACGCAGGGCTAACACGCGGTCTTGGCGAGCGCGGGATTTAAGGTAAGAAATTATTGCGGGAAGATACTTTAAAGTTTGTTCTTCGGATAAAAATGCCGGTCCGTGGGGAATCAGGTAGTGGCGGCCGCGGCGGGCATTGACGATTATAATTTGGGCGAGGCCGATTAGCTGGTTATCGTTAAAGATGCCGAGGCGAATAATGTTTTCGCCGGATTTATTTTGGACTTCGCCCCACTGCCAAGTTTGGAGGAAGGTGTTTGGTGATAGAGTCAGGAGAAAGGAAGTCCATTGATTTCGGTCGGTGATTTCTTGGATCATAGAGTAACTTGTTTTTGATAATCCGATCTCCCGCGGGTCCTGCCGCGCTCGAGCCCCCGCCCGACGGCTTCCCCCGCCCAAGGGCGGGGTGCAGGCGCTCGGCGGGGGACCCCCCAGCGCGTCACCCGCGGTGAAAGCTTTATAGATATAAGTAAATATTGTGTCACAGTTCTTATAACCGGTTAATAATTATTGGTTACTATTCATAAACTCAATTATCCCTGTCACTTCATCTTCCGAGAGAGAAGAGTAGGTGGGGAGGTTGATGGTTTTTTGCGCCAGTTTTTCGGCTTGGGGGCAGGCGCCTTGTGTGTAGAAGGGGGTTCGGTTGGAGCTACGGGGAGCTACGGGCGAGTTGTACCAGTCGCCGAGAAGAATTCTATTTTGTTTGGCTTGGCGCAGAATTTGGGTTGGGTTTTGAACCACAACGGGGAAGCGCAGCCAGCTTGGTTCGCCGGTAAATTTGATGACTGGTTTTTGTTTTAATTCTCTTAAGTAACGACTGGCAACCCTTTGTCTGGTCTCGGTATAGCGGTTTAGCTGGTTAAGTTGGTTTAACAGAAGCGGTGCCAGAGCGGGTGAGAATTGCCAGTTGGTTAGTCGTGGACGACCCCCAGTTTTTTCCTTGGGTGTAACGGCCTTGCTTAGAAGACGTAATTTTTGGGCGGTAACAAGTAAAATTTTGCCGACGCTGTACGTGAAATAGAAACGCTTTATGAAGGACATAATGATCGGGTGTTTTAGTTGCTGGATGTTCCACCAAAATGGCGGTAAGGGGAGTTTGTTTTGTTGGGTACGGATTTTTTGCATGACGGTTGAATTGCGGACAGCAACAGCGCCGCCGAAAACACAGGACAGAGTTTTGTCGCGGCCGAAGCTGAAAATGGCGGCGTCGCCGAAAGTACCAAGTGGTTGGTTATTGTGGCTGGCACCAAGGGAGTGAGCGCAGTCTTCAATAAGAAGAATATTATGAGCGGCGGTAATTTTTTTTAGTTCGTCTATGGGGCCGGGAATACCAAAGGTATGTTGGATAATAATGGCTTTAGTGTGTGGTGTTATTTTCCGTTCGACATCAGTTGGATCAAAATTGTAGGTGTCGGGATTAATGTCGGCAAAAACTGCCTTGGCACCGACCCAGGATACAGAGGCGGGAACGGTGACGCAGGTAAACGCTTGGATAATTATTTCGTCGCCGGCAGTAAACCCAAGGGCTTGGAACAGGGCGTACATAGCGCTGCGCCCGGAGCTGGTTAGAATTACCGCCTGATTATTCAGATATTGAGAAAGTCTATTTTCGGCTTGTTTGACTATGTTGTTATCCCGCCATTGCCACGGCGAAAACAAAGTACGCCAGGCAGTACTGATGTCGTCTGGTTCTGTGTTTGGTGAGAGAGAGGTGAGGACTGGCATGTTAAATAAAATTATTTGATGGAATGCAAAATGCAAACTGTAAACTGCAAAATGACAATGCAAAATTAAAAAATACTTGAGATGTTAATTTGATCGTAAAACATTATTAATTTTAATCTGTTATTTTGCAGTTTGCAGTTTGCATTTTGAATTATTGGGGTTATGCAGGACTACGATTAGTTAATAATCCCTCGCCTCACAATCTCTGGTACTCGTCCTTCAATAAGTATCACTGTGTCGGGTTTAATGGTTTTTTTGACCGCTGTCAAAAGCTTTTTGGGAGAGGACATAAATGTAATTGTATTTTGTGATTTAGCAGATTGGAATCCTTGTAATAAGTGTTTTTGATATGCTTTGCCGCTGATAAATATATCGGCACCGGATTGACCCAGCGCTTCGCCAAGATGCCGGTGAACAGCTGGAGCATCTACTCCTAATTCAATCAATGGCGTCATAATAACAATTTTGCTGGTTCCAGCGAATAATTTGAGATGATTGATAGCATTTATGACTCCCACTTCGTTGGCAGAGTAGCTATCGTCTACGATTTGAACCGATTGCGATTTAGTAACAAGCTGCATGGTGCGCTCTACAGGGGTAAGTTGGGTCAGGGCGGAAAATATTTTGTCGGCGGGAACGCCAAGGACATAGGCAGTGGCGATTGCGGCCAGTACATTAGATAGTTGTCCTTGGCTTAAAAGAGAAATTGCTATCTGGGCACCAGCTGCATCTATATGAATCTGTGCTTGTAATGATGTCGGTAGGACTTTAATTTGATCGGCATAAATTTCGGCCGATCTTTCTTGGGAGTACCAAATAATCTTTTGGTTGGTTGTCTGGGCCTTGTTGGCGATGATTCTATCGTCGGCGTTGAGAATGGCGGTGCCGTTGGCGGGTAAATTATCAATTAATTCCCATTTAGCAGCGGCTAGTTTTTCCTTGGTGCCGAATAATCCCAGGTGCTGGTTGCCGATGGCAGTAACTACGCCTATCTTCGGCTGGAGCAGGCGGCATAAGGCAGTGATTTCGCCGGCGCGGTAAGCGCCTGTTTCGGCGATATAGGTGCGGGAGTTGTCGTCGAGTCGATGAAGCATATCTTGCGCGACGGATAGTTCGGAGTTGCGATGGTTGGCGGTGATAGTGTGATGGATGCCGGCTTGCGTTAAAATTTGATCGAGAAAATGTTTGGTGGATGTTTTACCGTAGCTGCCGGTTATGGCGATGACATTTAAACTTTTTAGACGGCGTCGCCGGGCGGTGGCTTGACTAATGATTTGACGTTTGCGCCAGTAAGTTAGGGCGTTGGTTATCACGACAGATAACGGAGTCAAGAAAATGATGGCGATAATATACGTGCTCCACTGGAGAGCGGGAAGGATGTCAGAGATAAAGAAGAAAAAGTAATACGCCAAAGACAGGGCGGCCAGGGTTGTTATAAGGAGGAAACTTTTTATGGTGGGTTTGGGGCGATAAATGCCGCGATAGATGATGCGACCAGCGTGGTGGGCGACAAGAAAAGCCATTTCGCTCCAGCCGAAGAGGTCGGCGGTGATGAGTTGGCCGGTTAAGGCAAGCAGCCAGCCAATATTGGAAAAAACGACTACACCGAGTAGTAAGCCGCGGTAGTTAAGCCACCATTCCTGGCTGCGGACGAGAGAAAATAGGCGATCCCAGCGGTATTCTTTGCGCTGCCATAGTTCGGCTTGGGAGGAGATGCTTAAAACGAGGAGGGGAAAGCCGATGACGGCGGCGATGATGTTTGGGGTGAGGAATGCCATAAAACTATATTATAACAGATTGGGCCGCAGTGTAGGGTAAATAATTTTGGTGCTGCTTAGGTTATTTGCTAACTTGTGTTTTCTCCGGCGAGTGTCACTTTTCGCGGCACCTACTCCCGGCGACACCAGCCGTCGCTCACGAGCTATGGCCGGCAAGGCATAGTGCCCGCTCCAGCGGCGGTCGCTACTCGACTAAAAGCCTGTCATCCCCGCCTTTTAGGCGGGGATGACAGGCTATTAGACGGTCGCCGGGAGCAGGTACCACGAGTGACACTCGCCGCGGGAGCGCCAGTGATGTGGCAATATTTAAAAAAACCAAATACGCTTTTAGACTTTCCTGATTTACACTGCTTGAAAGACAGAAGAAAACAATTGTTGCTGATTTTTCGAGATATTAGTTAGCTTGCCAACGAGAATGAAGTACACTATTCATACAGACATGGATTCAAGACTGACAGTACAAGTTTTAGGATGGAATAGCGCCGGGGATTTGCCGGCGACTTGTGCGGCTTTGGAAAAAATTCCGGCTGATGAGGTGATTATCCGTTATATTGATAATGCTTCCAGTGATGATTCGGTTGAAGTAGTGCAGCGATTGTTGCCTAACGCGGAGATTGTTGAGCTGGCGGAAAATAAGGGTTTTTCTAGCGGGAATAATGAGGGTTTTATGAGATGTACAACGGATTTGGTTTTGGTTTTGAATCCGGATGTGGTGGTTGATTGGGAGGGCATAAAGAAAGTAATGCGAGTGTTTGAAGATAATAAGGTGGCGGCGGCACAGGGGTTGCTATTGCGAGATGAGTCAGTGATTGACTCTGCGGGGATTGTTTTGTCACTCGCCATGAATGGGGTGGATCGAGGAGCGGGTGAGGTTAATCCGGGACAGTACAATGTTCGGTCGGAAGTTAAGGCGGTTACCGGCGCTTGCGGTTTATATCGAATGAAATCTTTGCGAGATGTGACGCATAAAGATGGCGAGATTTTTGATAACGATTTTTTTGCTTACAAGGAAGATGTTGATTTGGGCTGGCGGTTAAATCACGCGGGATGGAAGGTTGTTTATGAGCCGGTGGTTACCGGTGTGCATAAAAGAAAGCTAGGGCGTCAGGGCGCTATGGGGTGGGGAAGTGACCCGGCAGAGTTTTACCGACGCTTGAGGTCTAAGCGCACGCGATATTCCTTGCGCAATTGGGTCTGGATGATTGTGAAAAATATTACCTTAAAAGAGGGTTTAAAACACGAGATTTTTATTGATGCGCGGCTATTATTATTTTTCTGCTTGTCGTTTTTATATCCGCCGCTAGTGACTGTTTGGCTAGAGATTATTTGGGGATTAACGAAGATGGCAAAAAAGAGAAAGGCTGGTTAGTATGAATTTCAATTTTGTATGGTTAAGGTTGAATTTTCAATCTTCAATTTCCAATTTTCATATAATAGCCAATGACCAATTACTAAATACACCCTAGAATTGAATGTGATTTACATGGTTGAAAATTGTTAAATTGTAATTTATATGGAAATTGGAAATTGTGCATTGGAAATTTGTCGCTATTGCGACATATAGTTATATATCCTAGTCTATAGCGTTAAGCGAGTAATTTATGTCTAAGCTATCAATTATAATCGTTAATTATAACACCGGCGCTCTGACACATTCCTGTGTGGAGTCTTTGTTGGCAGACAAGCTACCGGCGGGGACAGAAATTATTGTGGTTGATAATGCTTCGTCGGATGAGAGTGTATCGTTTTTACGTTCGGATTTTCCGGAAATAAGAGTAATTGTAAATCATAAAAATAAGGGTTTGGCTTACGGGGTGAATCGCGGTATCGCGGCGGCCAACGGTAAATATTATTTGTTTTTGAATCCGGACATTATCGCTCTGCCAGGCGGAGTGGGGACGTTAGTCGATTTTATGGATAGGAATCAAAAAGTTGGCGTGGCGGGAGGAAAACTATTGTCGCCAAACGGCAAGCTGCAGTACTCGACTTTCCGTTTTTACACGCCGCGGACAATATTGTCGCGGCGCACCTGGCTGGGACAGACAAAGCGGGGACAAGAGATTGAGGATACCTTCCTGATGAAAGATTTTGATCACGAGAGCGTGCGCGATGTGCAGTGGTTGATGGGGTCTTGTTTGATGGTGAGAGCCGAAGCGGTACGCGCGGTCGGCGGCATGGATGAGCGCTTCTTTTTGTATTTCGAGGATGTGGATTGGTGCCGGCGTTTTTGGGAGACAGGCTGGCGGGTAACTTACGTGCCGCAGGCTAACTTTTCTCATTTCCATCAGCAGAGTAGTCGGCAAAATTCCTTGTTTGGCATTATTATTAATTGGTCGACCAGGGAGCATATCTGGTCGGCAATTAAATATTTTTGGAAATACCGGGGAAAAGAGATACCGGGCGTTGATTAGATAAGATTGGCATTGTGAAAAGTAAAATTTGGTTAGAGATGTGATGTTTTGCTCAAATTCCAAAATCCAAATAACAAATTTCAAATAAAAACCCAAATGTCCAATTACAAATTTATATAAATTATAGAATATATAAGGTGGTTTTAAATGAGTTATAATATCGGACATGGTGAATAGTGCATTACCAACGATAAGGATTGAAAACTTCGAAGGCCCTTTTGATTTATTATTGGAGCTGGCGCGTGTTAAAAAAATAGATTTGGCGCGGGTGTCGCTGATGAACGTAACAAATGATTTTTTGGCATATATAGACAGTAATCGCATCAGTCCGGCACTGCAGGCGGATTGGTTGGTGGTGGCGGCAACGTTATTGTTATTAAAATTGAAACAAGTTCTGCCCGATTTAACTGAAGAGGAGGAAGAAGAAATTGCCGAGCTGTCCGACAGGTTAAAAATTTATCAACTGTATAGAACCCAGGCTGAATGGCAGAGGGAACGCTGGAATAAGCATTGTTTGTTGCCAGGGCCGGAAAAATTAAAATGGCTGCAGAACATGGAGTGGCCGGATATGAGTGCGAACCAACTACAGCAAATTTATATGGCTTTGGTCGCTCGGATAAAGTTGCCGCCCGAACCGGTAAGACATTTGCGCCGACGGGGACGGACACTGAATGAATGCCTGCGCCTGCTGGGAGAAAGACTGAAGCGATTAGGTAAATTTACTTTTACGGAAGTGGTTGACCGACAGGGTCGCGACACGGCGGCAGTATCCTTATTGGCCATACTAGAGATGGCCAGAACCGAGCAGATTGACTTGAGTCAGGACGATTTGTTTGGTGAAATTATTATTGAAGCCAGGGGATGAGAGAAGAAGCGCAAAAAATTGAGGCGTTGCTTTTTTTGGCGGGGGAGGCGGTAGCCAAAAGCGAATTAGCGCGGCTGATAAGCTGTCCCACAGATGAGGTTAATAAATTCTTGACGGAAATTCAAGAAGAGCTCATAAAGACGGGGCTGGCTTTGACGTTAACCGATACACATGCGCAGTTGACTACCAACCCCGCGGTGTCTGATTGGTTAAATCAGTATTTACACGATGAAGCGCAGGATATATCGGGGGCGGCGGCGGAAACACTGGCGATTATCGCTTACCGCGGTCCGATTACGCGCGTGGATATTGACGCCATAAGAGGCGTGGACAACCGCCGCATGATTAGGCAGCTTCTGGCGCGCGGATTAGTGAGACGATCGGGCTTGGCTGGGCAGGCGCCGAAATATGTGATAACGGAAGAATTCTTGCAGAGGCTGGGCGTAACCGCCACTAATCAACTGCCGGATTACGATCGCCTGTCCAGCGAGGAGAAAATTGAAAAATTTTTAACTAAGGAATAAAAGTGATGGGTATTTTTGAAGCGGCGTGGCTGGGTCTGGCGTGCTTGATGGTACAGGCGCCAGTAGCGGCGTGTCTGTCAGTAGACGCTCCGGCGGGACCAGCGACGGAGCAAATTAAAACCGGGGGACCGGAATTCACGGGCGAGGCGGTAGATGTGGTGTTGTCCGCGCAAGCGGCGTTGGTTTGGGATCTGACTTCCGGTGATATTTTATATCAAAAGAACGCTAATACGCGTCGGCCGATTGCCAGTTTAAGTAAATTACTTTCGGCGCTTACTATTAGACGCAGTTTGTCTTTGGACGATGAAGTTGAAATAAGTCGGTCGGTTTTGGTGGCGCAGAGAATGGGGGCTAATATATCAGTGCCGGTGGGTGAGCACGTCAGGGTAGATGATTTGCTAGCCGCGAGTATGATTGCGTCAGCCAATGATACTATAGTAGCCTTGGCGGACGCGGTTGCCGGTTCGGAAGACGATTTTGTCCAACAGGCCAACGTGTTGGCACCGCAGTTGGGGGCCAATAATACCAGGCTGGCGAATGCGACGGGTTTGACTGGCGGAGAACAATATTCAACCGCATTTGATGTGAGACGTCTTTTAACGTTGGCTTATAATGATCCTGTGTTGGGAGGATATTTGGCTCGCGCCGGGGGGACACTAACAACAAGAGAAGGAACTCATCGGTCGTATGAATCGACCAATAAATTACTAAAGACGTATGTGCCTATTTTAGCGGCTAAAACCGGTTATACAGTTGAAGCGGGAGAAAACTTGGCCATTATTACTCAAGGAGGTTCCGACCAAAAAATAGGGGCGGTGATACTGGGAAGTGAGGATAGATTTCAAGACATGAAAGTCCTGGTAGAATGGATTTGGCGGAATTATTCTTGGGAGAAGTTATAGCTTAATGACAAAGTTCAAATGTCAAATGACAAATTAAATCCAAAAATTTAAACGTCAAAAGATTCGTTTTTTGATATTTGTAATTTGACATTTGGATTTTGAAATTATTTGTATTTAGCTTATGGATGGCTTGAATGGCATAGTAGGAGCTGGAGTATAATTATTCGGGTATTATATAATTATGTTTCAAATTAGTTTTGCGGAACCGGAGCTGGTGATTAACGTAACGCGCGTGGTAGTTATAGCCACCTTGACTTTTATTGCCGCTTTCGCGTTAACCCCCCTGTTGACACATTTCTTATATAAATACCGGTTTGGTAAAAGTATCAGGCAATCCGCGGCCACGCCCATTTATTCAAAAATGCACGCGGCGAAGGCTGGCACGCCCGTTGGCGGCGGCATAATTATTTGGGGAACGGTACTGCTATTGGCTTTGCTATTCTGGCTACTGGATGCGCTGGGGATGCCCCACGCGGGCGCTCTTAATTTTTTAACAAGGCCGCAAACTCTGTTACCGATGGGGGCGTTGGTAGCATCGGCTTTAGTGGGGCTTATTGATGACTACTTAAACGTAAGGAAGATCGGTCGTGTCGCGGGCGGCGGTTTAAATATGAGTCAGCGATTATTGCTGTATACCATTGTGGCGTCGTTTGGAGCTTATTGGTTTTTCTTCAAACTTGATTGGAGCTTAATTCACGTGCCAGCGGTGGGCGATTTTGAAATCGGCTGGTGGTATGTGCCTTTGTTTATGCTGGTGATAGTGGCAACGGCTTTTTCCGTTAATGAATCTGATGGATTGGACGGGCTGGCCGGTGGTATATTAATGTTTTCTTTCGGAGCGTATACCGCGTTGGCATTTGCGATTGGGCGGATTGAACTGGCTATGTTCTGTGCGGCGATAGTGGGAGCTTTGCTGGCTTTTTTGTGGTTTAATGTGTATCCGGCTCGATTTTTTATGGGCGACACGGGAGCGATGAGTTTGGGAACCACGCTGGGAATAATAGCGATGCTGACCAACTCGGCGCTGGTTCTGCCGATTATAGCTTTTCCCCTGGTGTTGGAATCGGTTTCGGTAATTATTCAAGTGACGGCGAGAAAAGTATTTAAACGGAAGGTATTTTTATCGGCGCCGATTCATCATCATTTTGAAGCCAAGGGTTGGCCGGAAACCAAGGTAACTATGCGTTTTTGGATTGTAGCGGCAGTATCGGCCGGAGTTGGCCTGGTAATCGCGCTTTTGGGGCAAGGGGTGGTAGGGAAATAGATGGTTTCGCAAGTTGAATCGATAAGTCAATCCGTTTTGACTTTTTGATATATTAAAACCTGGGAAAAGCTATATAAATGCACCACAATGGAACAATGGAGCTGAAAAATAAGAGAATAACCGTGATGGGTATAGGCAGCCATGGCGGGGGCGTAGGAAATATCAAGTGGTTGCACCAGCAAGGAGCGATTTTGACTGTAACAGATTTACGTTTAGAGGGAGAGCTGCGAGAGTCACTGGAAGAAATCGGCCTGTTGCCTGATATCAACTGGGTTTTAGGAGAGCATCGGGAAGATGACTTTACGAACGCGGATATGGTTTTGCGAAACCCGGCTGTGCCGAAGAATTCTCCGTATCTTGAGATCGCGCGCAAGTCTCATGTGCCGGTAGAGATGGACAGTAGTTTGTTTTTGAAGTTGTCACCGACCGATAATATATTCGGTGTGACCGGCTCTAAGGGTAAATCAACAACTGTTCATGTTCTGGCTAGTCTAATGAGCTTAAAGTATGCCAAGGTGGCGGCGATAGGTATTGAGGGTTCGTCGCCTTTGGCGGCGCTAACGGGATTAACAGCGCGAGATCTAGTAGTGTTTGAATTGTCGAGTTGGAGACTGGAAGGATTAGCCGAGTGGGAATTGAGCCCGGCAACGGCGATTGTAACGTCGCTATATCGGGATCACTTAAACACATACGACTCTTTTGACGAGTACGTTGAGACAAAAAAAGCTATTGTACGCCACCAGACAATAGACGATTTGGCAATGTTGAATTTTGATGATGGCCTGATCCGACGTTGGCCGGCAGATATTCCCAGCCGAATAGCCTGGTACAGCTTGGGGATGAATATCCCTGGCGATGGCATCGGGATTCATCGCGGGATGGTAACTATTTTTCAAAATCGAGGTAATATTCCTTTGTTTCCAGTTGAAGCGATACCTTTTTCTAGTGATCATGAGATTCGTAATGCCTTGCCGGCAATTTATTTCTCTTTTTGCAGCGGGGTCAGAGTCAGTTCGATCCGACTACGGCTAGAAAACATTAAAACTTTGGCCCACCGCATGGAAACAGTTAGGGTTATTAATAATGTTACTTATATTAACGATTCAGCGGCGACTATTCCGGACGCGACTATAGCCGCTATAAAGTCGTTGAGTGAGCGTCATCTTGTTTTGATTTTAGGAGGAAGCGACAAGCGGTTGAATTTTGATAATTTATGCGAGGTAATAAGGGAAGCCAGAATTAGAGGACTAGTTTTTTTACCCGGCAGTGCGACGGATAGGATGTTAAAGGAAGTTGCGTCGGCTTGGCGCCATCCGCCGGAAATTCACGAGGCTGGCAGTATGGCAGAGGCGGTGAAGACAGCCGTTAAAATAGTCAAGTCGGATGACGTAGTGTTGATGTCGCCGGCGGCGGCCAGTTTTGGTTTGTTTAAGAATGAATTTGACCGCGGACGGCAGTTTAAAGAAGCGGTGATGGAATTGTTGGCATAGATTGAGCTGTGGTTGTAAAGAATATTAACTCTTGATGATTTTTTTGTGTTTATATGAATAGAATAATTTTCAATTATTAATTTCCAATTTTCAAACCTTTACGCCACCTGCTAAGAGTTACGCTGTTGTACGTAACATTTGGAAATTGGGTAATTGGGATTTAAATGGAAATTGGAAATTGATTAATTTGGTATAGAATGTCTTTATGTCTCAAGACGCACCGCCACGCCGAGGAGTTGATCCAATTCTACTTTTATGTATTGTCGGGCTGACTTTATTCGGCTTGATGATGGTGATGTCGGCGTCGTCAGTGCTGGGAGAAAAACTGTATGGGGATGCTTATTATTATTTTAAGCATCAGATAACATTCGGCGGGCTATTCGGTTTGGTGGCTTTTTTAATCGGTATCTTTGTGCCTTATCAACAGTGGCGCTGGGTGGCCTTGCCTGGTATGCTGGTGGCGCTGGCGTTGTTGGTGCTGGTCTTTTTCCCAGCGTTTAGCGTTTCTTCCGGCGGAGCATCGCGCTGGATTGCTCTTGGTCCCATTACCGTTCAGCCAACGGAAATTACCAAATTAGCTTTTATTTTATATCTGGCGGCATTACTGGAAACTAAAGGAGCCGATCTGCATAATTGGCGCAAAGGGATAGTGCCGTTTTTGGTAATAATGACGGTGGTAGCAATATTAATAGTTCTGCAGCCTGATATTGGTACCTTGTTCAGTATTATTATCGTGGCCGGAGCGATGATTTTCGCAGCTGGTATAAAGATGAGTCATTTAATAGCATTGTTCGGATTGGGCGTGACGGTTTTTTTGGTATTGGTTAATACCGCCAGCTATCGTTTAAACAGAATCATCGTCTATTTGCATCCGGAGCTGGATCCCCAAGGGGTGGGGTATCAAATTAATCAGGCACTGATGGCTGTCAGTACCGGCGGGTGGTGGGGGCTGGGACTGGGGCGCAGTCGGCAGAAATATCAATATTTGCCGGAGCCGGCCGGTGATTCAATATTTGCCGTTGCGGCGGAAGAGCTGGGACTGGTTAGAACGTCTTTGTTGTTGTTGGTGTTCGCTATTATCGGCTATCGTGGTTTTTCGGCTGCGAGACGGGCGCCTGATATGTTCGGCAGACTGGTGGCAATTGGTATTACAACATGGATTATCAGTCAGGCTTTTATTAATATCGGATCAATTATGGCGGTAACGCCGTTGACGGGCATCCCTTTGCCATTTATCAGCTACGGCGGATCGGCGTTGGTAATGCTGCTGCTGGCAGCGGGGATATTGCTTAATATATCGCGATACGCGCAGGAATAAGGTAATATTCAAACATGAGAATAGTGCTTACAGGCGGGGGGACGGGCGGTCATATTATTCCTTTTGAGCCGATTATTGAGGCGCTGCGGACGGAATTTTTGGAGCAGAGAAAAACGTGGCCAAAACACTTGGAGCCGCAAGTGTTATCGTTGACTTTTTTGGGGGTGGCAGATGCAGAAATAAGAGAGTTTTTTGCCAGTTATGACGTGCCGGTGAAAAATATTCCATCAGGAAAACTACGCCGGTATGCTTCGGTGTTGACGCTGTTTGACATTCTGGCGCGCTTGCCCGCAGGAATAGTTATGGCATTGTTGGCGGTCTGGCACATTATGCCGGATGCGGTTATAAGCAAGGGCGGTTTTGGCAGTGTGCCGGTTGTGCTGGCAGCTTGGTTTTTCCGTATTCCAATTCTACTGCACGAATCGGATAGCGTGCCGGGTTTGGCAAATCGGTTTTTAGCCAGTATATGCACCGTGGTGGCGGTGGGGTTCGAAGAGACAAAAAAATCGATGCCTCGCTTTAAAAATAAAATATTAGTAACAGGAACACCGGTGCGGGCAAGTTTTGGTTTGACTAATAAAGAGGCGGCGAAGCGTTCTTTTGGGCTGGCCGCGAATGAGCTGGTGGTTTTGGTGATGGGGGGAAGCCAGGGGGCACAACAAATTAACGAGGTGCTACTGAAAGAGCTGCCGAAACTGGTTACGGAAGCGGGAATTATTCATGTTACCGGAGCCGATAACTTTGATACGGTAACGGCGGTGGCGCGTGATTTGTTGGCGGCTTCAAGCGGCGCGGCTAATTACAAAGCGTATCCTTATTTACGGGAAAAAATAAGTGAGGCCTTTGCGGCGTCGGATGTGATTGTAAGCAGGGCGGGAGCGACAACTATGGCAGAAATTGCGCGGGTACGAGCGCCAAGTCTACTGATTCCTTTGGCCTCGGCGGCAGGAAATCATCAACGGAAAAACGCGCAGATATTCGAGCGGGCAGGAGCGGCGAGGGTGCTAGAGGCATCTAACTTAACGGCTAATTTGTTTGCTCACAGTTTGCGAGAGTTAATGTATGATAAGCAGGTAAGACAAGTATTGATTACTAATTTGGCGGCATTTGACCGCCCGGATGCGGCGATGATGATAGGGAACACGATATTTAAGATGGCGAGTGGTTATGCGATTGATCAAAGGTGAATCGCATAATTATTCAGTCATTTTTTTAAATTTACTGGGCTTGGTTCCATGAATGATAATGAGGAAATAATCGACTGGCTGAAAAATTCGAAAACGGTGGTGATGCTGGGTATTGGCGGCGTGGGTATGAGGGCGCTGGCGGCGTGGCTTAAGGCGAATGGCAAGACGGTTATCGGCGCTGATGTTGATTGGAACTTTATTAAAGACGATCAGCGGGTGGAAGCGTATAAGTTGTGGCCGGAGGACGAAATAGCAAGGCACTGGCAGAAAGCGGAACTGGTGATTTGTTCAGATGCCATACCGCAACAACATCCACTGCGAGCGGTAGCAGTCAAAGAAGAAAAGACGGTGCTGTCTTACGCGCAGGCGCTGGGAGCGATTAGTCGGCAATATTTCACGATTGCCATAGCGGGAACGCATGGCAAGTCATCAACAACGGCGCTGTTAGCGAATATTTTTATTGATGCCGGATTAGACCCAACCGTAATAGTCGGAGCGAGCGTGCCGGGTTGGCCGCAAGGAAATGCCCGAATAGGTCAGGGGAAATATCTGATTGCGGAAGCAGATGAGTATATGAATCATTTTTTGGAGCTGGCGCCAAGAATGATAGTGCTGACATCGATTGATTTTGATCATCCGGACTGGTTTAATTCGGTAGATGATGTGGCGGACAGTATGAGAAAATTTACTGGCCTATTGCCAGGGGGCGGCAAGTTGATTATTGGCGGTGACGTATGGGATAAGTATGGTGATAAGCTGGGAAAGAGAGAGTTGGCGACGGTAGTTTCTTGGCCACAGGCACATCTTGATTTGCAATTAACAGGTGAGCACATGCAGCGTAATGCTTGGCTGGCGATTACCGCAGCGAAGGAATTCACCGTAGCGGAAGATAAGGCGCGGCGAGCGGTGGAAAAGTTTGCCGGATTGGGCCGGCGACTGGAAACTATCGGGTACTGGCAAGGAATGGAAATAATAAGTGATTACGGACACCATCCGCGGGAGCTGGAGGCAACTTGGCAAGGATTTAACGAAGCTCATAGCTATAAAAAAGTCTTGGTTGTTTTCGAACCGCATACGGCTGAAAGACTGACATCTTTTTTTAATGATTTTGTGCGTGTGCTGGCCGATATGTCCGCCGGAGTTTTGATTACACCGGTTTATCAGGCAAGAGAAACAAGCGGGCAAGGCAAAACCAGCCGAGATTTATATGAGAAGTTGCGAGGGGTAAAAAAAGATGTGCGGCTGTTGAAAGACTGGGAGAAGCTGCCGGATACACTAAAGCAGTTGGCTGGTGATTACGATATATTATTGGCTTTCACGGCAGGCAAACTGGATCAGAAATTGAGAAAGTTGAAATAGGGTGATTATCTGGTTGTTTTCTGCCACCCGAAAACGCCGTAGGCTGGTTTCATTTTGTCTGATTTTATTAACATTTTTTACTACTGAACCCTGGACAGATTCGGTGTAAGGGAATAAATTGGTTTGTTGGCAAGTCATCATAGTTGACTTTTAGTCAATGATTTGTTATACTATTAAAAGCCTTTACAAATAGCCTACTTATGTTATACATGTAGGTTACTAATAAACACCACCGTAATATGAATGAAACAATAAAGTTTAACGAAATAACCGCTTCTTTACTGGGAGTGCTGGACGCACGCTCTCAAGACATATTAACGCGTCGTTATGGTTTGAACAGCGAGGAGAAAGAGACGCTGGAAAGCATTGGCCGCGAGTATGGCATTACCAGAGAAAGAGTGCGCCAACTGCAAACGCAGGCGAAAAAAGTGGTTATAGAGATGAAGGAAGCATATATGCCGGTTAGTGCTGTTTTTAATGAAGTATTCTCGCGCCACGGGGGTATTATGGTGGAATATTATGCCGTGAGTGTTCTTCGAGATTCAGCGCCTAGTGAAAAGCCCCGGTCAAATGTAGTATCGTTTTATTTGGACTTACTGCCTAATTTCGAGTATGTCAGCCGTGATGCTGATTTTGTGCCTCATTGGCGGCATAATGCGTTGGTTAATGAGCGAGGAAGAGAAGCTGTGGCATGCGTTAAAGACATACTGCAAAAAGAGAAACATCCTATTGGCGAAGATGAATTGGTGCGAAAAGTCAGACAGGAAGGGTTATGGGAGGAAAGTGTCTTACCCCAAGATCATTTAATGGCGCAGTTATCGGCCAGCAAGCTTATTCGTAAAACTCCGTTTGGCGAGTGGGGTCTGGAAGATTGGCCGGAGACAAGTCCGCGCGGTGTCGGTGATAAGGCATACGCGGTATTGAGACGTCACGGAGAGCCGGAGCATTTTACCAGAATTTCAGAGATGATAAACGAAGCTAATTTTGATCACAAGCGCGCGAATGCCCAGACGGTTCATAATGAATTGATTAAGGATGATCGCTTTGTCCTGGTCGGGCGCGGGTTATATGGTTTGAAAGAGTGGGGGTATGTTCCCGGTACCGTAGCCGACGTGATCGAATCCTTACTTAAAGAAGCGGGAAAACCGTTGTCACGGGAAGAAGTTATTGACCGCGTACTGGCTCAACGACAGGTAAAAAAGAACACTATTGTGTTGGGTTTGCAAAACAGTGACAGATTTGTCCGAACCGACGACAGCCGATATACAGCGAAAGGATAGACATTAGTAAATAGCAAGAGACGACCAACAGACTGCAGACTAACGGCTGCAGTCTGTTGTATAATACCGACATGATATTCCTTTGGACCGCATTGGCACAATTGGGCGGTGTTATTGTCGCCTGGGGATGGCTGCTATTTTTGTTTTTGGCTTTATGGGTAGCCTGGGAGACTTATTTGTTTATCAAGCACGTTGATTATACTAATGCAATTAAGTGGACCTTTCTGGAAATAACGGTGCCGGAGGATACACCGCAGACACCGAAGGCGATGGAGAATGCTTTTGATGTGTGGGGCGGTATTCATAAAGATCCGGATTTGATTGAAAAATATTTTGAGGGATATTTTCTGGCTTGGTATTCCTGCGAGATTCAGTGCAAGCGAGATCAAGTACGTTATATTCTGGTGGTACCGACAGTGCACGCCAAATTTTTTGAAGGAGTAGTTTACGGACAATACTCGGCGGCACATGTTACGGAAGTAGAAGATTACACGCAGGAATATTCTTTTCGCGATTTGGAAAAAAAATATGATTTATATGGCACGGAGATTGTGCTGGTTAAAGACGATTACTATCCGATTCGAACTTACCGCGAATACGAAGACACTTTTGCGGAAGATGATAAGTACGTTGATCCGCATCAGGCCCTAATTGAGGCGTACACGAATATTGGTGAAGGAGAGCAGTTTTGGGTACAAGTGCTGGTTAAGCCGGTGGCGGGGGATGACATACAGAAGTGGGCGGATAAGGGGCAGGATAAAATTGCGGAAATTTCCGGGCAAAAGAAAGAAGTGCCGGAAGGAATTTGGGCGCAATTAAGTGGTTTACTGACTAAGCTGCCGGGAGAGATCCTGGGGGCGTTCGTTAACGGTCCGACAACCCCGGAGGATAAGAAGAAAGAAGCGCTGGAACTGCGTTTTCATAATCCGGCGCAAGACGCGGAAATGAAGGGGATACTGCTAAAGGTATCGCATTCGGCATATAAGACTAAGCTCCGGTTGATTTACATTGCGCCAGTGGGAAAGCTGGATAAACCCAGTATTTCTAAAGCAATCGGCGTGTTTAAACAGTTTAATACTTTTCATCTTAATTCTTTAAAGCCGGATCCGGCGACGAAAACTAACGGGCCGAATTATGTGCTGAAACAATCGCGCCGACACTTCCGTAAAAAATCGGTGCTGCTGAACTATCAATGGCGAGATTTTTGGGGAGATGAGAGCGGACAAATGTTGGTGGCGGAAGAGTTGGCGACGTTGTATCATTTGCCGGTTAAGTACCTAAAGTCGCCGGTCGTACGTCATTCTCCTTCCGGCTTAGGCAGCCCGCCGGATAATTTACCTTACGTCTAACGGTTCTTTTATGCCCGAAGACAGTGAAAATGAAATAAACATTTTAGGCCAGACTAATTTTCGCGGTCAGCACCGGCAGTTTGGCATTTATCCCGATGATAGGCGCCGACATGTTTACGTGGTTGGGAAAACGGGAGTGGGCAAGTCCACCCTGTTGGAAAACATGATTGCGCAGGACATTATTCATAACAAGGGGGTTTGTCTGGTTGATCCGCACGGGGATACGGTGGAACGTCTGCTTAACGCGGTGCCGCCGAGCCGGATTAACGACGTGGTGTATTTTGATCCGTCCGATGTGGATTGGCCGGTGGCATTTAATGTACTGGAGGCAGTAGATCCGGCTTATAAATATCTGGTGGCGTCGGGGCTAGTCAGCTCGTTGAAGAAAATGTGGGCGGATTCCTGGGGGCCGCGGCTGGAGTATATTTTGCGCAATACGATTTTAGCGTTACTGGATTATCCTTCCAGCACAATTTTGGGTATTCTGCGCATGCTTTCCGATAAGACTTACCGCAAAAAAGTGGTTGATAAAATTTCCGATCCGGTAGTGAAGAGTTTTTGGACAAATGAATTCGCCAATTATAACGAGCGCTTCCGCACGGAAGCTATTTCGCCTATTCAGAACAAAGTGGGTCAGTTGTTAAGCTCGGCGATTATCAGAAATATCGTGGCGCAACCCAAGAGCACTATTGATATGAAGGATATCATGGACAATGGCAAGATTTTACTGGTCAATATGTCAAAAGGAAAAATCGGTGAGGATAATTCCGGTTTGCTGGGAGCAATGATTATTAATCGGATTCAGCTGGCGGCCATGGACAGAGCCAGCATCCCCGAAGAAGAAAGGCGAGACTTTTACCTGTACGTGGATGAGTTCCAAAACTTTGCCACGGAGTCTTTCGCGGATATTTTATCGGAAGCCAGAAAATACCGGCTGAATTTGACGGTGGCGCATCAATATATCGCGCAGATGGAAGAAGAAGTGACTGATGCCGTTTTCGGCAACGTCGGGACGATTGTCGCCTTTCGTGTAGGCGCGGCCGATGCTGAGTATTTAGAACAAGAATTCGCGCCAGTGTTTACCCAAACCGATTTGGTTAACCTGGATAAATATAACGCTTATTTAAAATTAATGATAAACGGCATTAGCAGTAAGCCTTTTAGTATGCAGGCACTGCCGCCGGTGATGGAAAACTTCGGCAAAGGAGAAGTGGTAAGAATGGTGTCGCGCGAGCGTTTTGGCCATAAAAGGGAGATCGTGGAGGATAAGATCAGGCGCTGGAGCGGTATAGTACTGGGTGAGGCCGGAGAAGAACAAAGTGCACCGCAATATTCACCGCGATCATACAGCGGCGGCGAAAGAAGACCGGGACGCGGCCGACAAACGTCGACAGAAAGGCATGAGGCTAGGCAAGCGCCAGCGCAAATTAACAAGGAACAGTTGGCAGATGTGGTGCTGCCTATTTCGGCTAAACCAATTACGGATTTGGCGGCGGTGTTATCGCAGGGGCCGAACACAAGCAGTTCGACGCGAAGAGGCAGCGCGCGCGGTTTTGAAGTGATATGTCGCCGATGCGGCAAGAAGACCGAGGTGCCTTTTGATCCTGATCCGGCCAAGCCGGTTTATTGTAAGGAATGTTTCCAAATCGTAAGGCAAGAAAAAGCGGGGGAACGAGAGCGGAAAGTAAATACGGTTGACGCCAGGGTATCTAAACGATTTAGCGGTCCGCAACCGCCGGCATTGCCATGATTTTGGTATTGTGTATGTAGTATACTGTATTTGGTTTTTGGCAATACGCACGTTGTGTTATAATTATTTGAATGAGGACAAGTAATCCTAACGAAAAATTGGTAGTTGATAAGCCGTTTGATTTTGCGGAGGACGCTAATTGGCGAATTTTTCGTATAATGGCGGAGTTCATCGAGGGGTTTGAGTTCTTGGCGCCGTTACGCAAGGAAGTGACTTTTTTTGGATCAGCAAGGCTCAAAGAAGATTCGTATTGGTACAAACAAGCGCAACGGCTTGGTTATTTATTGGGTAAGAATGGTTTTACGGTAGTTACCGGTGGGGGGCCGGGGATAATGGAAGCGGGTAACCGGGGCGCTTACGAAGCGGACGGACAGTCTATTGGGCTAGATATTGAACTGCCGACAGAACAAAGGCGCAATCCTTACATACGCAAAGGAATAGGTTTCCATTATTTCTTTACCAGAAAAGTAATGCTGTCGGCTTCAGCGCAAGCTTATGTGTTTTTTCCGGGAGGATTCGGTACGTTGGATGAGTTTTTCGAAATGGTGACGCTGCAGCAGACAAAGAAGATGGAGAACGTGCCAATTGTTTGCGTGGGACATGATTTTTGGGAGGGGTTAGATGACTGGGTGAAGAAAAATTTGGTTGAGAAATATAAAACGATTAATAGTGATGACAGCTCAATATATACGGTGGTAGATTCGGCAGAAGAAGCATTTGCTATTATCAAAGACACAAAGGAGCGGAAGTATTTCTGATCAGCGAGATAAGATATATAAGCCAGATAAGTCAATAAGCTGATAAGTTCTTATCTTGCTGATTTAGCTTATCTTGCTTATCTTACTGATATACATATGAGTGCAAGAATATCTAGCAACGACCTACGAACAAAATATCTGGATTTTTTTGCTAGTAAAGGGCATAAGGTAATTGCCTCGGCGCCGCTAGTGCCGGAAAATGATCCGACGACTTTGTTCACCGGTTCGGGTATGCAGCCGATGGTGCCGTATTTATTGGGACAAAGACACCCTTTGGGTAATCGGATAGTTGACGTGCAAAAATGTTTTCGGGCGGTTGATATCGATGAAATTGGCGATAATCGCCATACTTCTTTTTTCGAAATGTTAGGCAATTGGTCTCTGGGTGATTATTTCAAAAAAGAACAAATTCCTTGGGTGCTGGAATTTTTAACGGAGGTATTGGGTTTAAATGCCAATCAGTTATACGTCACAGTTTTTCGCGGACGAGAAGATTTGAATATTCCCCGGGATGAGGTCAGTGCCGATATTTGGCGCGATGTTTTTCAGAAGAAGAGAATAGACGCTAAGGTGGTAGATTGGCCGGAAAAAGACGGGTTGCAAGGAGGGCGTATATTTTATTATGACGAAACAAAGAATTGGTGGAGCCGGTCGGGCGCACCAGCTGATATGCCGGTTAATGAGCTGGGCGGACCGGATAGCGAAATTTTTTGGGATTTTGGCGAAAATTTAGGTTTGCACGAAAAGTCGCCGTGGAAAGATAAGCCGTGTCATGTTAATTGTGATTGCGGTCGGTTTTTGGAGATTGGCAACAGTGTGTTTATGGAGTTTATTAAAACGGATAAAGGGTTCGCCGGCTTACCGCAAAAGAATATAGATTTTGGCGGCGGTCTGGAAAGAGTGGCGGCGGCGTTAAATGATAATCCTGATATTTTTAAAATTGATTTGTTTGCCGATATCATTGCCTATGTTCAGGAGAAGAGTGGAGAAATATACGGACAAGATATTGAGTTGACAAATGCTTTTCGGGTAATTGCCGATCATGCGCGCGCAGTGACATTTTTAATTGCCGACGGGGCGGTGCCGGCTAATAAAGATCAGGGTTATTTTACACGCCGCTTGATCAGGCGAGCGGTTAGGTTTGGTTATACCCTTGGTTTGGAGGATCGTTTTCTGGCTGATATTGCCCGGATTATTAGCCGACAATACGAGAACGTATATCCGGCCATAGAGAAAAATATTGATGTTATTGCCGCCGAGATTACAAACGAAGAAAATAAATTTCGCAAAACATTAAAGTCAGGGCTGGAAAAGATCGAACAGTATTTGCAAAATACGGATAATATTAACGGGAAGCAGGCGTTTGAAATGTATGCCACTTTCGGGTTTCCGATAGAGATGTTGGTGGAAGAAGCGGTGGAGCGAGGATGCCAGGTTGATATTGACGGGTTTAAAAAAGAACTGAACAAACACAGGGATTTATCACGGACGGCCAGCGCGGGTAAATTCAAGGGCGGCTTGGCTGATCATGGCGAGATGACAGTAAAATATCATACGGCAACACATTTATTGCACCAATCTTTGCGAACGGTACTCGGAGATCAGGTTGAGCAAAGAGGAAGCAATATCACGGCCGAGCGTTTGCGTTTTGATTTTTCTTATCCTAATAAGTTGAACAACGATCAGTTGGCCGGGGTAGAGACTTTGGTAAACGAGAAAATTCAAGACGATTTGCCCGTTCAAAAAGAGGAGGTGACGGTAGCGGAAGCAAAAGAAGCGGGGGCGATCGGGTTGTTCGCGGCTAAATACGGAGAGAAGGTGAGTGTTTATTCAATCGGAGATTTTTCCCGGGAAATTTGTGGGGGACCGCACGTAGAGCGCACGGGGATGTTGGGACGTTTTAAGGTTATAAAGGAAGAGTCTGCCGGGGCGGGGGTACGACGGATAAAGGCAGTGCTAAAAAACTAAAAACGTAAAGCGTAAAACTCAAAACAACAACGAAAAAGTAAAAATATTCAGTGGCCGATATATGGAGTTTTTAGTGGTTATTTTAGTTTGAAGTTTTTCGTTTTAAGTTTAAGTGATTTGTCTATATACTTAGGTTATGCGAGATATACGACCACAGGGGCCGCGACGGCGGCCAAACAGAATGATACCGCCCCCAGCGGGCGAAGCTATGTTTGCGGTGCCAAAGGCTAAATTGCCGGGCGCGAGAGTACCGATCGCCAATGTGCAGGTGCCCAAGCCGTCTATTAGTCGTCCGTCGATACCGGGCGGCGGCGGACCGGGCCAACTGCGCTCCAGTGGAAAGATAAGGTTGGGCCAGAGAGAGAAAACGGTGGTGGCCGTAATTGTCGGTTTGGCTATTATAGCCAGCTTGATTGGTGTTATTATTTTTTTGCCAACAGCCAGAATAGAGCTGTCGCTAAAAACGGCGCCGCTTTTAGTTGACGAGAAGATGATAATTAAGGCGCAGGCTGATAGTCAGTCTAACGAGGTTCCCGGAACGGCTTTTTTTAGAGAAGTAACGGTTGACGGTTCGAGCCCGGTGCAAAGTACGGAAGTAATAGGAAGTAAAGCGGCCGGGGAAGTATATTTAGTAAACAGAAGTTTCGACGAACAGAAGATTAAGGAGAACAGCAGGCTGGTAACCAAGGACGATCAATTATTTTACATGAAGCAGGCAGTGACTATTCCGGCCGCTACCAGCGGCGGTCTGGCGCGCGTGCCGGTAACAGTAGAGGCGGCAGAGGCCGGGGAGGCGGGCAATATCGAAGCGCAGCGGTTGGATTTCGCGGCTCTGCCGGAGGCGGCACAAGCGCTGGTTTATGCCGAGGCAGATAAGCCGCTGGATGGCGGGAGAGGTGACGAGGTTAAAGTTATTAAAGATGCCGACCTGGAAGCGGCTAAGAAAACCGCGGGACAGCAAGCACGGGATCAGGTGGAGCAGGAAATCCGCGATCAACTACCCAAAGGATGGACAATAATGGAAGAAAGCTGGACAGTGGATCTGGAATCTTTTGATACGGAAGCAAAAACCGATAGCCGACAGGAGACCGTGTCATATCAGGCAAGAGCGGCGGTACATGTGTTTGGTTATGAAGGGGCCAAGTTAGAGAATAAATTAAAGGATGCCTTGACAGCACGCTTGGATGAACAATATATGCTGTTCCCGGGGCCAATTTCTTACACGAAAAGCGTAGAGAACATTGACTGGGAAGTTGGTGAGGCTGATATATCAGCACGCGTGACGCACACTACCGTCCCCAAAATATCACTGGATGTTTTGCGGGAAAAGCTAGCCGGCCGATCAAAAAGTGAAACGAAACAATACCTAGAGGGATTAACGGGGGTGCAGTCGGCGCAGATTGATTTGTGGCCGTTTTGGGTGAATGTCGTGCCGAGAATAGCCAATCGAATCAATATCGATTTACAGCCAGATAGGCAACCGTAGGGCGAAATTAACTCCCGTGCCCAGCCGTCGCTAAAGCTATGGCCGGCACGGCGCGCACTAAGGCTGTTGGCCTAAAAATTTGGGCAATTCGCATTCTTAAAAGAGGAGGTGAAACGAGGGAGGGATTGACAGGAAACGGGGGGTATATTATACATAAATAAGCGTGCATGGCTAGATCTCGGGAATGCAGATGCTCGGTTTTTTTAGGTATATCCCGTTCTATCGCGCAGGCGCGCGGTTTATTTTTTATCTAGTATTTTTGTCAAAACAAGATTACGTGGAGATAGAGGGGGAAGTGTTGGAGAATCTTCCTAATACCCAGTTTAGGGTTAAGTTGGATTCGGGACAGGAAATAATTGCCCATTTAAGCGGGAAAATGCGGGTGCATCGGATTAGAGTTTTGCCCGGAGATAGGGTAAAAGTGGCGATGTCTCCTTATGATTTAAGCAAAGGCCGCATTGTTCTAAGAATGGAATAATCTAATAAAACAGTAATGAAGGTAAGAGCATCCGTTAAAAAAATATGTGCTAAGTGCAAAGTTATTCGCCGTAAGGGGCGGGTGAGGGTTATTTGTGAAAACCCAAAACATAAACAGCGGCAAGGATAGAAGATCAATTTTCAATTATCAATTTCCAATTTCCAAACATTAAGAATATGCCAATACGTATCAGCGGAATAAATTTACCAGATCAAAAGAGAGTGGTGATAGGCTTGACCAGTGTTTATGGTATTGGACGGCCTTTAAGCGCCAGGATTTTAAAGTTGTTGGGAATTGACGAGAATACAAAAACTAAGGAGTTAACAGCTGGCGAAGAACAAAAATTGCGTGAGTATATTGAGCGCAATGTAAAGGTGGAAGGCGAATTAAGGCGCGAAGTGAGTATGAATATCCGTCGTTTAAAGGATGTGGGCAGCTACCGAGGCAGCCGACATATCAAAAAATTACCGGTGCACGGGCAACGCACAAAAAGTAATTCACGTACTGTCCGAGGGAATGTGCGGCGTACAGCGGGCAGCGGACGAAAATCAGCTAGCGAGAAAACATAATCTATGACAGCGGAAAAAACAACAACGAAGAAAAAAAGTAAAAAAATTCGCAAGGTGCGCGAAGGGAGAGTTTATATTCGCTCAACTTATAACAATACCCAAATAAGCGTTACGGACGCGGCGGGGAATGTATTGGTTTGGAGCAGTGCCGGCCGAGCCGGTTTTAACGGCGCTAGAAAATCAACTCCTTACGCGGCACAGAGAGTTATCGCTGATGCGATGGAGCGTTTAAAGCCGTTTGGTATGGAAGAAGCAAGGATTTACGTCAAGGGGATTGGCAGTGCACGCGAGTCGGCAGTAAGGGCACTGGCGGCAGCGGGTTTATCGATTACATCAATTCGCGACATGACGCCGATTCCGCACAATGGCGTGCGGGCACCGAAGCGGCGGCGAGTCTAACGCAGCCGGATAAGTTCAATAAGGAAGATAAGTTCATAAGTTTTAAGATATGGTGGAGACAACTACAACTCAAGCTAAACAGGGATCCCGTGGTGGCATGCGCCCGCCACAGAGACGGCGGCCGCATAGCCGATATGGGCAGCAAATGGAAGAGAAGCAGAATCTAAAGAAGATTTACGGCATCAGGGAACAACAGTTGAAAAAATATTTTGTGACGGCTCACCAATCAACGGTTGAAACCGGCCCTGGCTTAATTGAAATTTTGGAAAAGCGTCTGGATAACGCGGTATATCGTGCGGGATGGTCTCCAACCAGGGCTGCGGCCAGACAGTTAGTCAGTCATCGGCTAGTGACGGTTAACGGCCGTCCGGTTGATGTGCCTTCTTTACAGGTTAAGGTTGGGGACGTAATCAGCATTAAAGAAAGCAAGAGAAAAAAAGCAATTTTTACAAATTTTACGAAAAGCCTGCAGAACGTGGCCGCGCCAAGCTGGATTTTATTGGACCCGGAAAACTTTTCTTTTAAAGTAACCGGATTGCCGGGGGCGGATGAAGCGGGGCTGGGGGTGGACATAAGAGCAATCGTCGAGTATTTCGCCCGTTAATCCCGCCTAAATATAAAATTTATTTATTAATAACCTTGCCATGGAACCAATTTACTTACCAGAAAACGTAGACATCAGCGACGAATCTGATAACAGCGCGATATTTTCAATTTATCCTTATTACCCGGGATACGGTCCGACGGTGGGCAACGCTTTGCGCCGGGTATTACTTTCTTCATTGCCGGGTGCTGCGATAACTCACATGAAAATCGATGGGGTTGATCATGAGTTTTCAGCTCTGCCTGGAGTGAAAGAAGATTTGGTGAGCTTGATGTTAAACCTGAAAAAGGTAAGGGTAGCGTCGGTGAGTGATCAACCGGTAGAGATTGTGCTGGAAGCTAAAGGCGAGGGCAAAGTTAAGGCAGGAGATTTCAAAACACCTCCGGAGGTAAGCATCGGCAATCCTGATCTGGTAATCGCGAATTTGACAGACAGCAAGGCTGAATTCACTTTACGTTGTACTGTGCAACAAGGGCGCGGGTATATACCGACGGAAACAAGAGAACGCGAGCAGCGGCCGATCGGTACAATTGCTTTGGACGCTATATATACGCCCGTGGAAAGAGTAAGTTATAAGATAGAAAATATCCGTGTAGGACAGGCGACGGATTACCACAAGTTAGCGTTAACTATTAAGACAGACGGTACAATAACGCCCCGGGAAGCTTTACAGCAGGCGGCGTCAATTTTAACCGACCACTTCAAAGAATTGACAGGAGACTTTAGCGCTAATCTTACCGCGGACAGGCCGGAGGAAATACCAGAGGTTTCGGTAGAGCCGGAGCCGACAGAGCCGGAGAACACATTAAGCTTACTCCAGTTGCCTTCGCGTGTGCATAATGCACTGGAAAGAGTGGGAATTACTACCGTAGAACAAGTGGTGGAGCTTAGTGATGAACAAATTCAGGATATTCCCGGCTTAGGACAAAAAGCGGTGGAAGATATTAAGAAAAACAGAGCTAAATATATGACTGAACACTTAAATCAATCAGCCGATGAAGCATAAGAAGGCCAACCGAATATTGGGCCGGACAGCGCAACAAAGAAAGGCGCTACTCTCGAACATGACTAGTTCGTTGTTAGAACGCGGTCATATTGTCACGACCCGGGCGCGAGCCAAACAGTTACAGCGATTCTTTGATCCGCTGGTCACTCGCGCGAAACAGGAGATGACATTGTCTAATCGCCGTTATTTGTTGTCAAAGCTGATGAAGGCCGGTGACATAAATAAATTAATTGAAGCGGCAGAGGCTAATAAAAGCAGGCCCGGCGGTTATTTGCGGTTGACAAAGCTGCCGACCAAGCGACAAGATCAGGCTACGACCGTTAAGGTGGAAATTATTACCAAGTAAGAATTTTTATGTCAAAAGAAAGAGATAAAATACACAGGGAAGAACAGGTGGGCGAATGGCATTGGCTGGATGCCCAGGGAAAAATACTGGGCAGATTAGCGGGTGAAGCGGCGGTCTTACTGGGTGGTAAGCATAGAACGGACTGGGCTGCCAATAAAGTGGCGCCGGTTTACGTAGTGGTAACAAACACAGATCGGGTGGTGGTAACGGGTAATAAGGAGAAAGATAAGATTTATTATCGACATACGGGTTACCCGGGCGGTTTGCGAGAGCGTTCGCTGGCAGTCCAAAGGCAGAGAGATTCGCGTAAAATCGTATTAGCGGCCGTAAGCGGAATGCTGCCGAAAAACAACTTACGTAAATTGCGCTTACAGCATTTAAAGCTATATAAAGGCAGCGAGCATCCGCATGAGGCGCAAATTAAATCTAATTCTAAATAAAAGACTATGGTAGAAGATCAAGCAGAGAAGAAAGGTACGTACGGACTTGGCCGTCGAAAAACGGCAATCGCACAGGTGATGTTGACCGATGACGTGACAGTAAGGATTGTTAATAATAAGCCGGTGGATGACTACTTTCCAACCATCGCGATGAAGAAACAGGTATTGTCGGCACTGGAGACCACGTCAAAGGCGGAAAAATCAGGATTCAAAGCGAAGATCAGGGGTGGAGGTAAGCAGGCGCAGGCGGTAGCTTTGAATTTAGCGATTGCCCGGGCGATTGTGAAAGATGACGAGTCTTTGCGCAAACAGTTGAAAGATACGGGCAGTTTAACTCGCGATCCGCGGGTTAAGGAAAGAAAGAAGTTTGGTTTGAAAAGAGCGCGCCGAGCACCGCAGTTCTCCAAGCGATAAGTGTCAGAAAATTTCTAATTTCTAATAACTAATTACTAATAAAATTTTAAATGTTTAACGCCAAATTTTAAGCATTGGGCATTTTATTAGACATTAGTAATTAGGATTTAGTAATTACAGCCAATCTATTGTTGTATTACTAAATCTGATTGATACAATCCGGTTTTGTTAGTAGTTTTCTTAAGGTAATAGATCATTTCTCCGTCAGTGCCGACAGCGGTTTGGGCGTTGCCGTTATTGGTGGTGGTAATTTGCTCGGAGATCGGGTGGTCACGCACATCGATTTCACTGATGATGATTTCGTCGTCTATTTGATAAATAAGGTGGCGACTGCCGGCAAACCATTGAATAGCGGTGATAGGGCGAGACAGTCTGGTAATAAATTGCAGGATCTGTTTTGGTAGGAAGCTGATTTCGTCAGTGGTGCTAAAAACATTTATGGTGTATGGATCGGTGGCAATAAAGAGAATGGCGCCGTCCGGAGACCAGCCGGCATAAGCGCTGGATGAACTGATTAATACCGGCTGATTAGATTCATTAAGATACCACACGCCGGTGTCTTTGGTTGTATAGGCAATGTTGCCTGATGGAGTAATAAGCAGTTTGACTATTTTCTTGTCGGGAGAAGGGATATTAATATTTTGCGGGCCTCCGGATAAGTTGAAGACATTGATGATATTATCCTCGCTAACGGTGTATATGTACTTATTGCTGGTAGCGAATATGTTTACTTGTTTAGCAATTATTTGCAAGGCGCCGGTAGAAGCGTTATAGGCTTTTAGACTGCCTGCGACATCAGTGAATAACAAGCGATTTGGCACAACCGGATCCCAGATGGCATCGGCGGCGCCGTTGAGGGTACTTAATAATATAGGCGAAGAAGCGCCAAAATTATTAACCAACCAGTAGTTATTCTTGTTATGGAGAAGCAGCGAAGCGCTGTTGGGAGACCACAGGACGGTTTGGGGTATGGTTGTTAGCGCTTGGCTATCCACGATAGGGTGACTATCTTGATCGATAACGGAAAGATGAAGATTGCTTGATATATAGGCAATAAGTTTGCGGTTGGGAGACAGCGAAAAAAGAACCGCGTCTTGAGCCAAGGGATGGCTGTCTATATTGGCCGGGAATAAAACGATGTCGGACAAGTCGGCGGCCATACCCGGTTTTATGGCAATATTTTTACTCCAGGAGCGATATTCCCGCAGAGCTAGCGAAATATTAACATTGCCGGCAATCAGGTTGGGGAGAGTTTTAGGTGTCTTACCGGCTGGTTTGTCATTAATATATATAGAGGCACGGCTTGGCTTGCTTTTAACTAGAGCGACCCCGATAGGCAGGGGGTCAATATTTTTTAAAGTGGCGCGATAACCGATAGCGTAAAGAACCACTAGAGGGGTTAGAGCGATGAAAATTACCAAGGTTATGAAAAGTAGGGCGCGCCGGTATATTTTTTGCATAGGGGGACTATGCCTTATTGTAGCATTTTTGTAAATGAGAGGGATGCGATCGAGGATGGCTGCCTATTTGGTTTTGACGCCAAATTTCTCATGCTTATTTTTACGTTAAGGTATTCCGCCGGCACGGCAATGGCGTCAAAACCAAATAGGCAGCCATCCTCGGACTATGTTAATTTTACCCTTTGCATTTACGAAAATCTGGGGTGAAGAGAACGGGGGTGACTTGATTTTGGGGGTTGGTTGACGGTATGCTTAAATTCATGTCGCAATTTGTCATCCAAGGCGGGCGGAAGCTATCCGGGGTTATTCCAGTTTACGGGTCAAAGAACGCGGCGCTGCCTTTGCTGGCGGCCAGTCTTTTAACGGAAGAGGAAGTGATTTTGCATAATATTCCGGAGATATTGGATGTTAAGAAGATGTTGGAAATTATGCAGGCGATGGGAGTGAGTGTGATTAGTGAAGGAAACGAGTGCCGGATAAAAGCGGAGAAGATTAACGAGAAGCAGGTACCGCGGGATAGGGTGGGACACCTGCGCGGTTCCGTATTGTTACTGGGTGCTTTATTGGTCCGATGTAAGCGGGTGGATCTGCCGATGCCGGGAGGAGACGTTATCGGTGCGCGACCGATTGAAGCACATTTGGATGGCCTGGCGCAGTTGGGTGCTAAAATAGACGTCAACGACAGCGGCGTGAGCGTGGACGGATCGGACATGAAAGCCGGCGAAGTGGTGCTAAAAGAGTTTTCCGTTACGGCGACGGAAAATATTTTGTTGGCCGCGTCGCGTTTGCCGGGAAAAACAACTATTTATATTGCGGCGGCCGAACCGCACGTGGCGGCGTTGGCGGAGCTGCTGAATCAGATGGGGGTGAAAGTTTCAGGAGCTGGAACGCATACTATTATCGTCGAGGGTAAAGAAGAATTAAGCGGAGCAGAGTTTACAAATATTCAGGATATGTTGGAAGCCGGTTCGTTTATTTTATTGGCGGCGGCGACGGGTTCAGCTGTTACCGTGCAAAACGTGCCGCTGTTTGATTTGCGCCTTTTTTTAAAGAAGCTGGCGGATATTGGGGTGGATTTTCAGATTGACGATCATAACGTAATGATTAAGCCGTCTCGCTTGAAAGCTTTTAAGATACAGACTCTGCCGTATCCGGGCATGCCTACCGACCTACAGGCAATGTTCGCGGTAGTGGCAACGCAGGCACATGGAGCCAGTTTGATTCACGACCCTATGTACGAAGGGCGGTTTAAATATATTGATGAGCTGATTAAAATGGGGGCCAACGCCACGATGTGTGATCCGCATCGCGTTATAATCGAAGGGCCGACGCGATTGCGCGGACGCCATATAAAAAGTCTGGATATTCGTTCCGGCGTTACTTTGATTTTGGCCGGTCTGGCGGCGGATGGCGAAACAGTGATCGACGGTGCGGAAATTATTGACCGAGGATACGTAAATTTAGAAGAAAGGTTAAAGGATATCGGCGCGGATATTATTAGACGAGGATAACTATATGAGAGTGACTAGAAGAATAGCAATTGATTTAGGTACCACTAATACTTTAATGTATGTGCCTAAACAGGGGATTGTATTAAACGAACCGTCAGTAGTGGCGGTTTCAACGGACGAAAAAGCGGTGCTGGCGGTGGGTAATGAGGCTAAGGATATGATCGGACGCACGCCGGAATCAATTGTAGCGCATCGACCACTGCGCGACGGCGTGATTGCCGATTATCGGGTAACACAGGCGATGCTGCGTTATTTGATTCAGAAAACAGGTGCGTCGATTCGTTTCTTGCGGCCAGAGGTATTAATTTCCGTGCCGGCCGGTATTACCAGTACGGAGCGGCGAGCGGTGGTTGACGCTACTTTGTCGGCCGGAGCCAGATCGGTTTTCTTAATTAAAGAACCTATCGCCGCGGCGATAGGGGCGGGCATACCAATTGGGGAGAGCGCAGGACATATGATAGTGGATATCGGCGGCGGGACAACGGAAGCAGCCGTGATTTCTTTGGGTGGTATTGTCACCGCTCATTCCGCCAGAGTAGGAGGTAATCGATTTGATGAAGCGATTACCGATCATATCAGAAAACGCTACGGGGTAGTAATTGGCGAGCAAACGGCGGAAAAAGTTAAGATCAGTATCGGGTCGGCCATACAGCAGGAAGCACAGGAACGGTTAACTATTCGTGGTCGCGATATGGCTTCTGGCTTGCCTAAGGAAACAGTTATTTCTTCCCAGGAAGTAACCGAGGCCCTTAGGGAATCGCTGGATGAAGTGTTGCTGGTGATTAAGCACGTGCTGCAAAATACGCCGCCGGAGTTAGCGGCGGATGTTATTGATACCGGGATCGTAATTAGTGGTGGAGGAGCGTTAATGAAGAATATCGACCAGCTGATTTCCCGGGCGATTCAAGTGCCTACGTATATAGCGGACGATCCGCTGGTGTGCGTGGTGAAAGGAGCAGGCGCGGCACTGGAAAATTTGGAGCGGTATAAAAGGAGTGTTTTGTTGAGTAGGTAGACAAATATATACGTTTTTTGAGATTTAAAGGTAAAACGTAAAACGAAAAAGGCAAAACAACATCATAAAAACTAAAAACATAACGACAAAAATTCGTTGTTATTTTTTGCTTTTTCTTGTTGTTGTAAGTTTTACGTTTTAAGTTTTACGTTTTTGATTATTCTACTTGCTACGTGCTGCTAGTGTCAGTTATCATGCCTAGATGTCTGAAATTGAGCAGCTGAAAGTGGCTTTAGTGCATGACGAGCTTACCCGCCGGGGCGGGGCGGAGATTGTACTCGAAGAGTTAGCGATGATTTTTCCGCAGGCTGATATTTATGCGCTATACGCCGGGCGGCCGATGATGAGTATTAATGGCCGCAAGAGGAGCGTGCATACTTCTTTTCTGCAGCACTGGCCGTTGTGGTGGCGCCGTCATCCTAAAAGAGTATTACCGCTTTTGCCGTACGCGGCCGAGCAATTGGATTTATCCGGATACGATGTTGTTATAAGTTCGGCCAGCGGGTTTGTTAAAGGAATTATTACCAGGGCGGATATTCCACATGTATGCTACTGCCACACGCCGACAAGATATTTATGGGAAGACGCGGGAGCCGCCACAAGGCGGGCGCCGGTTTGGCAGAGATGGCCGGGCAGGATACTGCAACATTATTTACGTCTGGCCGATTTTGCCGCGGCCCAGCGGGTGGATTATTTTATCGCCAATTCCCGCTGGACTAAGCAGAGGATAAATACTTATTATCGGCGCGAGGCCAAGGTAATTTATCCGCCGATAGATACGTCATTTTTCACGCCGGCATACGAGAGTGTATCCGGGCGCCGGAAAAAATATTTCTTATGCGTCGGCCGACTGACACCGAGTAAGAATTTTGATCAGGCAATTGCCGTTGGTGAGAAATTACGCTTGCCCCTGGTTATTGCCGGAAGCGGTTACGACGAGAGGCGTTTACGAAAATTGGCGGGACCATACACAACTTTTGCCGGACGGGTTGATAGAGAAGAGTTACGCGACTTATATCGTAACGCGCGGGCATTATTACAGCCAGGCGCGGAAGATTTTGGTATGGCGGCGGCCGAGGCAGCCGCTTGCGGTACACCGGTTGTTGCCTATGGTGTGGGCGGTATTAGGGAAATTGCCGGAAAGCAAACGGCACAATTGTATGCGCAACCAACGGTGGAAGCACTGGCCGAAGCGATACGTAAATTTATCGTGCGAGAAAATAAATTTCGGCCGGAGCTTTGTCAGCAGGAGGTTCTAAAGTTTGGCTACAGCCGTTTCAAGCAAGAAGTAACGCATTTTGTAAAAAATGTTATTGCTAATGGTGTTGGCAAGACGGTATAATATAAATAGTGAAATATTCTCTGCAAGCGGAAAATTTAACAGTGACAGAAGCGGACAGGCTGTTATTAGAGAAAAAGATTGGCCGTCTTAAGAAACTGCTGCAGCCACCTTATATGGCGGATATTAGGTTTTGGCATGACACTCACCATATCAAGGGTGAGGTTGTTAACTGTGTGATGAACGTTAAAGAAGGGAAGAGAGTATTTCATAGCGAGCGCGTCGGCGACAGTATGCAGAAGGCATTGGACGAATGTTTGCAGGCGATTAAGAGCGAGATTGCAAAAAATCACGGGAAGGGCAAGAGGCGTCGGTTTTGGTGGAGTAAGTTGGCGAAAGAAACGTAAAACTGAAAGCGAAAAACTTAAAATAACAACTTAAAACTCAAAACAGTTGTCAAGCTGGCGGTGGGAATTTTTTGTTTTATACTGTTGTTTTTCGTTTTGCGCTTTACGCTTTAAGTTTTCTGTGCTTTTGACAAGCGCCTATTTAGAAGTAAGGTGTAGTATAATGGCTTGGTTAAATTTTATTAATCAACGAAGCCGCCATGAAAAGGCGGTGGATAAATATAAGCCGGTAGTAGAGAGGATAAACGCTTTGGAGCCGGAATTACAATCTCTGTCGGACAGTGAGTTGAAAGCGCGCGCGCAAAAATATAAGGGTAAGGATGTTGAAGCAATAAAAAAGGATAAGGATCAGGTTTTTGCTATTGTGCGCGAGGCGGCCAAGCGAAGTTTAAAAATGCGGCATTTCGACGTGCAGTTGATGGGCGGATTGGCGTTACTCGATCAGGCGATAGCGGAGATGAAAACGGGAGAAGGAAAAACTTTGGTGGCAACCCTGCCCTTGAGCCTGCACGCCTTAACGGGCAAGGGGGCACATCTGGTGACGGTAAATGATTATTTGAGCAAGCGCGATGCCGAGTGGATGCGGCCGGTTTACGAGTTTCTGGGATTAACCGTGGGAGTAATCAGTCCGGGACAGCTGCCGGCGGAAAAACGAGAGGCTTACGCGGCGGATATTACTTACGGTACCAACAATGAGTTCGGGTTTGATTATTTACGCGATAATATGGCGGTGCAGGCGGAAAATATGGTGCAAAGGCCGCTCTGGTACGGAATTGTGGATGAGGTGGACAGTATTTTGATTGATGAGGCGAGAACACCGCTGATTATTTCGGCGCCGGACATGGAGTCGACGAGAATGTACCAGCAATTCGCTTCTTTAGTCCCGCAGCTAAAGGAAAATGAAGACTATAATATTGACGAGAAGAGACGGGCGGCGACCTTAACAGATGAGGGCGTGACAAAAGTTGAAGGGTTGTTGGGAGTTGATAATATTTACGCGGAGAACGGCATCAGGCAGGTACATCATCTGGAGCAGGCCTTGCGGGCACAGACTTTGTATCACCGCGACAAAGATTATGTGGTGCGCGAGGGGCAAGTAATAATTGTGGACGAGTTTACCGGACGATTGATGGAGGGCCGGCGCTATTCGGAAGGACTTCATCAGGCCATAGAAGCCAAGGAAAAAGTGAAGGTGAAGCAGGAGAGCCGGACACTGGCGACAATCACTTTCCAGAATTTTTTCCGTCTTTATCCGTATTTGGCGGGCATGACCGGGACGGCAGTAACATCGGCCGAGGAGTTTGAAAAAGTTTACAACTTGGATGTGCTGGTGGCGCCGACAAATAAACCGCTGGTGAGAAAAGATTTACCCGACAGAATTTATGTTAACGAACAAGCGAAGTTCATGGCTGTTATGAACGAGATAAAACAGCGCAATCAGAAGGGACAGCCAGTGCTGGTGGGCACTATTGCTATTGAAAAGTCGGAATATTTATCAGCGCTGCTACAGCGGGAGGGAATCAGGCACGAGGTTTTAAATGCCAAACATCATCAGCGCGAAGCAGAAATTATCGCCCAGGCAGGGCAAAAAGGCGCGGTGACAATTTCTACAAATATGGCCGGACGCGGGACGGATATTAAATTGGGCGAGGGTGTGGTTGATTTAGGCGGGTTATTGGTCATAGGCACGGAGCGGCATGAAGCACGCCGTATTGACAATCAGTTGCGCGGGCGATCGGGACGGCAAGGCGATCCGGGCGAGACACGGTTTTTTGTCAGTCTGGAAGACGATGTGATGAGAGTTTTCGGCGGGGACAGGTTAAAGAAAATTATGCAGACGCTGAAGCTGCCGCCGGAAGAAGCAATTGAGAGCCGGATGGTCAATCGGGCACTGGAAGGAGCGCAGGAGCGGGTGGAAGGTTATTACTTTGATATGCGCAAACAGGTTTTGTCTTACGACGATGTGCTTAACCGCCAGCGCAACGCCATTTATACTTTGCGGCGAGGAGTGATGCTGGAGGGAAAATGGAAAGAAGCAAATAAAGAGGCGGAAGGATTGGCGGAGCATATCGAGTCTTTGCTGGACGAGCAGGCGCGCCAGCTGGTTTTGATTCACACGGGCGAGGGCGGGCCAGACAGCTGGGATATAGAGGAGATTGCCGAGGCAATGCATTCGCTGACAGGGATTGATATCGCGGCGGCGCGGTTGGATTACGAAAAGATTCTAGCGGAACAAAAAATGGGTCCGGAGGAGGCGCGCGAGGCGTTGGTTGATAGGGCGGCGGAACAGCTGCGGCAAAGGCTTTCGGCGCGAAAGGAAGAATTGGGTAGCGCCACGCTGGAGCAATTGGAGCGGGCAGCAACGATTCGTTCGATTGATATTCACTGGATGGATCATTTGGATACAATGGATTACTTGCGTACAGGGATAGGCTTGCGCGGGTACGGCCAGCGCGATCCGCTGGTGGAATACCAGAAGGAAAGCTTTCAGTTGTTTCGGAATTTGCTGGCGACAATTAAATCCTCAATAGTGGAAGTGGTGTTTAAGGCAGAAGCGGTGAAGCAGGAGGCGGAGCATGGCGTGGCGCGGCATGACGAGACTTCGGTTTTGTCAGCGGCGCAATCATCGCCTACGCCAAGCGCCGGCGGTCAGCTGGCAGCAGCCGCGCAGGCAGCCGGTTCGCAGACACTAAAGAATCCATATAAGGGAGTGGGGAGAAACGACCCATGTCCGTGCGGAGCGACTAAACCGGATGGCACCCCCAAGAAGTTTAAACAATGCCACGGTAGGAATACATAGGGCTTAACTTATACATAGCTTACTGAATTAATCTCCGCCGGGTGAACCCTACTTAGCCTTACCACTCCTTCCTTCTGGCGGCACACTTGCCCGCCCCAGCGGCGGGCTGCGCTCGACTTATGGCCTTGCCACTTTGCCCATAAGGCAAAGACCAGGCTGGCAAGGCCATGAGACGGCCGCCAGAAGGAAGGAGTGGTAAGGCTAGGCGCCTGCGGGCGCCACCCGCCGCGATTGTTGGCATAATATGGGTATAATTTATGTAATTAATTAGCGCGGAGCGACCAGGTGATATAATGTAAACGTCATGATTTCTTAAATTTTTGCCTATTTTTAATATAAATAAAAAAGACCAGTTACCTATACGCCTTTCGACTTGGTAACTGGTTGGGCTCAAGGTCAAGCTTCTGCGGGCGATTATTCGTCCGGAGAAGTGGTTACTTAAGCCCGGGAGCGTCTGGAAGGCCTGATCTCCCCACCGAGCTGGCCTTTGTGTGTTAGCACACAACCTCCAGGCTGGGACTTTCCCATCACTCGGCCTGTGTGAATATTTATAGATAAAATACAATTAGTCAAGTATATTGCCTAATAAACATGGTGGTTAGTTGGGTGTTATACTTTAGCTACTGGGTTCTAATTTTTTTGACCGATTTTAAAAAGATATGCGTATAGGAATTATTGGCAGCATGAATTTTAGCGAGAAGATGATTGAAGTGGCCCGCGATTTAGAAAAACTTGGGCACGAGGTAGTGCTGTCAAATTTTGTTAATGATTTTCCCGGAAAGAGCGATGGGGAGAAAGAAGACATAAAGCTGCAACAAAAGTTTGAGGAAAATGCGATGCGGCGGGATTGGGAGAAAATGAAGGGCACTGATGCGTTGCTGGTAATTAATTTTGAGAGACACGGAATAGCCAACTACATTGGCGGCAATACTCTTTTTGAGTTGGCAGCAGGATATTTTGGTAGCAAGAAGATTTTTTTTTACAATCCAATTCCGGATATTAAGTTTTATAAGACGGAGCTGGAGGCGATAGAGCCTGTTGTTATAAATGGTGATTTGAGTAAGATAGTGTAAAAGCATGACGTATGAAGTCTAATAAAGCTAAATACGCGCCGAGGGATGTTTGGGAACAGATTTTGGAGTGGGCGGTTATTCCGACTTTTGATTTGGTGATTGAGTACGGCGAAAAAGGAATTGTTATGGTTAAGAGAAAAATTGCGCCTTATAAAAATCAGTGGGCGCTGCCGGGTTTGCGTATGATGAAGGGTGAGGAAATAAACGATACTTTGGTCAGAATTGCCAGCCAGGAAGTCGGGTTAAAAATTAATCCAAGGAAAAGGATGTTTTTAGGTCAATATGTAGGAAAGTTTAAAACGGAAAAGCAGAGGCAAGATTTGTCTACGGGGTATATGGTTAGAATAGAGGAAAGTCAGCAGATAAAAATCAACTCGGAACATTTTTCGGCTTATAAAATAGTTAAGTCAGCCCCGTCTCCAATGGGAGCGATGTATAAGTTTTATATAAAAGAGAGTAAGCCTAAATGATTAAGCTGGGAAAATACAGACACTATAAAGGCAAGGAGTATGAGGTGATTGGGGTGGCTAAGCACAGTGAGACGTTGGAGGAGTTGGTAGTTTATCGGGCGCTTTATGGGGAGCACCAGATATGGGCACGACCGGTTGTGATGTTTTTGGAGGAAGTTGAGGTTTATGGTAAGAAGGTTCCTAGGTTTGAGTTTGTTGGTGAATAGTTTTATATACATATATGGATAGTCTGGAACAAAGAATACGAGTAGTGGAAGAAAGAAACCAAAGGGTTGAAGCGGATAAGGCGTGGGAGACTAGCTGGGTGCGCCGGGGATTGTTGATCATATTCACCTACTTGGCGATAGGAGTGTATATGTGGGCAATTAACATAGCCAGACCATGGCTTAATGCTATTGTGCCGGCAGTGGCATTTATGATTTCGACTCTAACGATGCCGTTTTTCAAGAAGCTATGGTTAATGGCTAGAGATAGAAAAATGTGAGCGGAAGGGAATTTTTTGCTTTTTACGGGTAGGCCGTTATAGTAGAATAATTATAAGGTATGACACGAAATAAGAGAAACATTTTGTTTATCGGTTTTCTGGCGGTTTTGACCGGTTTGGCTGTGTGGATTGACATACCTAGTCATCCGAATTTGCGCATCGGCAGTTTTTATCGTGATTTGGATATTAAGCTAGGACTGGATTTGCTGGGTGGGACTCATTTGGTCTATCGCGCTGATGTGAAGGGGGTAGCGGATAGCGACGTGGCAGACGCGATGGCAGGGGTGCGGGATGTGATTGAGCATAGGGTAAACGCTTTTGGGGTGGCGGAGCCGGTGGTGCAAACAAACAAGGTGGGTAATGAAGAGAGGGTGATTGTGGAGTTAGCCGGAGTACATGATCCACAGGAGGCAATAAAACAGATTGGCGAGACGCCGCAATTGGACTTTCGACGGGAGGTAGCGCCCGACGAGGCGGCGCAACAATATAATATTGATAGCCAAGATGCGGAGAACGCCGGCCCTATTTTTGAGCGCACGCAGCTAACGGGGAAAAATTTAAAGCGGGCAACGGTGTCTTTTGGGTCGGTGAACGGGACACCGGAGGTCAATCTGGAGTTTGACGGCGAGGGCGCAGACTTATTCGCGCAATTAACCAAGGATAATTTGCAGAAAAGAATAGCGATTTATCTGGATGGATCGCCAATCAGCGCGCCGGTAGTGCAGTCGGAAATTACTAACGGTAAAGCGGTGATATCCGGCGGTTTTACTATAGATGAAGCGAAGCAGTTGGCGCAGGGTCTTAACGCCGGCGCCTTGCCGGTGCCGATTGAGTTAATCGGTCAGCAAATAATCGGGCCGACATTGGGGCAGCGATCTATTGAGCAAAGCGTGGTCGCCGGAGTGTTAGGCTTTATGGCAGTGGTGGTTTGGATGCTTGTTTTTTACCGTCTGCCTGGCCTGGTGGCTTCGCTAGCTTTGATTGTTTACATGTCCATATTTATGGCGATTATCAAGTTGACGGGAGTGACATTGACTCTGGCCGGAGTGGCCGGGTTTATTCTGTCTATCGGCATGGCAGTTGATGCCAATGTGCTGATATATGAGCGTTTCCGGGAAAACTTGCGCCAGGGCAAGAATATTATTTACGCAGTTGACAACGGTTTTGCCGAAGCGTGGAATTCAATCAGGGCGTCGAATATTTCCAGCCTTATTACGGCTCTGATTTTATATGTGTTCGGCACGTCAATCATCAGAGGGTTCGCGGTGACGTTTAGTATCGGAATTGTATTGTCCATGTTTACGGCTATCACGGTGACCAGTCCGATGCTGGAGACGATATTGCGCGTGAAGTACTTTTGGAAGCCCTTTTGGTTATCGGCTAAGTCACCGGGTATTAGCGGACCTAAGATATGATTACTAAACCTAAATTATGGTTGATGGTTGGTATAGCGACAATCGCGGCCAGTATTTTAGTCATTGTTATTCTAAGGCTTGATTGGGGGATTGATTTTACGGGAGGGTCTTTATTGGAAGTAACGGCGACAGCGGAAAACTTACCGGCAATTCGGACGGAGCTGACCAGCTTGCTTCATGGCGAAGTGAATGTGCAGTCGACACAAAGCGGGTCGGTCATTGTCAGAACGAAAGTTTTAGATAACCAACAGCATGTAGATATTATCAATGCCCTGCAGGAGAAACAACTGATTGGCGAGGAGTTACGCTTTGAGTCTATCGGTCCGACAATGGGTTCGGAATTACGCCGCAAGGCCGGGTGGGCGATTGGGTTGGCTGTAATAGCCATGATTGCTTATTTGGCTTATGAATTCCGTCAAGCGGCTGGATTGATAAGTTCATGGAAGTTCGGAGTGGCGGCGGTGTATGCGCTGGTGCATGATTTACTAGCGGTAACAGCTCTGTTTGCTATTTTAGGACATTGGCTTGGGGTGACGGTGGATGTGTTGTTCGTGACCGCCATGCTGGCAATATTGGGTTATTCGGTAAACGACACGATTATTTTATTTAATCGCCTGAAGAGCGAGTGGTTGGCAACTAGAAGCGCGGGGTTAGTGACTGTTATGGATGGCGCGGCTAAAGCGACATTGATGCGTTCTTTAAATACGTCGCTGACAACACTACTGGTGCTGGTGACTTTACTGTTCTTTGGTGGTGAGACTATTCGTTGGTTTATTGTGGCGCTGGCGGCGGGTACGATTGTAGGGACTTACTCATCGATTTTTGTGGCATCGCCGATTTTGTATTTTTTAGCGAAGGCCAGATAGAAATATATGGCGCAGCAAAAGGAGCAAACAAATAAGCCTTGGCTTATGGCGTCGAGGTGGCTTCTGGCAGAGGGGCAGCAGCCGCCTCTAGTGGCGGTCGGATCCAGCCGAGAGGTGTTGGATCAATTAGTTGAGGAGCTGGTCTTGCTTAATGCCTGCTCGGCTGTCACGGAGAGTTATGCTGGCGGTTTGGCGTGCCGTCAATGCGCGGACTGCGGGCGCGCACTGCGGGGGAATAGTGTTGATGTATTGCGTCTGGAAACAACTAAAAAATCAATCGGGATCGCGACGGTTCGAGAAGTGTTGCGCCAGGCAAGACAAAAATCATGGGCGAAGAGACGAATGATCGTTGTGCCTAGGGCACATCGCTTGACGGCACCGGCGGCTAATTCTTTACTTAAATTACTGGAAGAGCCGGCGGAGCAGACAAGAATTATTTTAACCACCAGATGGCCGCGGCGATTACTGTCGACTATTAAGTCACGATGTCAACGAATAAATTGGCGGGGATTGGACGAGCCGCGGGAAACGGTCGCACGGACGGGGGCACAAGTGAGATTATCAGACCAGAAACAACTGACCCAGGACGATCTGGCTTTTATCCACGAGGCGCTGATAGTAATTTTGCGGCGCCGGGGGACAACGTCTCCTCTGCGACGCGCCATGATGCGTTTGCGTGATTATCATGTGACATGCGCTCAACAAGGCAACGAGAAGTTGGCACGGTACGCACTGTTCGCGGCTTTAGATGGAGTGCGCCAGCCAGGCGTCTTAGCACCCTTGCCGGCAGGGCTCATAATCGGTAATTTATAAGTAGTAATGTTAATTTATTAATAACTATAGATGAAAATACAATTAGCAGTGACAAGTTTTAAGGAGGGAGCAATAGAGGCGATGGAGTGGTTTGCGGCGGAAGCGGCCAAGTTGCGTACGGGCAGGGTGACCACGGATATAGTATCCTCTGTACCGGTTGAGCATTACGGCGCCAGGACACCTTTAAACGGCGTGGCGTCAATCAATATGTCAGACGCGCGCACGATAGTGATTTCCCCCTGGGATCAGACGGCACTGTCGGCTATCGAGAAAGCCTTGAGTTCAGCTCAAATAGGAGCGCAACCGATAGTGGACGGGAAAATTATCCGCTTAGCTTTTCCGATGTTAAATGAGGAAACCAGGGAGGAATCAGTCAAGTCGCTGCACAAAAAAGCGGAAGAGGCCAGGGTGCGCGCCCGGCGGTCGCGTGATGAAGCGTTAGCGCAACTGCAAGGGGCGAAAAAAGACGGGGATATTACCGAGGATGATTTTTTCCGGGGCAAAAAAGAACTGGATGAAGTGATGGGAGAGTTTAATAAAGAGCTTGATAGTATTGTTGAGGTTAAGGAGAAGGAGATAAAGACGGTGTAAGCGGCACTTAGTGCCGCAATTTTCAATTTCCAATTCTCAATTTTCATTGAATGAAAATTGGTTTTGCTCTAGCCAGGAGGGTCGCTTACTAGTAAGCTGAAAGTTATGGTTTGGCTGACTATTTTAGTGATTTTGGGTTTGCTGCTGGTATTAGTGCTGGCACACGAGTTGGGGCATTTTGCCACGGCTAAGTGGTTTGGCTGTGGTGTAGAGGAATTTGGTTTTGGTTTTCCGCCGCGGCTGGTCGCGTGGAAGAGGGGCGGAACAGTTTATTCTTTGAATCTGCTGCCAATCGGAGGTTTTGTTAAGATTAAAGGAGAAGATATGGCTGAAGAGAAACCGGGACCGAATAGTTTCGGTAATAAACTGGCCTATCAGCGTGTTATTATTTTGGCGGCGGGCGTATTTATGAATGTGGTGGCGGCTTTTGTTTTACTGACAGTACAGGCCGTGGTGGGAGTACCAACATTAATTACGGATCAAAACGCACCGGCCACGAGCAGCCAACAAACATATGTATTGGAAGTATCACCGGGATCTCCGGCTGATCAAGCTGGTGTCAAGTCTTTGGATAGAATTGTCAGTATCGCGGGCGTGAACACGCCCGGCATCGCGCAAATCCAGGAGATAAGTCAAGAGAACGCCGGTAAATCAGTAGCCCTGGTATTGGACCGATCCGGACAAGAAATACCGGTATCGTTGGAGCCGCGGGTTAATCCGCCGGAGAATGAGGGGTCCATGGGCATCGCCTTGGCTGCGACCGGTTTAGTAAAGAAAACCTGGTGGCAGGCGCCATGGGCGGGTTTACAAAGAACCTGGGACATTACGCGGTTGACAGCGGAACAGTTTACAATTATAACCGGACGATTATTTCACGGCCAATCAGTGGGAGCGGACGTTAGCGGTCCGGTAGGTATTGCCATATACGCCAACGAAGCGACAAAGATGGGCTTAAGTTATGTCTTAGAATTCGCGGCTTTAATTAGTCTTAATTTGGCAATAATTAATATTTTGCCTTTTCCGGCACTGGACGGCAGCCGGATTTTGTTTGTGTTGGTGGAAAAAATGAGAGGCAGGAAAATAGCCGGGAGAACGGAGCAGATTACGCATACCGTGGGCTTCGCGCTTTTGCTTCTATTGATGGTTCTGATTACATTTAAGGACATTAGGAAGTTTTTCTGATATGGAAAATATGATAATGAATAAATTACCGAATAAGATTAACGACAAATAGCATGAGCCTATCGGACAGGTTTTTTTCCACTTTTTCCCAAGATATCGGCATTGATTTGGGAACGGCTAACACGCTGGTTTATGTGCGTGGTAAGGGCATAGTGATTAACGAACCGTCGGTGGTGGCGATAAATCAGAATTCCGGACAGGTGCTGGCTATTGGACGCGAGGCGCAAAGGATGGTGGGGAAGACGCCGGCGCATATAGTGGCGATCAGACCCCTGCGCGACGGAGTTATTTCGGATTTTGAGGTGACCGAACAGATGTTGCGTTATTTTATTCAGAAAGTTCATCAGGAAGGTTTTCATTTATTGCCGCGGCCGCGCGTGGTAATTGGTTTGCCGTCGTCTGTCACGGAAGTGGAAAGAAGGGCGGTTGAAGAAGCGACTTTGCGGGCGGGAGCCAGAAAAGTTTTTTTGATTGAAGAGGCGATGGCCGCGGCGATAGGCGCGCGGCTACCGGTGCATGAAGCAACGGGAACAATGATAGTAGACATAGGCGGCGGTACCACGGAGATAGCCGTTATATCGCTGGGTGGCCTGGTGGTAAGCAAGACGTTGCGCATAGCTGGCGACGAAATGAATGATAATATCGTAAATTACGCGCGTGATAATTTTAATTTGCTTTTAGGGGAAAGAACCGCCGAGCAAATTAAAATACGGATTGGTGCCGCTGTTGATTTGGCGGAACCGCTGGAAACACCGGTACGGGGAAGAGACGTGGTTACGGGATTACCGAAAGAAATTATTATGAATAATATGCAAGTGAAAGAGGCACTGCAAAAATCACTGGCGGCGATTATTGAGGCGGTTAAAAACACAGTGGAAGAAACGCCGCCGGAGTTGATATCAGACGTAATTGAATACGGAATCACGCTGGCGGGCGGAGGCGGGTTAGTGCGAGGGTTTGATACGGTTTTAGCTCACGCAACACAGATTAAAACTAAATTAACCGATGATCCTTTAACAGCGGTAGTACGAGGTACGGGATTTGTCTTAGAAGATATTGAGGCGGTACAGCAAGTTTTATTACCCAGCGTACACGATTCGGTTTTGCGCTAGTGTTGGCGTCGACCCCGGGGAATTATAGAATGACTGCTAAATATCTATGAAGCGTAGAAATAAACTGGCTTTGTGGTTATTGGGCACGATTGTGCTGTCTGTTTTAGCGCTGCAAACACCGCTGTTGCGGGCGGCGCGTCGACAAGTGTGGGATGGGTGGGTTAGCACGATAGCGCGGGTGGCGGAGGTAGGACAATTACGGGTTGATAATGACGTGATGGAACAGGTAGCGCAATTACGGGCGGACAACATACGCTTGCAAGCGGAACAGGAAGATTATCGGCGGTTACGACGGGACTTGGGTTCAACCAGTTTCACCCAGTTAAGAACTATTCCCGCGCTGGCAGCGGTAAGGCCTTTGGATACGTTTCGCACTGAATTTATGATTAATCGCGGTTGGGCTGAAGGAGCAGTAATTAATGCTCCGGTTGTCGTACAGGGATCGGTACTAATCGGTTTAGTCACGGACGTTAGTGAGCACGCGGCAACAGTTAGATTATTATTGCATCCTGAACAAAGTTTGCCGGCGGAGGTTGTAGGTAAGGATAATTCGCGCGGTTTGCTTAGGGGGAGAGCGTATACTTCGCTGGTTTTGTCAACAGTGCCTCGCGACGCGGAGCTGGCCTTGGGGGAAGCGGTGGTCACAGTGGCTCAAGAAGGCATACCGCAAGGTTTGTTGGTCGGAACGGTGGAAGCCGTACAAAATGAGAAGAATGAGGCTTATCAGGAAGCGGTGGTCAAGCTGCCTTATAATCCTGATGAACTCATGGCCGTAACGGTGCTGGTACAACCATGAAACGCCATTCGGAAACTCTGATTGTGCTGGTAATAACAGCGGCGGCATTAATAGGGCAAGCGGTATGGCACAGGTTTCTTTTTTCTTTATTGCCCTTACCGATAGTACTATCGGTAATGTTAGTTTGGAGCGGGAAGCGGCGCGCAATATATATTCCATTATTGATAATGATCGCGGAGTTGTTTTCGACGCAACCGCCGGGAATTATGACGCTGGTAGTTCTAACTCCTTTGGTAATCTGGCGGATAAGCGGAGTGGATGTTGATATTTCTTTCTCTTTTACCTTAATAGTGGCGGTAACAGTGCTATTACAAATAATAGAAATGCTGGGGTATGACTTGCTGGCAGTGGCGTGGCGGGAAGGCGGGGTGGCGGTACTGGGTCAAAATATTCCGTGGCAAGTGGTTGGGTTGACGTGGGTACTGTCGAGCGCGGTGGCTGTTACGGGGTCTATATTGGTGCGTAACTGGTTGCCTCCGGTAGAACGCGGCATGATATCCCTAGAGGGCAAACAGATCAGACAAAACTACTAATTTCTATGTTTTATAATTTGGGGAATGAGCGAGAATAGTAACAATATTATTGAGTCATTAGCGGCTCCGGAGCGGGTAAAATCGCCACGATTTGTTTTTTTGTACCTTTTATTGGCAGCGGTGATGGCGGTCATGTTGGGAAGGAGTTTTTGGCTGCAAGTTTGGCGGGGTTCCAAGTTTATGGCGCAGGCGGAAGGCAACCGGGTGTCGGAGGAGATGATTCCCGCACCCCGAGGAATTATTTATGATGCTAATGGAAAACAGTTGGTGGAAAACATTGCCAGTACGGATTTAGTGTTGGACCCGACGGGACTGGTAAGCGAGGACGCCGAGTCAATGCTAATGGAGAACTTGCCAAAGCTGGTACCGGTAACAGCGGAGCAAATACGCGATGATATTGCTAAAGCCAAGAGTACCAGGCGCATGGTGAGAGTATACGAGGCGCTGGATCATGATGCCACGTTAGCAGTTGAACAAGAGCAAGCGCATCTGCCAGGCGCAATGTTGGCATCAACCCTGGTAAGAAAGTATCAGCAGGGACAAGAAATAGGACACATAACGGGTTATACCAGCCCTGTCTCGGCTGATGAGTTGGAGAAGAGGCCGGAACTGCGGCCGGTTGATATTACCGGTAAGTCCGGTATAGAAAAATTTTATGATCAACAGTTGCGCGGACAAACGGGGGTAGCCTACGTGGAAGTTAACGCTAATGGTAAACCGCAAAAACAATTAGATAAGCGCGATCCAACGGCCGGCGCTGATATACATCTAACTGTGGATACCGATCTGCAAAATTATATTTACAGCTTGCTGGAGGATAAGAGCCAGCAGAAGCAAAAAGACGGTCAGGCGCAATTATTAGGAGCAGTAGTGGCTATGGATCCCCGTTCGGGTGCGGTTCGAGCCATGGTTAGTTTTCCCGGGTACGATCCAAATATATTTTCTCAACCCAATTTAACCGATCAAACTATAAATATTATTAAGGACGAGAGGCGGCCGTTGTTTAATCGAGCCGCTGACGGGACTTATCCGCCGGGATCGACAATTAAGCCGGTTCTGGCGGCAGCGGCACTTAACGACGGGATTATAACGCCGCAGACAACTTTTTTATCGACCGGAGGATTAACTATCGGGCAATGGAATTTTCCGGATTGGAAGGCGGGTGGACACGGCATAACTAACGTAAGTAAGGCATTAGCGGAATCGGTTAATACTTTTTTCTATTTAATTACGGGGGGAGATGAAACAAGGGAAGGGTTAGGTGTAGAGCGGGCAACAAAATATCTGGAAGACTTCGGCTGGGGAGAGCCGACAGGAATAGATCTGCCAAGCGAGGCGAGCGGATTTTTGCCCTCGCCGGAATGGAAAGAGGAGGCTAAGGGTGAGCAGTGGTATATAGGCGACACGTATCATCTGGCTATTGGGCAGGGAGACGTGCTGGCTACTCCTTTACAAATTACGGCGGGGATTGCAGCGATTGCTAATGGCGGTGTGTGGCATCGGCCATTTTTGGTGCGGGATATTTCTCCTCCGGAGGGCGAGCCAATTTTAACAAAAAGTTATTCAAAAAAAACGTCCGTTAATGCGGCCAGTATAAGAGTAGTGCGGAATGGCATGCGTGAAGTTATTTTGTCCGGTTCGGCTCGATCGTTGAGTGATTTGCCGATAGCGCTGGCCGGCAAAACAGGGACGGCGCAAATTGGAGGTTCCGACGAAACGCACGCCTGGTTTACCAGTTTTGGGCCATATGATAGCCCGGATTTAGTGGTAACGGTGTTGGTAGAAAGGGGTGGCGGCGGCGATGTTGAAGCGGTGCCGATAGCGCGTAATGTTTGGCAATGGTGGAACGAAAATAAGCATGAGTAATAAAAGTCACTACGGGCTCACGCTCGTGATATTACGGGCACCGCATAAAATCTCCGGGGAATAGTCGGGGATTTATTGATGTACATTTTTATGTCAAAAAAGTATGACAAGATGTGAATAACCAGACTTGACCGTTTATGAACCTATCCTTACACTACCGCGTGTTACCTAAAAAGTAATTTTTAGGTAAGTTGCAGGCAGCCAAGCCTATTTTTTTAAAGCAAAATTGACTTGGTGTGCGGCAATTATTTATTTAACGCTTTAGTTTTTTATGAAAGATCAATATCTTACGCGCGAAGGCTACGACGAGTTAGAATCAAAGCTGCAAAATTTAAAAACCACTCGGCGACGGGAAATTGCCGATGCCATCCACACGGCGAAGGAGCAGGGTGATTTGTCGGAGAACGCGGAGTATGTGCAGGCGAAGGAAGAACAGCAAAGAATTGAAGAGCAAATTTCCGATCTGGAAACGACATTGAAACACGCCCGGGTTATTGCCAATTCCGATACGACGGAAGTGAGCCTGGGTAACACGGTGGTGGTGGCCTGGAACGGGTCGAAAAAGGAATACCGGTTAGTAGGCTCAAACGAGGCGGATCCAATGCAAGGTAAAATCAGTAATGAGTCGCCGATTGGCAAAGCTTTGTTAGGGAAGACAAGTGGCCAGGAAGTGGAAATTCCGACCCCGAGCGGGGGGAAGAAATGCAAAGTGGTGGAGATTAGATGAGCAGGGAAGTCCGAAGTTGATTTGGTATAACCAAAGACACGCCAAATACTCTTGAATGGCACATAGCGCCCACCCCAGCGGTGGGCGCTACTCGGCTCAAGGCCTGCCAATCCCCGCCTATTTTTTGCGAAGCAAAATATAGGCGGGGAACCAGGCTTGTCAGGCCTTGAGACGGCCATTCAAGAGTATTTGGCGTGTCTTTGGCGCCTGCTAAAATGATCGTCTTTCTTTCTTGGGGTGTCGCCGCTCACGGATCTTTTGGGGGTAGAGGCGAGGAGAGAGTGGGGTAGTCTTTTCTAATCCGAAAACCGGCCTGAACGAGCGTCCGTAACAGTAGGAATATTAACGAGAATTAATGGTAGAAAAGAGCTTCCTTTTAGCTAAGTTCATCTGAGTGGCAAACTCAGTGTCACTTTGAGCATAGGCCA
>JAUYKA010000014.1 GCA_030698495.1 bacterium
TTAGTTGCCGCCGGAGTGATAAAAGGGGAGTGACAATAATAACTGTCATTGCCCGGCTTGACCGGGCAATCTATAGTTAAAATACTGGATCCCCGGCCTAAGCCGGGGAATGACAAATATTAAAAAAACTTATGGAATTCAAAAAACTGCAAAAAGAAATTCTGGCCAACGCAAAAATGTATGAGGAAAAATTCAACTTGGAAATTGACGAAGAGTTTTCTGTTTTAAAACTTGCCGAAGAAATGGGGGAATTCTATCAAGCCCTCTTAATTCACCGCAAAAAATGCCGGCCGGAAAAATATCTTCCAACCAGCGAATCAGAGCAGGCGCTGGCTCACGAATTAGCCGATATTTTTGGCATGGTAATAGTGACTGCCGATCGTCTTAATATTGACCTGGAAGAAGCGCTAAATAAAAAATGGCTGGATCATCTGCCGCATAAATAACCTAAAAACCTTCCTTTTTACCCCCGCAGCCCCTAAGATGTAGGCAATGAAGCTCCAATCGCTTTTTATTGCTTTTATCTGTGCCGTGGCAATTATCGCCGTCGGATTTTTGGCTGTACCGGCCGTATTCGCCCAGCGTGTTTGGCCCGGAGTTAAATTAGGACAACACAATTTGGGCGGAGTCAGCCAAGCGGATTTGCCCGGCCTATTTACCAAATACAACGAAGAACTGCGCGCGCAAACCGTTGTTCTGAACCTGGATAATCAAACAGCCAAACACACTCTCGCGGAACTCGGCGTTAGCATTAATACCCAAAAGACACTCGCCGGCATCGGCAGTAACAACTGGTCAAACCTGATCAACAACTACACCTTACGCCCGTCACTAACTGTTGACACAAACAAACTTAACGAAGTGATGGCTCAAACTTTTGCCGCCCAAATAAATCTGCCCCAAAATGCCAACCTCGCTTTCGGCGTAACGGGACAACTGGAACTTATTCCCGCTAAACAGGGCGAAGGCATCGACCAAGTTTCCCTGGAGCGTGATATTCTTAACCGCGCCGCTACCGCTCGCTGGAGGGAACCCATTGAACTTGCGACCGTCACTACCGCCGCTTCCATCCAGAACAATGAAGTCGGCGATGCTCGCTCTTTCGCCGAAACCCTCCTACGGGACGGTCTCACTTTAACCTATGGTGAAAAAACCTGGCCAGTGAAAGCCTATACCACTAAACGTCTCTTAACATTTGTTTCCCGACCCGCTTCTACCGATCCACCAAACCTTATTCTGGGCGTTGCTTTCGATGAAGCCGGCCTCAAAGATTATCTCGCTAAAACCATCGCGCCCGACATTGACCAAGAAGCGCAAAACGCTCGCTTTGTTCGTTCCGGCGACCGCGTTGAACAATTCGCCCTGCCGCAAGATGGCCGAAAACTTGACATCGACCCCAGCGTCGCTGTCATCAACGACTCTCTTGCTCGCAACCTGACATCCACGGCGCTAGCCGTATCGGTTACCGAACCGTCCATCAAGGAATCGGCCGACATAGTCGCCCTCGGTCTTAACGATCTCTTGGCTACCGGCGTATCTGATTTTTCCGGCTCCCCGGTCAATCGTATTCACAATATCAACATCGGCACTGCCCGCTACCATGGCCTGCTTATCGCTCCCAACCAGGAGTTTTCCTTCGATGAAGCTCTGGGACCGGTTGACGGCGAACATGGTTTCAAACCGGAGCTGGTAATCAAACAAAACGTCACCACGCCCGAATTCGGCGGAGGGTTATGCCAAGTTTCCACTACCGCTTTCCGCGCCGCCGTCGAGGCCGGCTTAAAAATCACCCAACGGCGCAATCACGCCTACGTTGTCCGTTATTACGGCAAACCCGGATTTGACGCCACCATTTATCCGCCGTACACTGATTTACGTTTTATCAATAACACGCCGGGGTATATCCTGATTCAGGCGCGTATTGAAGGCAAGAAAGTTATCTTCGAGTTTTGGGGAACAAAAGACGGACGCGAAGTTACTGTAACCGGTCCAACCACTTACGACTGGCAACCGGACGGCTCGGTCAAAGCTACTTTAAAGCAACAAGTAGTTAAAACCGGCGAAACCATCATTGATGATACTTTTTACAGTAAGTACCGCTCACCCAGTCTTTTCCCCCACGCCGTTTCTGCCGACGATCCGCAAGCCCAGTCCGCGTCAGCTCCCGCTGCCACCGCGGCGCCAGCTACCACTCCGGTACCAACTAATGACAAATCAACCCCAACCAAATCGACCCCAACCCCCACTCCCGCCGCCGCTCCCGCCCCGACCGACGAAACCTAAAACAACCCGTGCACGCTATGCATCCCGCGTTCCAAAAACGCGCCGGAGCTTGCCTATACGTCGCGAAATCTCCGCCGGCGGTGTGGTTGTGCGCCAAGAAAACAATCAGTTAGTTGTGGCTCTACTGCAAACCGAGCACAAACGCGGTTTAGTTTGGGTATTACCGAAAGGCCACGTTGAATTACACGCCAACGAAAAAGTTTCTGATGCCGCCGGTCGCGAAGTGCGCGAAGAAGCCGGCATCACCGATTTGTCCGTCCAAAATCAACTTGGCGTTACGCGTTTTAAATTTCAAGCGGAAAACGCCATCGTGCATAAAACAGTTCACTATTTTCTGATGACCACCGGTCAAAAAAACCTTACCCCACAAGCCGAAGAAGGACTTCTCGATGCCCGTTGGTTTCCGATTGATGAAGCCATTAAAATACTGGCCTATGATACCGACCAGGACATTGTCAGTCGCGCGAAGGCCAAGATGCTGGGAACCCCGCTTTCCGCGAAACGGCACAATCTTCCCGGTCGCCATCAACCTCCGAGACAACGCCGCAACCTACGCATACACCTGTAACTGTATTTACTTGTCTAATATCCGTCGTTGAGACTTCGTTTAATCAACCCGTCAAAGAAAGCTCCCGGATGCACTCCGCCCGCCGCCAGCTGTGCCCGCAAAGGCGTGGCCGCCGTTAACGTCGGCACTGTGTTTACTTCCAGCAAATCCAAACTGTCATCATCCGCCACTAAATCCACCGTCGCGTATCCGCGCAAGCCCAACCGCTCGTACACATCCCTCGCTATCGCTTCCGCCTCCGCCACCAACACATTATCGTCTTGTTTATCGGTATATAATTTAACCCGTCCCGGACGCCGCTTGGCCAATTGATCATAATAAGTTGCGTGCTTCGGCACCACTATTGTCGCCGGCAAAACAGTCAGTCGCCCCTGTTCGTTTTCCACTAGCGACAATGAAATTTCCGTGCCGCGCGCTCGCTCTTGAACCAAAACATCTCCATGCCTTACCGCTCTGTTTACTGCCGCGCTTAAATTATCCAAATCACCGACTTCCTCAATACCAAAACTGCCTTCCTGGTTATTAGGCTTCACAAAAATCGGCGGCATCATCATTGCGCGGACTTCCTCCGTAATTTCCTGCGGGGATTTTTTTGCGGAAAAATACATTGTCATCGGCGTTGACGCCATATCATCAATTCGGCTGTTAAATGCATGCTTATTAGCCGTCTGCTGGCATGCCGACGCGCTGGAACCCACCACCGGAATCAACAAAGATCGCCCCATACCCTGCAAGGCCCCGTCATCGCCGCCCCGCCCGCGAATCACACTCATCATCGCCGCTACCGGACGCGCTAAAACTCTTTGCAGTCCTTCGGCGGGGGATAGCGCTCGCAGTGATTTAAATAGCATACTCATCATTCGATCCACCGGGCCCTGTTGCGGCAAACTTCCCAGCGGCACTTGCCAGCTCCCGTTAGCCAAAACATGCACCGGTGTTACTTGGTATTTATCACGGGGAATATATTGACACGCCCAATAGCCGGTTTCCTGACTTAAATCGCGGCTGGCTTCTTCGCCGCCGAAAAAAATCACTACGTGCGGTTTCTTTAACTGCATAAGAAGGAATAAATACTAGTGCCTTTAATAATATCATAAATTGAAAGGGGACACCGAAGTGTCCCCGTATAGTCTAGGCGGTACGGACATAGTCCAGGATATCCCGCCTTTCGTCGTTCGTCATCACGTTTTGCCCGACGTAGATATCGAGCAGCTCTTCCAGTGTGAGCAACGCGCGCAAATTATAGCCCAGGGCCAACAATTGCTTCCCGCCGCCCTGCTGTCTGTCCAAAACAACCAACACATCTCTTACAATCAGGCCGGCGTTCTCCAGCACGCCGATACCTTCCAGCTTGGTGTCGGCCATGGTGATCAAGTCGTCAACCACCAACACCTCGTCGCCGCGCTCATAAGCGCCTGATGCCAAACTGGTAATATGACGCTGATCCGCTGTCGTTGCCTTGACCAACTTCAGCAAACCGACCGTGCGACCGCTTGCCAATAACGCGTGGTAAAACGCCTCGGCAATCGGGTCGCCGGCGTTGGGTAATCCCGCGACATGGTCGAAAGTAAGCTCCTGACCTTGAGCCATTCTGAAAAGCTTGCGGCCAATCATGGCCACCGCCGCCGGCGTCAACGGCCCCGCTTTGGGATTATCCGGCGTACGCAAGTTCAAGTAGAAAGGCGACAGGGGGGCATCGGGATCCTTCTCGTGCAATTTCAGCTTGAACCCCTTGCCGTCCGGCGACCTTTTTTTGTCCATGAAGGCGCCGAGATTCCAAATCTCCATCGCCACCCCACGCACATCGTTAGCCGTCATGTCAAACTCCTTCTTTCTTCGTTTCTAGAGGAAACAACTTCTACACCAGTGCCAGAGTTGCCGTGATCTCATTGTCCAACTCCAGCATCGCCACGCGCGCCGCCTCGGCAAACTTCTCCGGACGCCCCCTGAACTCCGGGTGCCGGGCGAGAAACTTCTCGTCGCTGTAAGCAAGGATAACGCCGCGCGAAGAATTTATCACGGCTCGGAACTTTCCTTCAGCGGTGGCGTTTTCCACCACATCCTTGGCCTTGCCGCCCTGTTTGCCCACTGCCGGAATCAGCTTCCACTGTTCAGGCCAATGCTGGCTCAAATAGCGCAGCTCCGCCGGGTACGTGGCGCCGGCCACAATCATGCAGTTGCCGTTATAATTCCACTGCTCGGCGACGTGTTGCGCCACCACCTGATACAAGGGCTTTCCGGTCACGGCCGGCAACTTCGGATCAACCACTTCCAAATCCTGAAACTCGCCTCCGCCCGGGTTGGATGTCCGGCACAGTATGATAATCGCTTTGTCGGCACGCACCAGAAAAGGCTGCATTGCCTCCTTGCCGGTGTAGAAGTGGAAAGTGGCGGCGTCGAATCCGAACTCGTCGAACAGGCCCGTTGCCCAAGCCTCGTTGCTCGAACCGATGTCGCCCGTCTTGACATCGGCAATTACCGCCGCGCCGGGCGCGATCTCGTGAATCATCTGCACCGAGCGATACATTGCCTCCAAGCCCTTCAGTCCTTTCTTGAAATAAAAGCCCAGGTTGAGCTTGTATCCGGCGGCAACATCCGCTGTAACTTCAACGATACGCGCGTTGAAATCAAACATCGCGTCACCGACATCGGCACGCAAAACGCTCAACGGCAGATGAATATAATCAGTATCCAAGCCGACGACCGCGTGATGCCTCTTCGTCCGCATGTCTTCGAACAGCTCCATACAGTGTCTTTCTTGACCGCTCATGTTAGTCTCCTTCAATTGTCGAAGAACCGGTTTTGCGCCAGAGCGCGCTGCTCTGACATCAAGTCAAATTACACTACATTAGTAGCATGTAGCAAGCAGTAAGTAGTAAGGAGTTATCTTGCCTGACTTTATCGGGCAATCCAAAGACCAGTAGCAGACGCTTCAGCTAAGCCGTGACATAGCTAAATAAAAATATCCCCTTTGTACACTCCGGGGGTGTACAAAGGGGGAGGGGATGAGAAGGCATACTACTTCAACAGTCGCACATATCCGCGGATGTAGCTTGAATCGCGGATGAAAATACGGAAAGGATCCTCAACCACCGTTCGCCGTTTACCGCAAGCGTGAACCACCGTGCCCTTGTCAGTCCAAATCCCTACATGAGTGATAGTTACATCACCAACTTCACATTGGCCCATACGTTCCGGATACTGAACGAATACCAAGTCGCCCGCCCGTGCTTCCGCCACTTCTTTCCCGGCAAGAAAAAGATCAGCCAACAGATGCTTGGAAGGCGTTGGCAGTTTTATGCCCTGTTGATCATACACCCAGTGCACCATCATGGTGCAATTCACACTGCCAGGCGGAAAGCAACTCTCGTGCAAATAGCAGTACTCACTGCGGCCAAGCAGGCTTCGCGCTCGCGCTACCACTTGCGCTCGCGTCAGATCAACCGTCGTGTCAGATACTTGAACGTTCATGATATCCCTTTCTATATACCAGCCCCAAATTGCCAAAAAGAACCACGGTTCAAAAGTATGGCAGGAAATATTCTGATTGTCCAACAATACTTGGCGGTAGCCCCTTGATCCAGTACCTGTGGGCACATGACTCGGGGTTCCGCACGAAGGTGAAACGGACTTTTGATTAGTCACCTTTGGTGACTTCGTGCGGAGAGGGAGGGATTCGAACCCTCGATGCCTTTCGACATACCCGCTTTCCAAGCGAGCGCACTAGGCCACTATGCGACCTCTCCTTAATTTAATAGTGCGCTCGGCAGGACTCGAACCTGCGACCCCCAGCTCCGCAAGCTGATGCTCTATCCGCTGAGCTACGAGCGCAATGTATTCGTATCTTGCTTGAAAATCACAAAAAAATCCAGCACACCCCTCTACCTTCCTCTTCCCCAAATAGTGAACAAATAATTTCAATATCGGCGCCTGGGGGTATGTCATGTTTACTAATGGCACTAAAATAGACCCATAATACTGGAACTCCCGCGACAGGCCCCGCCGGCCATAGCCTTGTGCGACGGCTGGACCCGCCGGAGATAATCCCAAAAAATATATTTAAAAAGGCGCCGACCCGTAAAACAAATTATTTGTCATCACCTATTCAACTTCGTGCTATAATAATCATGTGAACAAAGTCCGACAGCGCGAACACGCCGAGAAAGAATTGTTGCGCCACCAAGGAGACGAGCGTTTCCAGCACGAACTTAAAGAAATGCGGGAAACGCACGACCTGCGTGAAGTGGATGACGATGTCGAAGACGTCGCCACTCTCCTGGAATGGCACGCTCCCGAGCACGTCCATCGCCCCAAAACGCCGCGCTGGTTCATGATTCTAGCTGTCGGCACCACTCTGCTGGCCGCTATTTTCCTTATCACTTTCAACTTTATCGCCGTCATCACCACTATCATTATCGGCGGCTTGCTCTATTACGTTGCCCAAAGAAAGCCGTCTGTCTTCCGCTACCGCTTAATGGTGGACGGTGCCGCTATTAACAACACCTTGTATCACTATCGCGATCTCGACTCTTTCAATATCATTTACGAACCCGGTGAAACCAAAACGGTGCTTTTGCGCAGTAAACACCGCCTGGCCACTCTGGTCCACATGGAAATAGGGGATGCCGACCCGGTTGCCATCCGCGACATTCTGCTGGAATTTGTCCGCGAAGACCAAGACCTGGAAGAACCCTTTGCCGACATATTAGCCCGCCGCTTAGGCTTTTGATTCAACCCAATTCCACTGCCGCAGTGGAATTGGCAAGTCAGTTCATTATTTGGTGCGCCCAGCAGGTTTGGAAACAAACCTGACGAGACCATTGTGTTCCCTTTTAGGGATACCGACAACTGGTTTTGAGGCATGTGGGTCAGGGAGTCTCATATGTGCTGGACTAGTACATGCTATGGACAAACTTACAGTTTTACTATACATTTTCATATAGAAGCAGCCGAACACTTCCCTTTCGGGTTGGTGGTGTCGCAAGACACATAGGCTGTTTTTTAGTGCCTAGATTTTTGTCAGAATACCCTTCTTTTGGAGAGTCTTATAAAGCTCTTTCATGACTTCTTGCCCCTCAAGACTATCTCTAACAAATCCGGCTATAGCATCAGCTAAACGAATAAACTCATCAGCTTGATCGTTTAACCCTCGCGCCATTTTGAGACGCACATGTAGTTTACGTAAACCAGCTGTGAACTGATGTTGTTCCGACTTTCGCAACCCGTCGATATATACATGCGCTTCATAGGGATGTTTTGCTTTGTCGAGGATGGCTTTGGCTGTGGTCAAAATAGTTAAATCTACATACGAAAGTGTGTTTTCGTAATGAGAAAAGTATATTGTGCTAATAAAATCTTTGTTAACAGTAATGGCTTCAATATATGCGGCACGCTGTTTTTTGGTGGTCTTTGTCCATTTTTTTATACCTAAGTTCATCACGCTGATCTTCAACTAAAACTACTGAAACAAGAAATATCTCCCCGGCTGTATCCTGTCCAGATTCATCAACATAGGAATATATTTTCTCTTTGGCGAATAGCATCTGCTTCATTATACCCCAAGCAAACATTTACATCTCCCCCTATACTCATTCTTACAACGGCTTCGGCCTCGCCCCACCCTCAAAAGTGGGAAGAATTTCAGTGCTTTCCTTTTAATAACTTCATTAGTGGCGCTTGCCAGTCGAAGCAAGTTTCCTTGCTTCGCAAGCCCTCAAATGCCTTAACACAACTTGGATCGCGTTTAACGTAATCCATCAGCACCATCACAGCTTCTTGCATAAATCCGCCGACGGTTCCGTCTGAATCATCCACGCCGCCCGCGCACAATTTATTGTCCAGCCGCAGTAGCAGATCAACCAAAAGGCGCGCCTCATTCTCGCTGACTGGTAAGGTAGAAATAATTGCCCCCAACCGCCGACACCCTTCCTGTAGAGAATCTTGATAAGCAAACCAAGTGCTGGAAGGACCATTGTACGGCTTGACGTATCGCAGGGTGGCCGTGATTGCCTGTTTGGTTGCCCTTAGCTCCTTTGGATTGAGCGCACCTAATTGACCACTACAAACAGGACTATTCGTAACTTGCTTGGCTTCTTGAGATATTGGCTTTCCTCGGAGAACAGCATAAATAGAAACGGCGACCATATGCTTGCACAGCGTGTCATTTTGTCCGAGATAACAATCACAGTCGGCTAGACCGAAACGGCGCGCCTCTACGGTTACCCAATACGGCTTAGTGCCGAGCACTGTGGCACTAAAGGCACCAATCACCTCTTCAAACTGTGTTACTTTGCCACTTTCATATAGTTCAACTGCTTTTAAGTAAGTCGGCTCGTCGGTGGCAAACTTTATCTTGTCGAGATCAAATTTGGGCAACAGCATAGAGTTTTCTATATACCTCAACCATCGCCAGCGTATCAAGCTCGCAGTATTTCAACAGATCCTTAAGAATCTGTTCCTTCTCACTATCCCGCTTGCCATCCAAGACGGCTTCCATCCAAAGTCGTTGAGCAGATCCACCCTCCTGAATACCAAGAGTTTTGTAAGATAGTTCCGGAACCAATACTGGCAATACGTTTTTTATAGAAGCACTGCCTTTAAAAAATCTTTGTCGGCATACCAGCCATTAGAGAATGACATCATTAATCCACAACCCAATTCCACTGCCGCAGTGGAATTGGCAAGTCAGTTCATTATTTGGTGTCTCTATTGTACCAAGCTCGCACCTATTTCCAAAACAAATGATGTTGCACGCTCCGCGTGCGTGGTGAAGCGAAACTGAAGCGTACGCCCCACGAAAGCCCCGCCACCGCCTCGCTTCACTCGGCAACCCCAAAAAGAAAAAATGTCTCTTGCTTTTTC
>JAUYKA010000018.1 GCA_030698495.1 bacterium
TGACGGTTACTTTGAGCCCTTGTAAGGAAAAGATTTCGGCGATATTGTTAGCCATAAAGGCGGTTTGTGTTAAGGATGTTGGTTTGTCCCTACACTAACCGCCTTTTGTTAGTTTTGCACCACCATAAAGTGAGAAGAGCCCTTTTCTGTTGCCCAAGCGCACTACCTCCAGTAATATGAAGCCATGCCAGAAAAACCGGCCATTACCTCCAATATTTACCGCACCCACACCAACGGCGAACTCACCACCGACAACATCGGCGACCAAGTAAAACTGTCCGGCTGGGTGCATGCCCGCCGCGACCACGGCGGCCTTATTTTTATCGACTTGCGCGATCGTTGGGGAATCACCCAACTAACCTTCGACCCTTCCAAAAACAAAGATGCCTGGCAAACAGCCGAAAATCTTCGCAGCGAATATGTCATCAGCGTAACCGGTCAAGTTACAGCGCGCCCTGCTGAAATGATTAACAATAAATTGACTACCGGCGCCATAGAAGTTGCCATATCTGACATAAAAATACTAAGCCAAGCCGACGCCTTACCCTTCGAAATAGCCGACGATCAAGATGTCAACGAAGAACTGCGCCTGCAATACCGTTTTCTTGATCTGCGCCGCCGGCGCCTGCAAGACATCATGCAAAAGCGCGATGCCTTCATCACGCACATCCGCCGCTACATGCATGAGCGCAATTTCACCGAAGTAACCACCCCCATTTTAGCCAACTCCTCGCCCGAAGGCGCGCGCGATTATCTGGTACCCAGCCGCCTGCATCCCGGCAAATTTTACGCCTTGCCGCAAGCGCCCCAACAATTCAAACAACTCTTAATGGTTGCCGGCGTTGATCGTTATTTTCAAATCGCGCCCTGTTTCCGCGACGAAGATCCCCGCGCCGACCGCCACCCCGGCGAATTTTATCAGCTCGATTTGGAAATGAGTTTTGTTGAACAGGAAGATATTTTCAATCTGGTGGAACCGCTCATGATAGAACTCACCGATAAATTCAGTGACAAAAAAATCACTAAACAGACATTCCCGCGCCTGACTTGGCGTGAAGCCATGTCTAGATACGGCTCCGACAAACCGGATTTGCGCTATGACCTGCCCCTTACCGATGTTACCGATACTGTCACAGACAGCGGCTTCAAAGTTTTCGCCGATGCCGTCGCCGGCGGGGGAGTGGTCGGCGCTCTACGGATACCCGGAGGCGCCGCTTTCACTCGTCAGCAAATAGACAAACTTACTGAACACGCCAAGCAATTCGGCGCCGCCGGCTTGGCATATATTTTAATTAAAGATGAACCAACCTCGCCCATAATCAAACATTTGGGGGAGGGGATAACCAAACAAATTATTGACACCGTCAAAGCCCAACCGGGCGACGCTATCTTTTTCGGCGCGGACAAATGGCTTAACGCCAGTAAAGTCCTGGGCGCGATCCGCATTATGTGCGCCGACATACTTAAACTAAAAAAATCCGACCAAGCCGCCTGGTGTTGGATTACCGATTTTCCCATGTACGACTGGAACGAAGACGAAGACAAAATTGATTTCTCGCACAACCCCTTTTCCATGCCGCAGGGCGGAATCGAAGCTTTAAACACCAAAGAACCGACCGCCATTTTAGCCTATCAGTACGACCTTGTTTTAAACGGATTTGAAATAAGCTCCGGCGCCATTCGTAACCACGAACCGGCCACCATGTACAAGGCCTTCGCCATTGCCGGCTACACCCAAGAAGAAGTCGACGCCAAATTCGGAGGGATGATTCGCGCTTTCAAGTTCGGCGCCCCTCCTCACGGCGGTATCGCGCCCGGCATCGATCGTCTTATGATGGCTCTGTGGGAGTTACCCAGTATTCGCGATATTTATGCTTTCCCTAAAAACGGCAAAGCGCAAGACGTGATGATGAACGCTCCTTCTACCGTCAGCCAAAAACAATTGGATGAGCTATCGATTTCCGTAAAAGAAGTGGCGGAATAATCTCCAAGTCATTACACTACAACCATGCCTGAACCAGACATTACGCCGCGCGTCGTTCACCGGCCCAACCTTCACTATCGCCAATGGCTCGGCCTTATTCTCATGCTACTGGCCGGTGTTTATATCGGCCGCTATCTTTTACCCGGTGTGCCGCCGGCTTCTTTGCCCACGGTAACGATCGACCAAAACGGCGAGCGGCAAATAGCTTTTCCTACTTTTTGGGAGGCATGGGATCGCCTTCATGAGAAATTCATCGGCGATTTATCCGATGATACACTAATGTATGGCGCTGTCTCTGGCATGATCTCGGCCGCGGGCGACCCCTACACCGTTTTTGCCGACCCTGATGCCACCAAGCAGTTTAACGAAACCCTCGGCGGCAGTTTTTCCGGAATCGGTGTAGAAATGGGCATGCGCAACGGCGCTGTGACTGTTATCGCTCCGCTCGACGGCTCACCCGCCCAGACCGCCGGCATCCGTGAAGGCGATATTATCGTTGCTGTTGACGACACACCCTTAACGCAAGACACCACCTTGGATGAAGTAGTGCAAAAAATACGCGGTGCTCGCAGTACAAAAGTAAAACTCACCGTGCTGCACAAAGGCGACCAGGAAACAGCGGTCATTACCATAACGCGCGACACTATCCACATCGACAGCGTTAAACTTGATATAACCGACAACATCGCGCGCATAACCGTAACCAGTTTCAACGAAGACACCGCCTCGCAATTCTTAACCGCGGCGCGGCAAATTACCCGCCAGTCAGTCTCCGGCATTATTCTTGATTTGCGCAATAATCCCGGCGGCTTCCTGCAATCGGCCGTTGATATTGCCTCCCGCTTTATCCCCGAGGGCCAGCTGATTGTTTCGGAGCGTGGCACCGATACCACGGAATATAAAGCCGAAGGCAACGATATCTTAAACGGCATCCCGCTGGTTGTGTTGGTTAATGAAGGCTCCGCTTCCTCCAGTGAAATCTTATCAGGCGCTTTGCGCGATAACCTCCAGGCCTCAATAATCGGCACCACCACCTTCGGGAAGGGTTCCGTTCAGGAACTTATCAAACTAAAAGATGGCTCCAGCCTGCGCGTCACCGTGGCCAAATGGTTTACTCCCAGCGATCACAATATCAACGAATCCGGCATTGAACCGGACATTCAGGTTGAACAAAATTACGACACGACCGAAGACGAACCCTTGCTGCGCGCCACCGAAGAAATAACTAAACTGATTAATAACGCGCAATAACCAAATGACCTCGCCAACTGACCAGCCCCGCGACAATCAAATCGGGGAACTGTGCCTATTGGTTTCCGGCCGTGTTCAGGGCGTATTTTACCGCGCCACCGTGCGTCGATGGGCGCGCGAACTAAAACTAAACGGCTATGCCAAAAATCTACCCGACGGCCGCGTAGAAATCGTAGCGCAGGGGAGTAAAGGCCACCTAGCCACTATACTGCGTCAGTGCTACAATCAAGTTAGGGCGGCTCGTGTGGAGCACATCGATGTCACCTGGAGGGACAAGCCGAGCGAACTTTATAAAGATTTTATAATTCTTTAGATAAGGAGTTAAATTTCTTATGTCAAAGAAGGTACAAGTTATTTTGTTGGAGAATATTGCTTCCTTAGGCCGCGCCGGCGATATAGTCGTCGTATCCGAAGGACACGCTCGCAATTTTTTATTCCCGCAAAGCAAAGCCGCTTTGGCGGATAGTAAAACTCAAAAACAACAAACCCAAAGGCTTGCCAAAAAACAAGCGGAATCTTCGGCTGAAACTAAAGCCTGGCAAGAACAAGCCGAACTGTTATCCCGCGCCGAGCTTTCTTTGGTGGCGGCCATAAAAGACGGCGATGACATATTCGGCACTATTACCCCGGCGGTTATCGCCAAGGAGTTAACCAAACAGGCCGGGATAAGCGTGAAAGCCTCGCAAATCACGACCGAAGAACCGATTAAAAAAATAGGCGGTTACAATATTTCAGTTAACCTTTCACCGGACGTTGAGGCCAACCTGCGTCTAAATGTGACGGCAAAACCAGGAACCGGTCCGAGTAAAGACGAAGAAGACTAAGTAGCTGCCAAACATATGTCCCCCCAAAAACATCGCCGTCCCGTTCACCGGCGCCGGCGCGTTAAATACATTTTTGTTACCGGCGGAGTTCTCTCCGGCTTAGGCAAAGGCATAACCGCCGCTTCCATCGGTAATCTCTTAAAAAGCCGCGGGTTTTCCGTTAATATCCAAAAGTTTGACCAATATATTAATGTCGATGCCGGCACGCTCAACCCGGCCGAACACGGCGAAGTTTTTGTTACCGACGACGGCGCCGAATGCGATTTAGATCTGGGTCATTATGAGAGGTTCTTAAACGAAAACCTGAAAAGCACCGCCTCCGTTATGACAGGGGAGATCTATCAAGCGGTAATCAGCCGCGAAAGACGCGGCGACTACCTGGGCAAAACCGTGCAGGTTATTCCCCAAGTTACCGACGAAGTAAAAAAACGCGCGCGCCGGGCCGCGTATTCCAACGGCTATGATTTTCATATCGTCGAAATCGGCGGCACGGTAGGGGATAACGAAGGGTTTCATTTTCTGGAAGCCGCCCGCCAAATGAGTCTCGATGAAGGCGCGGATAACGTCTTATACGTTCATGTCGTTTTTCTGCCGTATTTGAAAGCTTCCGATGAGGTCAAAACCAAGCCGGCACAAAACAGTGTCAGAGAACTGCGCAGTATCGGCATTCAGCCGGACGTTCTAATCGCCCGAACCGATTATCCCGTGCGCGACAACATTGTTGATAAACTTTCTCTCTACACCAACGTTGCGCCCGAGGCCATTATGCCGCTTGTCACCGTGCCCAGCGTTTACGAAGTCCCTCTACTAATGGAAGCGAAACAACTCGACCATGTTATTTTAAACAAACTGGGACTTAAAGCCCGAAAGAAAGACAACAGTCGCTGGCGCAAATTCGTGCAAAACATTAAAAAAGACAAAGCCAACGTTACCATTGCCATGGTTGGCAAATACACCACCATGCTGGATACTTATGCCAGCTTAGTTGAAGCGCTCAAAGCCGCCGCCTGGCACAATAATCGCGACCTAACCCTGCGTTGGGTGGATGCCGAAGAACTGGAAAAAAGCGACCCGGCTAATTCTCTGGATAATATTGCCGGCATTGTCGTCCCTGGCGGTTTCGGTATCCGCGGCACTGAAGGTAAAATAAAAGCTATCCAATACGCTCGGGAAAATAAAATTCCGTATCTGGGTATTTGCCTGGGCATGCAGTTGGCTACCATAGAATTTGCCCGGAATGTGCTTGGAGTATCCCAGGCAACCAGTGAAGAATTTATTGATGAAGGAGATGTTTCGGACAAACTGCGCCAAGCTTGCGTCATTCATATAATGGACGATCAAAAATTTGTGAAAGAAAAAGGCGGCACCATGCGCCTGGGCGGCTGGGATTGTTGGCTGAGGGAAGGCACTAAAACATATACCGCATATAGCTCTATATTCAAGAAAGATTCACCATATTCCAACCTCCTCAGCCAATCCGCCGTAGCCTCCGCCAAAGGCGGAGCGAAGGAGGATCAATCCAATAAAAAGATAATCCGTGAACGCCACCGCCATCGCTATGAATTCAACAATGACTTTCGTCAGCAACTAACCAACGCCGGCTTGCGTGTTGCCGGAACTACTCCCGACAACAAACTGGTCGAAATAATTGAAGTCGCCGATCACCCCTGGTTTGTCGGTGTTCAATTTCATCCTGAATTTACTTCCCGTCCCAACCTCGGCCATCCACTGTTCAACGCATTTTTAGCCGCTGCCATCAAGCAATCAACTTAACTCTTGCCAATTAAGCATTTATAGATTAAACCAAAAACAGGGTTAATCAGTTCTTTGGCCAATTCAGGAGATCAACATGGTCAGTGCAAACACCTCTTGCCCCGAATCGCTGTGTATGCAAATATTCATCGGCTTAAGACCATACCCCGGCCTGTTCGACCGATTTCGGATCAGGTTTGGCGAAATTCAGAGATTTTTCGCCAATCCGCCCAATCCTGCAACCGGCCACCAGCTGCGATGTTCCCTAATGCGGCTCATCGGAGAATTCGATCATTGGCACTTCCATGTCCTGTCCGAACAAACCACAGCGCTCATCAATATGATCAACAATCACCTGAACGCCAAAAAATAAAAAACCGTGACCTTTCAAGGTGCACGGTTTTCTATCTTCACCAGCCTTACTTTTCCACGCTGACAAAGACCGCTTTTTTCAGGACGCCGCTAAAGCGTTTTATTTTCTTGGCTGCGAACTTGACCACGCCGGTTGAGGCGGCATACAACGTGTCATCACCGGCGCGACGCACGCCGTCACCCGCCCGGTAATGAGATCCGCGCTGGCGTATAATTATCTCGCCCGCTCGCGCCTTCTGTCCGCCAAATATCTTCACTCCCAATCTTTGGGCGGCGGAATCTCGTCCTAATTGTGTTGACCCTCCGGCTTTCTTATGCGCCATAACTTTTATTAATAACTATTAATAAAAAACTTACCAAATCTCAAAACCTTCCAGACTTTCCCATTATTACACCTTCCGCAATTTGATAATTTCTCTTCCTACCAACGCATCCGGACGGGCATAAATCATCGTCCCGCGGCTGTTTGCTTGAAACAAACCCGCCAAAGCATCAGGCAGAAGATGTTCTTGACTATAACCAAGCTTGCCCGCGAAGTCAAGCAAGGTAGGGGAGAGCACGGTAAACGAATATCCCCGGCGGCTCGACCGCCAGGCGGGCAAACAAAAAACCAGATAGCCGCCATTTTTTAAAATAGGCAAAATATTTTTTAAAGCGTCTTGGTATAAACCGATAATTGACTCGCTTACTTCGTTCAATTCTCGCTTTGATAGGGGAGAACTAATCGGATTTCCTAAATAACCCTCCGTTACTACCGCATCAAAAAGTTTCTGCCGAACACTTCTAAACGGCTGCCGCATATCCTGGACAAATAATTCCGGGAGGAGTAAGTCGTTTACCTCGGGAAAATTAGTCGACAGCCACAACAAATTATTACGGCTGGCTTCTATCATTGTCTCGCTAATGTCACTGCCGAACATACGCGCACCCATTAACCAGCCTTCCTGCAAAATAGTGCCCATCCCGCAAAAAGGATCCAGCACAGACTGCTCCGGATTGATCTCCGGCAAAGCCAAGTTGATTAAAATCTGCGCCAACTTTGGGGGCAGCATTCCTACTCGTGCATCCCGCGCCGGCCGCGACGTGTCGCGCTTGGCGTAAGCGGCAATGTCCTGCACAAAAATTGTCTCGGCGAGGACATATTCGTTTGCGGCTGTTTTAATAACCGACAGCTCTTTGTTGGGCGGCTGATGTAATTTATTAAATATAACTTGTGCCGCATTTAGACGGGTATCTTTACCGCCGGGCAGCACAAATCTCATTTTTACCCCTTTTGAACGCAATATCTTTTTTATATCAACGGCAATCTTCTTTATGTTTTCAAACACATCGCCGTATTGACTTATCCCGACTACAAACTTGGGAGCACTTGTGCCAGTGGATATTATTTCAGCCAAATCCTGAACAGGCCACACTTTATTCGTCTTTTTAATTACCCGCGCCACCCTGTCCGTACCGCCCAACCTGTTTAATAATTCTGTGCCTGGCTCTTGATTCAACTCGACTTCCATCCGCTGCCCGGTCAAGCCGATAACCTTGGGCTCAAGCTCCCCGGCAGTCAACACCCCCCAAACCTCCGCCGCTGACAGTTGCGGATTACTACCCAAAAAGAAAATATATGTTTCCATAATAACAATGTAACAATTTAACAATATAACAATTAATTAAGCAAAAACATCTTGCTCGTATCCTGCTATAGCCACAAACTGAAAACATGCCTAAAAACAAAATTCATCTCGCCATCATTCCCGACGGCAACCGCCGCTGGGCTAAGAAAAAATTACTTAAGCCCTGGGAAGGCCATCAACAAGCCCTTGATAACAGCCGTGCTCTCATAGAATGGTGCCGGCAAGAGCCGCGTATTGCCACTCTGACATTATGGGGCTTTTCCACGGAAAATTGGGACCGCAGTCCGGAAGAAATAAGCCAACTAATGAGGATATTTGAGCAATATTTAAAAGATGAACGAAAACAAATCACTGCCAACAAAACCCGCTTTATTCACAGCGGCCGCTTGGATAGGTTGCCTCCTTCTTTAGCTCATCTTATCAGTGACATTGCAACGGAAACCAAAGATAACAACGATTTTACCTTTAACTTGGCATTAGACTATGGCGGCCGGGACGAAATTATCCGTACTATCCGAAAAATTCCCGCGGCGCAACATAAAGATATAGACGAAACAACAATACGCGCCTATTTTGACCATCCCGAATTGCCCGATATCGATCTTGTTATACGCACTTCCGGTGAGTATCGCACCAGCGGTTTTTTCATCTGGCAAACCGCTTATACTGAATGGATATTCGAGACCAAACTATATCCCGAAATTACCCCGCATGATCTCGAGGGTTATATAAAGGAATACGATAATCGCCACCGCCGCTTCGGCCGGTAATTACAAGCAAGTACAGTTACTGTATTCACTGTATTTACTGTCCTCGCTGTATTTACTAGTATAAACGTGTGGACATGACTTCCCTCTGGGTATTGGTAAAAACCAAACGCGAATTGCTTTCCGGCATTCTTCTCGGCTTGGTGCTGTTTGGCGCCGGTTGGCAAACGGGGCGCGTCTCTTCCCCGTACTACGCCGCTAACCCGATAATTTTTTCAGATACTTCATCGGCAAATTCACCAGCAGGCGACCAGGAACAATTAGTTGATCTGCAAGAGCAGGGGATAGCGCTGCGTTCTCCTGCCGCTACTGCTGTAAATGCAAATACGGCAACGCCGGCAGTAGCCGCCGCATCAACAACGGCACCGACCATGCTCTTTGTTGGCAGTGTAAATTCAACTCTTTACCATCACAAAGACTGCAGTACTGCCAAAAGAATAAAAACCGAGAACCAAATCTGGTTTTCTACCCCCGAAGAAGCCGAGGCTGCCGGCTATTCTCCCTCCCAGTGCACCAAAGAAAAACTGGGAATATAACAACACATAATCATATATAGTCAATAATAGTGGGGGGAGCTTGATGAAAAACTAACCTAAAGCACAAAAAGTGCTGTTTTTGGTATGATAGATGTGCTAAACAAACTAACACCAAAACCAACACTTTTATGTACTCTCAACATATTCCTACCTACGCTAGGTTTCAATGGATAAACAGTCGCAGAGTAATTTGTCTTTTAGAACAAGCGCTACCCTATGCCGGCACAGGGCGGCGGGGTCATAGCAAATCTTTGTTGTTCCGCTGGCTGATGTACAAACAAGTGATGGGTTGCAGTTACCGCGATCTAGAGAGTATGAGCGGTGTGGATTTCACTACCTTTATCAAGTTTCGTGAGAAAATTAAACAGCAATGTTGGCTGGATAATGTTTTTACTATCGTTGCCAAATCAGTGGTTAAAACAAGAAAATCACTCACGCTCATTACCGATTCTTCCTTTGTTGAACAGTATGCCAGACATAAAGAAACAGGTGCTGAATATTCTGGCCACAAAGAGAAAACCGGCTTTAAACTGCATCAAATCATTGATTTCCGTACTCGTTTGCCGATGGCACAAGTTACTACAGGTGGCGCGAGAGCGGATGTGATACTAGCCCAACAGTTGGTGCAGAAATTACCTAAACGTTGGCCAGTGAAATCCTTTCTGGCCGACAAGGGTTACGATAGTAATGCCTTTGCGCAACAACTGCATCACAAATGGTTCGGCATCAAAGTTGGTATACCGGTCCGACGAACTGGTCAGGCTGCGAGAAAATCTAAGCGACAGGAGACGCCACTGAACAGACAGGCCAAAGAAGCTAATCGATGCCTTGATCTAAAGCTCTACAACAAACGCACCGAAGTTGAACGCTACTTTAGCCGTAAGAAATATGTCTTCAATCTGGGCTGTGAACGTACATGTGGCATCGATAACTTTGATACTAATTGCTTAATGACATCTGTAATGGAACAGCTGGAGTACCTGGCACGGCCGGGGTTAGGCTAGTTTTTCATCAAGCTCTGGGGGAGAGAAGTACTCTTTTATCCGACCCAAGCATTACTATTAGAAAAATAGATCTATCGAGATATACATATCCCCACAAAACAGGGGAGAGAACTGTGCCTAAACCAGATAGAAGAATAAAAAAATGAGATACAAATAATTGCGTAGGGAAAAGCAAATTGAGAAGTTGACATGAATATGAAAAATGTTCGTGTCCTGTGGATAACATAAGGGGGAACATGCTAAGTTCGCAAAAGGTACATTGTGCGACGCATATATATTCCTATGCGTTATTACTCGCTGCGCTCCTTGATGCCCTCGCTCTTGTCCCGTCCCTGCCTGTCTTATGTCTACCCCCTACTACCGCTCCCCTAAATTTCCCGGATTTTTACACTCGCTTCTTTTATAGTGTATATCAGTAAAAAAGTTTACCTTCTCTATCAGAAAAATTTTACGATCATGATTATAATTATGACGCATTTAAATCGCTTGTAAGAGATCTTCAGTATTCAGATACCCTTAACTTCATTCAATTAGCACCAGCGTAATTATAGAGCACGCTTATATGCATACCCACCGCTTCTCTTCCTGGGCATTCATACAAAACAAACTTTAATAATAAGTATTAGCTCTCGCGTTTTTATTTTTTACACTACCTCTTAGCACGTTTGCACGCATTGTTTTTTGTCTTTTTTGCGTATTTAACTAAAATGTATCCAGATAAAACATCAGGCCAGACCCAAGAAGCGTCGCACAATATAAAGTAGTAAGCAGACAAGAATTATACTAAGCTACAATATATGGCCAATACTCCCGAAGCGCCTCGTCAGAAATTTCTATTCAACACCGGCGACGGCGACGATAATGAACCAACTCCTATCCCCTCCTCGGAACCAACTTTAAAGGCTAAGGAACAATTATTATTGGATTTTTTAAATTTATTGCGCCATCAAGCGAAACGGTCGGAATGGGAAAACCTGCCCGATCAAAAAAACAGAAACGCCGACTTGGCCAGGGCAGATCTCCAAGATAATAATAGCCGACCGACCAAAAAAAATATCAACGTCAACCACCATCCTTCTTCCAGTCTTTATGCTTCCCTGCTTAGAGAAGATCCCGCCACTATGTCCGAAGAAAGATATCGTGAACTTCAAGAAGAATTTAACTTCTTTCAGGATTTATTTAACCACCAAAGAAAAAAGCCCCGGCCGCGCTAGCTCTCCCCTGCTCTGTCCCTTATATCAACACTCAAACTAAATTAGCCGCTCGCCCCAACGCCCACAACGCGCCCAAAATTACTACCGCCAGTAAAATCAGCAGAATAAACCACTTCAGGGTTTTAAAAATGAAGCGGGACATTAGCGCCGTTACTACCGTCGCGATAATTCCAATCGCATACCATTTATATGGTCCCTCAATATCGGTGACAAAGCTAATCGCTTGTTTCAGTAATTCTTGTTGATCCATAAGCTTAACTTATTCATGCCTGAATATTTCATGCCACAACAAACGCAGAATATAAAAGATCGCGTAAAAAGGACCCCAAAGCGGTACGAGAGACGTAACCACTCTATCAAATACCTTATCCGGATCAAAGCGTGCCATTACAAATACTTACGCGCATTAACCGGCTGACCGTTTTCTCTCACCTCAAAATGCAAATGAGGTCCTGTGGAAAGTCCGGCGCCGTTCATTCCCGGTGCCCCGCCGGTATAGCCGATGACAGTACCCCTGGTTACCGTCTGACCTTCGCTAACCGCAAATCCGGATACGTGACCATATACCGTAGAAACATTACCTCCATGCAGTAACATAATATAGCTATACCCCGGTCCCTTGGCGTCATAAACCTTGGCCACATACCCGTCTGCGGGCGCTTTAATAGCCGTACCTACATATGCCGGAATATCCATGCCGCTATGGGGGCCGATTAAATAAGCGAATGGATAGTCCGTGCAGTGAAACTCGCAGGCAATGCCGAATTCCGGACTCACCGGCCAATCCATTATGCCCACGCTGGGTAAATTACCGTAGCCTTGCTTTTCCAGCTCTTCCCGTAGTTGCGCGTCAATCCGGCTCATTTCCGCTTGCGCCTGTTCATGGGTAGCCTGCGCTTCTTTTAGTAAAGACTGATATTGCTGTTCCTGCTGATTGGTTAAATCAAGAATCCTGGCCTTGGATTGCTTCTCGTCGCCAAGTTCCTTTTGCTCGCCCTCCTGTCTGGCACGCAGGGCATCCAGCGTTTGTTTAAAGTCATTCAAATCGCGCCGTTTGGCATCCAACTCATCGCGCAACTGTTGAATAGCTACCAGCGTCTCCTGTCCCCTATTCTGCAACTCTTCAAAAGTTTGCGCCTCGTTTACCGCTTGGGAAAAAGTTTGATATTTCAAAAATACCGTCACGGAAGATTGCTGATCCAGATCATGCATTTGCCTGATGTATCCCGCCAGGCGGTCTTTTTGAATTTTTATCTCCGCTTCCTTCTCGTCAATTTCCTGATTAACCTCGTCAATTTCCAGCGAAGTCTTTTCTATTTCCAGTAACGTTCGCGATAAACCCAGCTCCAGTTCGTTTATATTATCATCAAGAATCCCGATCTGATCCTGCAATGTGCGCGCTTCCTGTTTTTTTACCTGTACCTGTTCCTTGAATTGACTGATTTTATCTTCTGCCGCTTTTAACTCGTTCTTTTTAGCCTCCAGCTGCTGGCGCAGCTCGTCCACGCTATCCGCTGCCGCCAAGCGGGGAACAAGCGTAACTGCCGTTACTGCCGCTAAACAAAATAACACGAAAAATACCCGCCTCATGATATGAATTTATCGGTCAGGGTAAAAAAGCGAAAAAAACCATGCCCAAGGCGATTATGGCCGTAAGCACAATATAAGTGATGCGCTGCCAACGCTTTAAATGACTCATAGCTTTAAGTATAAATAATTATACTCCTCTTGTTATCTTTTTAAACGCCCCATCCAGTCTTTCCAGCGTCCGAGCTTTCCCTAAAACTGCAGCCGTCTCAAACGGACCCGGCGAATTTTCCCGTCCTGTCAACGCTACCCGCAACGGCCACAACGTGTTGCCGCGCTTTAACCCCTTCTCTTCAACCCAACTCATTAGCGTGTCTTTTAAAGTTTGTTCCGTCCAGACATTATCACCTAATTCATCCAAAAAATCCTTTAACTGTCCGATTATCTCTTTCGTTTCCTTCTCGTTACTGTCCCGCCACACCAGAAGACTTGGTGAATAATCACCCGGCCAGTCCGGACTAAAAAAAGACACTCCCGACGCCAGCTCTTCTAAGGTAGCCGCCCTGGCTTGCTCTACCGCTAAGGCGTCCCGCCAATACCGTTCGTCATCTATAATGTAACCCGCTTTTTTCAACCACGGACGGGCTTTTTCCAGCAATTCCTCCCGCGTCAATTGCCGCAAATAATGTTTATTAAATGCCCCCAATTTTGTTTCATCAAAAATAGCCCCGCCTTTTTGTACGCCCGCCAGTTCAAACTTTTCTCGAAGCTGGTCGTGGCTGAAAAACTCCTCGTCACTCTTGGGATTCCAACCCAGCAATGCCAAATAATTAAGCATAGCTTCCGGTAAAAACCCCCGATCACGATACGCCAGTAAGTTTACTTCACCGGTTCGTTTAGAAAGCTTACGTCTGCTTTTATCCAGCAATAAAGGTAAATGAGCATATTGCGGCATCGGCAAACCCAATGCCCGCTGCAGCAAAATATGCCGGGCGGTATTAGTCAAGTGATCTTCTCCTCGGATAACATGACTGATTGCTTGCGCCGCGTCATCTACAACCACCGCCAAATGAAAAACGGGATCGTCCAGAGAACGGGCAATCACAAAATCACCCCCCCATGTTTCTGGATTTACTGTAACCTCTCCCCTTATTAAATCATTAAAAACGACATCTTCCGGCGGCACTCTCAGCCTGATCGCTTCACCATCTTCAACCGGATAAGCGCTGTCTTGTGCCAATAATTTTTCCAAAGCACCCCGATACATTGCGCCGCGCTCCGATTGTCGGTATGGACCGAAATCGCCGCCGATATCCGGTCCTTCGTCCCAAGTCAAACCCAACCAGCGCAGGCCGTCCAAAATTATCTGCTCATATTCTTTTTTGCTCCTTTCCCTATCGGTATCCTCAATTCTGACAATAAACTTGCCGCCCGTCTTACGGGCAAAAAGCTCGTTAAACAATGCTGTTCTGGCTGTGCCTATATGCATTAAGCCGGTTGGACTGGGAGCGATTCTCGTGCGAATCATTTTATCATCCATACAAAAGTTTTTTTAAAGCCTGCTTCTTGGTTGCGTCAATCTGCGCTTCCAGTAATTTTATTCGCAGCATCCAGTCGCGCAATTTTATATTTTGTCCAAGTTGTAAAAACTCATCAAAACTGAATCGTACCGGAGATATTCTTTCCCCTGCTTCTAATTTGGGCTGCGTTACTTGTCTTACATCTCTGCCGACAAAAGCATGTGTCAGCATATCCATCTTGGCGGAAGGACGATAAGAATGCCAATGAATTAAACTGCCCGCTTCGTAACCAGTTTCTTCTTTAAACTCTCGTGCCGCCGCTTGGTTTGGCTCCTCCCCCTCATCCACTCCCCCTCCCGCCGGCGTCAGTACTACCCCCCTATCCGGCTGCTCATCCTCAACTAATAAAACCCTTCCGTCCGGCTCCACGCCGATTACGTAAGCATAATCCTTGCGGGACATGCGCTCGAAAATATCTCTGCTACCGTCATAACACTCTTGCTCCCACTGCCAAACCGAGACGGTTTTGCCGTGAAAAACCCGGTGCGCGTCAGACGGTATCGGTTTTACGCCAAAATCATTAATAGGCTGCAATTTAGTCATATTGCCATCATAGTGCCAATACCCCCTCAACGCAAAAACCCGCTGAATGCGGGTTTTTGCGATTACTCTTGCCGATTCTAGATAAACACGTAAGTGTACTGACTCAAATTCTGTAACTGCGCACTATTCAGATTTCCAGCCTCGTTTACCGCTTGAGCAGTCAAATCATAAGGTATTGTCATCGTTTGCCCCAGCGCCAGCGGCTGTGAACTCAAATTTTTGCGAATATAATCTTCTATATATATTCGGTGCTCGTTAGTAACATCATAACCGGCGGAATTTTCACTTAACCAGCGAGTCGTTGCCCGACGAGCCAGGTTTGTTACTCCATCTCCCGCTTGAGCTACTTCCGCGTAACCTTGGTCGTTTCGAGTGGCCTCTGGTAATTGCTGACTTTCCTGCGCCAACTGTTGAGGCGATACCGATTCCATTGCTACCACCGCCGGCTCTTCGCCTGTCGTCTCTTCGCCGGTCGTCGCCTCGCTCTGTTCGTTCGTTTGCTCGCTGGCCACCTCCTCGTCAGTCGCCTGCTGGTCACTGGTATCACTTTGTTTATTTCCGGAGAAAGCGTAAACTGCCGCGGCCACAATCAGAATAATAATCAGCGCTGAAACCGTCCGCGGTGATTCTTTAATTCTCTCCACTAGACCCTTTGGCTCTACTTCATAATCTTCAGCCATAGCCCGACTCACCTCCTTCTTGTGATAAAATCCGGTAGCATAAAAAATCGACCATCATTTCACCCTATGTGGACAAAGCATTACCGTCAATCAAGGCCAGTTGTGCAAAAATCGATTATACCGCTTAACAAAGCAAATACAACAATTTAAATCGCCTCGCTACTTTTCTGTTTTTGTTTATTGATTAACAAAGGAAACAAAACAGTCGCGCGCCAAATCCTTGGTAATCTTGCCGGCTCAAGCACTAACCGCCACAGCCACTCCGCGTTGAGGCGGCGAAATATATACGGCGCGCGCGGCTTTTCTTCCCCGATAATCGCGAACGCTCCGCCAACGCCTACGGCCACCCTAACTCCGCTTAAGGCGTTCCTGTTATTCTCCAACCATACGGTTTGCTTAGGCGCGCCGTAAGCTACCAATAACACTGCCGGCCTATTATCTCTAATCGTCTGTAGAACATGTTCTGGACCATTTATATCATAACGGTGTGGCTTGGCGGTAACAATTTTCAAAGAGGGAAATTTGCGTCGCAATACCGTCGCTGTCTTATCGATCTGATGGCCTGTTCCCCCCACTAATCCCAAACCCATATTTTTTTTAGCGCAAAGCTTGGCTAACTTTATTACCAACTCAACCCCCGTCACTCTTTCCGCACTGACAAACGGAAACGCTAATAGACTGGGCCACAGCGACCAAAATTGCGAACGAATATACCACCGCGCCCAAATTAGACCCGCCCCGTCGGGAACACGCAAATCCGCTCCGGCAACCGCCGCGGCAAACTTCCGGTCCCGCTCGGCCAGCATAACCATTTCCGGATTTAATGTCACCACATGGTGTAACTTGTCCTTTTCCAGCCAACTTTCAGCCAAAGCTAAAAAATCAGGCAGGCGCATAAAATCGCATTTAGTCTGACCCAGGAATAAACTTTCAATTCTCTCCATATTCAAGGGCTAATCGGATAATAATATTGTTCCCAACACCTCATATACGGACCCGCCTGGTGTTAAGCAACTGCGGTAAATTTTAGCCTCCTTAACCGCAAAGTTAACCATTGCCGGTTCGTCGGCTAAACCTATGCCTCCCGCCATGCCAAAAAGATCCGCCACATGAATATGCGGTACATACTGGCGTTGTCTGATTTTACCCAGATCCGGAAAACGCATTGTTCCCAACCGGTCGAAAATCTGATCCCGAATACCTGTTAACACCGTTGCCGGATCAACATACGCCCATAACTGCGATCGCTGTAACCCCCGCCCCACATGGTTAACTCTAATAGTCGGTACAAAACCTTGCCGCATGTTTCTTGTTAACCGCGACAAATATTGTTTTGGGTTCTCCACTTCTCCCAACCAAGCCAGCGTCACGTGCCATTTATTGTCAGGCGTAACTTGTTTAATATACTGCGGATACTCACCCAACGACCGTCTGATAATCCTTACAGCTGTTTCCGGTACATCTACAGCCACAAAAACTCTCTCATTGGCTACTACAGGGGTTTTAATCCCCATTATAAGATCCTTCATAATATGTTTCTACTGTAGGCAATGTCTTCTCAATCAGCAAGGCCTCCCTAATTTGTAGTCCTCTGCTGTCCCGTAAGCTTATGCTACAATAACCCTATTATATTCTTAGGGGGATTTTTCATGTATGGAAAACTAGCTAAACAAGCGGCCGAATATCTGGTTAAAAGCGGTAATATTTTGCCTTTTCCCGGTGTTTTGCTTCCTGACCTGCGCCGCCAGCGCGCTTGTTACGTATCGATTATAGAAAATCCCGGTCGACGCTTGCGCTCAATGTCCGGCTCCGTTCTACCCCAAACTCCAAACCTGGCCGCCGAAATCATTCACAATACATCCAATGCCCTCTCTGCTTGCCGCATTACTCGTCCCGATTTGCCTAACCTGCGTTACAGCGTAGCCTTACTTGGGACGCTGCAGCGCATTAGTGACCCATCCCATTTAAACCCGTCTTTGTATGGCCTCTATGTTACTTCCGACCGCGGTAAGTCCGCCCTCTTACTCCCTAACCGTGCCGGCATAGAAACCGCGGACGACCAAATTGCCACCGCTCTTCGCGAAGCAGGCATACTAACTCGTTACGAATCATATAGTCTTTACCGTTTCGACGTTTCTTATGACGATGCATAGATTCTTCTAGAGTCTCGCCAGGACTCTACCTTGCCGATACACTGTGGAGATATGAACAAAATCACCCACCAGCCTATTTATGCCGACGTAGCTCCATCTATACCCCTCTCTCCGTTGGGTAGACAAAGCTATACATACAAATTTTCCGGCAATCTTCCAACCGCCAATATATTACACCGCATTGTGAACATCCCCTTCGGTCCGCGTGTAATACCCGCCGTTGTACTCAAAACACACACCAGGGCATCAGTTAAGCCCCCCAAAACAGCCGTTTTACCTCATTTCCCCGTTTTTCTTACCCGCCGGCAAATACAATTCGCGCAAATCATCAGCTTAATTTCCCACGGTGGCTTGGGGTACACCTTGCGCCTCTTTTTTCCGGCCAACATTAACAATCCCGCCCCGACAGATCAAGCTCTCTCAACCTATCGACCCTCTCGGCGCTTAACCAAACAGACGGCCGCCCCTCTTAAACCCGGCGGTGTCCATTCGTTATTGGAATCCAACCGCCTTTCTCGCTGGCGGGAATTTATACGCTTAGCTCAAATTACTTTGGGCCAAAACCAATCTGTCCTTATATTGGTACCGGAAATATGGCTGGCCGAAGAATTAACAAAATATTTTCGCCGCTCTCTCCCGGATCAAACCGCTATTCTGCATAGCGGCCTTGGCGCCAGCGCCGGTGACAATATCTGGCACTTGCTTTCTCGCAGTGAACGCGGACAAGTTATTATCGGCACGCAAAAAGCTCTTTTTCTACCCTGGCGACGCCTGGGCTTAATTATTGTTGAAGAAGAATCATGGCCGGCGCACAAACTGTGGGATGCTTATCCTAAACTGGACAATCGATGGGCCGCCGCGCAGCTGGCTCAAATTCATAAAGCGCCGCTGATATACAGCGGTAGTTTTCCCTCTTTGGCTCTTTATTATTCCATTAAAAACAAAACAGTATCGGTACTGCGCGACAATCCTCAAAAAATAGCCGTCAATATTATTTATCCTTCCCCGTCGGACTATCAGAAAAAACTGCTTCTACCTAATCAATTCATTACCCAACTTAAAACCTGGCGCCGCCGCGGCAGTGTTTTTGTTTTATATAATCGCCGCGGATTTTGGGCGCACCTGTCCTGCACGTCTTGCCACCACGTCTTAAGATGCCCTACGTGCGAAGCTGTTCTGGCCGTACCCGGCACTAAAAAAACCAACCAGCTTTTATGTCGGCAATGCGGCTGGCAAGGCGACGTGCCTCTCACCTGCCCCGAATGCGGTCAAAAAAAACTTCGCCGGGCAATTGCCGGCGCTAACCAAATCGCCGCTATTCTCAACCAAACAATTCCTAACGCCACTGTCAAAGTTTTGGACGCCGGTTCTGTTCGTAAAAAAGACCATTTCTTTTCCCTGCTCGTACCGGGCAACATCTATCTTGGTACCACCGCGGCCTTTAAGCATATCGCGGCACGCACCGTTGACCGCGTTGCTTTTCTTTTGCCGGAAATGTCTCTTAATTATCCCGACTACCGTAGTCACGAACGTGCCGTCCTGCTAATTTCCCGCCTCCAATCTATTACTAAAGCTTCGCGTCCTGTAACACTCATCACTCGTCACCCTCGCCTGATTCAGGACGCCATTTCCTCCGGCATGCATACCTGGTACAACAAACAGCTTGCCGAAAGACGACGCCTCCACTATCCTCCCTATAGCGATATGGTCCGCTTAACCGTTACCGCGCCCACGGACAAACAAGCGCAAAAAAAGGCTGTCGCCGTCCGCCACCGCCTAACCGCTGATAATCCCGAAATTATTACGCGCGGTCCGTTCGCCGGTTTTCATCCCGTCCGCCGGCGCCGCCGCGCCGCCCACCTAATCCTGCTGGGGGACGTTAAAAAAATGGCCGAAGCCTACCGCCATTTACCCGTCGATGCGGCCGATCTTTTTCCGCAGGATATTCTTTAGAAAACTAATAGTCAACCCCTAGTTGTGATAAAACACAAACATTAAAGCTAATATCGCTATTAACACAACCTGCACAAAAAACCTTTGTTTCCCCGTATAAAACGGCGGCGGACTGGCTGGCTCCATAACCGCTAAAAAACTTTTGCCCTGTCCGCCGTGCTTGCTCTGACAGTCAGCGGCAAAGTAGTGATACCGCCGCCCGGCTTGAATAATTGCAGCACATATTCACCCGATTCTTCCACTTGCCAACAGCAGAATCTGTTTTCACCGCCGCTAAGTGTTATTTGGTTGGGGCTAAGATTGGTAATCTGCCCCGCACTATTTAATAATCGTGCCGGCATAACCGCTTTTTGTCCTGAATCAGCCTCGGCCATTATCCGCAAACCAATTTGATCGGTTGTGTAAAAGTCCTTTGTCTCCTTTATTGCTTGTGCACCGGATTTGCCGTCTGGAAATTGACCCAGAATAACTTCGTTTATGCGTACCGGCCGTGAAACGGACATTGATGATTTTTCTGCGCGCTCGCTCCAGTAAAAAGCTGTCACCACTCCCAGCCCTATTACCGCCACTGCTACCACAGCGCCGGCCGCCAGCCTTACTCCCGTTCTCATAAATTCTCTAGTGCTTACGTTTAATCACCTTTATAACGGCATCAACCATGGCCGCCGCGTTCAGACGATATTTACGCCACAACTCTTCCGGCTGACCCGATTCGCCAAAACTGTCGCGCATACCCACCATCTCTACCGGCACTGGATAACTTCTGGCCAAAGTCTCCGCCACGGCGCCGCCCAATCCGCCCGCCACTTGGTGTTCCTCGGCCGTAACCACCGCCCGGCATTCACGCGCCGCCCGTTCCACTGTCTCCTCGTCCATTGGCTTAATACTGGCCATGTTAATAACCCGCACCGATATCCCCTTCTCCACCAACCGATCCGCCGCCACCAACGCCTCATAAACCAATGGGCCGCAAGCAATTATTACTGCGTCTTTCCCGTCATGCAAAACGCGCGCCTTTCCGACAGTAAAAGGTGTTTGCGCAGTTGTAAACACCGGCGACTTCTCCCGCGAAAATCGCAAATACACGGGTCCTTTTATCGCCGCCGCCGCATGTGTTGCTTTTCTGGCCTCTTCCGCGTCGCACGGCGCCAGCACTGTTAAACGGGGCAAAACCCGCGTTAACGCTAAGTCTTCCAGTGCCTGATGTGTCGCTCCGTCCGGCCCCACGGACAAACCGGCATGGTGTCCGGCCAGCTTCACGTTAGCGTTGTTATAACAAACAGAAATCCTGATCTGATCCCACGTCCGCCCCGGCGAAAAAACGGCGTAAGTGGAAACAAAAGGAATTTTTCCCTGCAAAGCTAGCCCCACCGCCACTGTCACCATGTTCTGCTCCGCCACGCCCATTTGAATAAACCGGTCCGGATACAAATCACGAAACTTTGCCGCTCTGGTCGACTCGGTTAAATCGGCTGATAAAGCCACTACATTGACATTCTTCTCCGCAACTTCCACCAAGCCGATACCGTAACCGTCCCGCGTCGGCGCCATCTCAATGTCTTTACCGAAAATATTCCTCTTCAGATGTGATTCTTTAGTGAGCACAACTAGATAATTTATTAATTGAAATATTTATTAAAAATTAATAGTGAAGCTGCCGCAGCGCTGCCTCTAACTGTTTGTTTTTCGGCGGTGCTTTTTCCGTATCCAGTCCTCCCGGCGCTACCCCGTGCCAACGGTAATCTCCTTCCATAAAATCCACTCCTTTGCCGGGAATGGTATGAGCGATTAAACAAACCGGTTTTTCTCCGATAGCCCGCGCTTCCTGACAGGCGTCGATTATCTGCTCAATATTATGACCGTCTATTTCAATCACGTGCCAACCGAACGCTTCGTAGCGCTCGCGCAACGGTTCCTTGCCCATTACTTTCTCCGTCGGCCCGTCTATTTGAATATTATTACGGTCAACAATCGCCGTCAGGTGCTGCAGCTTATAATAACCGGCAAAATTAACCGCTTCCCAAGTTGACCCCTCGTCATGCTCGCCGTCGGATACCACACAATACGTCTGATAGTTTTTTCCATCCATGGCTGCCGCGTAAGCGCATCCGGCCGCGATCGATAACCCCTGCCCTAGACTAGCTGCTGTCGACTCCACTCCCGGTACCGTCAAGCGGTCGATGTGTCCCTGTAGGCGCGAGCCCAGCTTGCGCAAAGTCTTCAACTCTTCCACGGGGAAAAACCCCGCCCGCGCCAGTGCGGCATACCAAATTGGTGCCGTGTGCCCGCAGGATACAAATAACCTATCCCTGTCCGGATCATTCTTGCGGCGTGGATCAATGTTTAAAACATTAAAATACATGGCGGCGGCAATATCGGCCAAACCCAACGGACCGGCCGTATGTCCAGACCCCGCCTCCGCCAGCATGGTCACTACATCCCGGCGCAACGTGTTGGCCATCCGGCTTAAGCTGTCTAGTGTGGTAAGTTTCTTCATTATCCCTCCATTATATCACGTCTGTTTCCTGCTTCCCTAAATATCTGTCCATTTTATCTCTTTCCAGTCTGGTTCTATTTCTCTTTCATTACTTTCCCACCACAACTGGCAACCGAATTTTATATTGGGGCAATATTTATGTGCCTTTAACCTTAACTCCCTTTCCCCCATAAGCTCCTTGCCTAGTTCAGGAAAGTTTTCTTTTGCCCATTCCAGTAAATCCATCGCTATTAGCAAGTCGTGTTTTCTCATCCGGTGATCTTCTGCTTCGCTGGCCCGGCCGGAAAAACTCATTATCGTGGTTGTAATATCCGCGCTAGACAAGCTTGGCTTTATAATACCCGCTTCTTGCAAAACACCTTTATAATCTGGTAACTTTCCTGTCCTTATATCCGCAAAATCCAATCGCCTTTCCTCGTCAACGGGCGGTTCTTCTTTTGCCTTTTCTAATATCGGTGCTGTTTCTATGGACATACAGTCTATAACGCCGCCTCGGCCAGCAACTGCAACTGCTTCAAATTCTCTTGCGGTTCTCCACTGCCGAAGATAGCCGTGTTTGTGTACAACAGGCTCGCACCGCTTTTAACGTAATATCCGATAGTTTCCTTATCGACATGGCCATCAACCGCGATTCTTGCCTCCTTATTTTTAGCTCTAAACTCCGCTATTTTATTGAAAATCCTCGGATCTATTTCTTGATTGGCAAAACCGGGCATATAACCCAAAAAAGTCACAAAATCAATCATGCTCAAATGTTCTTCCAGCCAAATCATGGGACTATCCGGATTAAGCGCCAACGACAATTCCGACTGCGTGGCCGAACGTAATTTTTCATAAACCATCTTTGTATCACCGGTCCCTTCAAAGGCTTCGATATGAAAAATACAGCGCGCCGGGTTTAGATCAATAACGTCATCCACATAATTAGCCGGTGTGTGCACCATTAAATGCAGATCGGTTTTTTGACTTTCCACTAATTGTTTTAAGCGCCGAATATCTCTAAAAGAACCGTCTCCGGCAAACACACCGTCCGTAATATCAACTTGAATATGATTGGTGCCGTGGCGCACCTTCTCCCAGTCTTCTTCCAGCTTCTCGTAAGTTTTACGCAAAATCGCCGGCACCACTTCCACACTTTGTTGCATAAGATAATAATTTTATTTATAAAATACCATTCTAAATAACCTAAAGAACATCGCGACATTCATATGCGCTAATTTCATTCAAACGCCTTTGGTGACGCTCGTTATTAACAAACGCGGTGTCTAAAAATACCCGCACTACTTCTTTTGCCTGCTCTAAAGAAATAAAATCAGCGCCCAGAGCCAGTACGTTCATGTTATCATCGCTTCTGCCGATCTTAACAATTTCCACATCATGCACCAGGCCGGTGCGTACACTCCTTACCTTATTAGCCGCTACCGCCATACCGATACCGGAGCCGCAAACTCCAACACCGAAACTACCCGGCTCGGCTTCCACCGCCTCGCCCAGCTTTATCCCATACTGCGAGTAGTCGTCATCCTCAACCAAACTTTCCGCTCCCAAATCCACTACTTCCCTACCCTCTTCCTCAAGCCAAGACTTAAGTTCCTCCTTTAATGTAAACCCCCGATGATCCGCCGCTAAAAATACTTTCATACTCTTAACACTATCAAAACGCTACCAAAAAAACCACAGTGCCTAAACGGCTCACCCGTACGGATGAGCCGTTTTTTTGACAATCGCCTTGCCACCGCTGATAGTAGAGGAAAACTATTATCAGGCGCATTAACGCCAAAAACCACCAATTAAAGCCTATGCCTCCATTTTCTCCTCTCATTATTATCGTTGCCGTAACGGCCGCCGTTGCCTTGGCTGTTGTTGCCGGCATTTCCTTAAATAACACAACTACATTAAACCTCACTTCTTCTCGTGTCTCATCAACACCGGCCGCGCCTTTACCGTCAAATCAACCCGGTACAATCGCGGCCTCCCAACCACCGATTTCATCTGGCAATCATTCAACCACCCCCACCATAACAGCTACCCCCTCGCTCACCCCGAACCCCCCAGACACATCATCCAACGAAGCAATCAGTATTGTATTCTTCGATACACCCTCAACCGTCGCCTCCGGCCAAACGTTCACCGTTAACTGGCGGGTTACCGGCCCGTCTGGCATCTTGGGAGACAACGCCACTATAAAAACATCTTATCATGTCAGCTCTTCCTCCGGCGGCTCCAGCTCCAACGTCAACACCGACAACTCCAACTCTTTCGGCTCGTTCACTATCCCTAAAACTTTTTCCAGTAATTACACCTTCACCGGCCCCGGCGCTGTCGAAGTAACCATCTCCGCCGCCATAGACGATAAAACCGTCAGCACCAGTAAAACCATCACACTGACCGACTAAAACTTATCTCAAAAATAATTCTCCCCCTTGATTTTAACCATCTCAACCGGCTTTTTTCTTCTGCCACCAACTTGCTAAATATAAAACCCCAACCAATGCCGCCGGACCGGCAATAAAAGCATACCAACTCCAGGGCCGATCAAAACCTACCATCCGCACATAAAAAACGGCTGCGGCCAGAAATACCGCCGCACCCACCAAATCGTGCTTCCAGGCCACTACCATAACCGCCAACAAAACAAACGAAGGCAGAAGATGCATAAACAGCGCCAGTAATACTTGCCAGCCGCTATATTCCCCGAACACATCTAAAGCAAAAATCGATAGAAACAAAACGAAAGCCACACTTAAGATCCGCGGCAACCAATAAGCTATTTTTTTTATATTAACTCCCATCACTATCTCTTTAATTCACTAATTATATATTAACCTGCCAACAAATTATAGTTCACTCGCTACACCGCGTTTGACTATCCAATAACTAAGCGGTATAATAATAAAACGGTTTTCGAACAAGCCGGATAATGTACCATCACAATTCACGAACAAAAGAGGTAGTCATGAACACTGCATTAAGACTGACACACCTGCTTCACGTTGTTGATCAACTGCCTGAAAATCAACCTATTAGAGCAATCATCACCCAAGTCGACCCGGACGCCATGGGTGCCGCCGCCGGGTTCCGCCATCTTCTTAGTGTCACCAGCCAACACCCCGTACGCGCTGAATATTGTGGATCTATTGGTCATCCCCAAAACAAATTCCTGTTTACCAAATACGATCTCCGTCGATTCATGCAGCCGGTTCTCACGGGGCAAACGGTGCCGCCCTCAAAAGACCCTATGGCGCTCATAGACTCGTGCTCGACCAGGGATAGCAGACTGATACAATATTACCCGGGTATCAAACCAATTATTGTCATTGACCATCATCGTGGGTCGGACATTGCCCCGGAAACGCCGAACCATTTCATCTGGATCGAAAACGTTGGTGCCGCCTGTACGCTTGTCGTTGAGCTATTACAAGAAGCCAAATGCGATTTATCGCCGGAAGAACACCAATGGCTCGCCGTTTTATTGGCGTTAGGCATCTATACGGATACCAAAGGACTCGTGTCCGCCTGTTCTCGGGATCGTGCCGCCTACGCTTGGGCTATGAACTTCACTGACAACCGGGAGTTGATGGCACTTATTAACTACCCCATTTCCGAGTCGTATTACAGCCGTCTCGGACGAGCCATCAGCACCAAGGTTACAAGAGGCCCCCACCTTCTCACCGGCATCGGTTATGTTGATCCGGGCAATGGTGACGACGTCTCCAGTGTTGCCGATCTACTTATGCGCATGGAAGGCATTACCCTAATAATCGTCTGGGCTATTATTGGCAACACTGTACGCATTAGCGCTCGCAGCGCTGACGCCAGTTTTCCGCTCGACACTTTCATGAAAGAGAAATTCGGCCCCGGCTCCGGCTCAAAAATCACCCCGGACGGACACGGTGAAGGCGGCGCCCGCCTGGAACTGCCGTTGCCCGGCATCTGGTTTTCTCCATCGGTCAAAGACGATTATAACATAGTCGTCGCCAGGCGCCTTGAAGAAATCATCTTCAGTGCAGAATGACCCTAGCACTTTACTCCAAGACCGCCCGTCTCACCCCGCGCGGTCTTTTTCTTTCACAAAAAAAGAAAGCCGAATAACAATTCCAGCTTTCTGTTTACTCGCACCTTTCCAGATTGTCAGATATGGCGCGTAGTTTTTTCAATGCCGGCAGGCAATCCTCTACCCGATACTTCAGTGGGCTCATGCCGCAAGGCAACGTCAAGAAGTCTCCGGTCTGAAAATCCTTAACATCCTCAAGTCTTTCAACGCCCCACACTATCCTTTTATTACCCCGGTATTGCGGATACCCGGTCACGTCGAATTGCGAAGCGTCAAAGCTAATTACCCTAACAACATCAGACCGAAACAAAACATCCCAGTCCATGTTGCCGCAACAATGAACGCCGGCGGTTACTGGAAACGATTCGAATATGGGTGCCCACAACTCTTCAAATTTCAAGCCGCTTTGTCCCAACGACGGCTCATCCAAAAACAGAATCACCTCGTCCGCCTTAAGCTTGCCCATAATAACCGACACATGCTCGACTATTCTCGCCACCGCTTCGTCCGGACTATACCCGACCGAAACCAGCGTTGTCGGCCCCACGCATTGTATTTTAACGCAGGAAAAACGGTGCCGGGAAAACTCATCCAGACAACTCAACCTGCCCGGATGTTTAATATACTCAAGCATCAAGTCTCCAAGCTTGGGCAGCTCCGGCAGAAACGGAATCTCGTGCTCCAAGCTATAGTGAATAGCCTCTTCTACGTTGTCGTACGGTAATGAGCCGATTTGTGTAATCATATCAACTTCCCTATTCGATTGTTAATGTAGACTGTAGTTACGCGCAAAGAACAGCTCCAATGTAGAGAACATAATAAGTCCCTTAACAACCTCGCGTCAACAGCAACCGCAAAAACCTTAATTACAGCCGCCCAATCTTCTGTTCGTGACGCTGAACTGATTCCTTCACTATTTCCATGTCGACTGTCAGCTGACCGGTTTGTTCAAAAATAACATCCACTTTTTCTGTCATATGATCCATCCTTTCTGTCATGTTGTCCATCCTTTCTGTCATACCATCCATCCTCCCCGTCATATCATCCATCCTCCCCGTCATATGATCCATCCTTTCTGTGAGGTGAGAGATGTTTTCTTTTATGGTAGATATGTCATCAGAAATAATCTCGAGCTTGTAATCTGTGTTTTTAGTAAGCCCTTCAATCTTATCGTCAGTATGTTTAGCATGTTTTGCTAAAATTTCTTCTAGTCCTTTTCTATCAATTTTATCCATGGCCCAATGATACTGTATTTACAAGAACGTCGCAATTTAATAAGCCACCCTTGATATATGGATGGCTTATTTAGTAGTTGATTATTACAACTAACTTGTCTTTGCAATGATTTCCTCCGCTAATCCTGGGTACGGGGTCAGCAGGACTTCCATTCCAATGTGATTCTCATACGACAGTGGCCGACCATCAGGGAAGAAAGCGACACTATCCTGAATTTCTGGAGACACCATTTCCCTCATGAAAAGATGCCCAGCAGCGAAGTCCCAGACACAGGCGCTACGCTCGGGGATGTGGATGTTCAAGTAGGCATCAATTTCGCCTTGCACGAGCTCATAAACGCTGTAGACGGCGGAGAGATTGGCATGGCTGCCTCTGGCGGCCGTAATCAGCGCCAGCTGTTTTTGAGCGCGCGTCTCATCAAGGTAGTACCACTCAACCCCAATTACAGATTGATTGAGAGGCACGGTACCGCTGGCGGCTTGCCGTTGGCCGTTGACGAAGCACCCGCCTCCTCGGGAGGCGGTAATCATCACATCAATCACCGGGAGAAAGACTGCTCCGGCAACCGGCTGATTATCTTTTATCAGGCAAGCAGTCGTGCCCCACTTAAAAGACTTATGGCGAGTGAAATTGGTTGTACCATCAATAGGATCAACGACAATTTTGTCACCGGCACGAGCTAGCTTCTCAAGCTCTCGGCGAGTTTTACCTTCCTCGCCAATAAGGGTAACTCCGGGAAATTTCGGACCCAGAGCATCAAAGATGAGCCGCTGCACGGCCGGGTCAACTTCGGTCAGGATATCTCTCGGATCTCCTCCTTTAGTAGTGATGTCAGCAGCGCTGACGCCCGGACGCATTTGCAGTGCTAGCTGCCCGCCACGTTTGACGGCATCTCTGATGATTTCTAGCTCGCGTTCATAAGACATAGAAGTCTCCTTATACTGAAATTGTAACAGGTGCAGTCAACTTTCCTACACTTGGCTACACTAAATAATGAAAGGTAAACTGTCAACGACATCCACTTGTTCCGAATGGCGCGTGAACTTAGAACCGTTATTTTGAACGGCTGGCACTCCTACAAAATGGATTAAATATTATGCTCTAATAATTTCTCTGCCGGGGAGATACCGCCAATGGCCTCGTGCGGGAAATAATTCCAGGCGTCGGTTACCAACTCGAGAATATTACTCAATTCCGAAGCGTCTCCGCCCCGATCAAACATCGCCACGACTTTCATCATGTCGTCCTGATCTTCTTCGTAAAAAATAACGTCTTTGACGTGACCAAGAGAAAAAGGGCTTTGGGTTTCAACAAGCATGTCCACAATTTCTTGCTCGATTTCTTTTTGGCGTTCAATAATTTGCCTGCCCCGAGCCGAGTTTAAGGGTTGTTTCGATTCGATTTTCATAAAGTTACTTTAGTCAAAACACCAGCAGAATACAAAGACAAATTAATGTTCCGGGACAGGGATTCGAACCCCGATTTTCAGGTTCAGAGCCTGACGTCCTGCCTTTAGACGATCCCGGAATATGATTATCTAACCACAAAATGACAATACAGAATATTCTTTTATTCTGCAAAAGAAGTTGTTTTTGTAATTTTCCTGTTGATATTCTTATATTTCAAGCAGTACAGTATAAAAGTCACCGCCCCGCAATATACGGGAATGACGCGCTTGTAGCTCAGTGGATAGAGCGTTGGCCTCCGAAGCCAAAGGCCGCAGGTTCGAATCCTGCCAAGCGCACTCTTTGAACGGTCGCCTTGGGCGACCTTTCTCATATTCGTTTCCTTGTTTCAAAGAACTTTGAGCGAATCCCGCAGCAGCGGGATGAGTCGAAAAGCTGCTTCTCCAAAAACATCAGGCTCTTCTCTGTGATATAATCAAATCCATGGAGGACGCTCCTTCTTTTATTGAAGTCAGCAAAATATACGCCGAATATTCTGCGGGCAATCGCAGCCTAAAACGGCTGCTTGGCCGTGCGCCGCAAACTCACTCTGTCCTGCGCGACTTAAGCTTTAAATTATCCATCGGTGATCAAGTTACGCTGTTTGGCCTGCCCGGCTCCGGTAAAACCACTCTGCTGCGCCTTTTGGCCGGCATTATCCAGCCTTCCTCCGGCAAGCTCACCGTTAACGGCCAGCCGCCATTGTCATACAAAGATTTAGCCGCCGGTTATGTGTCAATCGAAGAATCCGAACCGGCCGGCGAAACCGTCCACGATATTCTCTACACTTTCGGCCGCACTCACGACATCACCAGTCTGCCAGCGCGCTTGGGAGAAGTGGCGGAACAACTCGGTTTATCACCGGCCCTCAATCGTCCCGCTCGCACCCTGGCTACTACTGAACGTCTTCGGCTGAACCTGGCGCGCGCCGCTCTTTCCGATACCCCCCTATTACTCTTGGATGACACTGCCGACCAATTAGGAACAGACTTTATCCGTGAAATATTAACCGGCGTATTTGACGGCCGTACCGCCATTGTCGCCACCCGCTTCGCTTCAACCGCCGAACGACTCGACCAGCCTATCTTTATTTTACACCAAGCTACCCTAGCTCAATCCGGCACACGTGATGAAATGGCCGCTACCGTCGGCTGTCAGCGGGTCTTGGAAGTTTGGATAGAAGGCCTGCGCTATGATCTACTGCGCCAGCTAAAAAAGCATGCCGGCGTAACTTCCGTCCGCCTCCTACCCACCACCCAATTTTCCGGACAAAAACTGCGTGTTGTCTTACGCTCCTCCCGCTACCTGCCATCTTTCTACGACCTAATCAGTCAAGCGCCGCTGGTGCGCGTCGAAGAACTCCCGCCGTCGCTAAACGAAATAATCAGTCGTTTGTAACGGCTATATTTACTTAATTTACTGTATTTACTGTCCTCGCTGTTTCTAGTCTCTCAGGTATCTCCGAATAGCAATCATACTACTGATAATCGCCAGGCCAACCGCCGCTCCTACTTGCAAGCCGATCACTCGCGCCCAATGAGTAACAGCGTAATCATAGATATTAAACGGACTGGACTGCGCGTCAAAGAAAAAACGTTGTAAGTGCGGCGCGATGGTATTCAACACTGGATACAAAATAGCCGTGGAAATAATTACCGCGAACAGACTCACAATCACCGATTCAATAATAAACGGGCCCTGAATAAACCAACGCGATGCCCCCACCAGGCGCATAATGTCGATCTCCTCGCGGAAACTGTAAATAGCCAGCCGCACCGTGTTAAACATAATCAACACCGCCAGCAAAGCGAATACGATAGTAATAACTGTCCCGACATTTTTCACCGAGGCAATCAACGCGATTAATCGGTCGATAACCGTACTGGAACCCTCGTAGTTAACACTATCGATAAAAGGCGTGTATTTATCCGACTCCAATTGTTTCGCAATGTTTTCGTAAAATCTGGGCTCCGTCGCCAGAATAAAAATACTGGCCGGTAACGGATTGTTCTCCAGCTCTCCCAAAGACTCCTCGATTAACGGATCGTCCGTGTGCCGACTCTTAAAACTTTCCAGTGCCTGATCACTGGTAATAACCGTTACTTTTTCCACGTCCTGTCGCGTTTCCAGCTCATTGGCCACCGCTTGAATATACTGTTCCTGAACATCCTCCTTAAACGTCACCGATAAATCCACTTTTTCCTGAATGCTATGTAAAACCTGTCCGCCGAAAATATTAGCAAAATACAAAAAAGATATCATCAGCAAAGTTATCACCATAATCGCCGCCGTCGCTACCGACAGCCAAATATTGCGCCAGAAGTTCTGGAGTGCCGCTTTAAATATTCTTGCCAACGAAATCCCTACCATAAAGTTTGGAAATTGGAAATTGAAGATTGAAAATTACAACTTATATGTTCCCCCCTGCTGATCAGACACAACCTTGCCGCCGTTCAGCGTCACCACTCTTTTCTTGAGGGCATTCACAATATCGTCATTATGTGTAGCGAGCAGCACTGTAGTTCCCAGCTTATTAATCTTAATTAAAAGCTGCACAATATCCCAAGAGTGCAATGCGTCCAAATTACCCGTCGGCTCATCCGCCAACAAAATCTGCGGTTTATACGCCAGCGCCCGGGCAATCGCCACCCTTTGCTTTTCGCCACCCGATAGTTTAGTGGGATACTCGTCCGCCTTGTTGACTAAATTCACTAATTTTAAAATGTGCGGCACGGTATTTTTAATCTCCTTTGGTATCGCCCCGCCTACCTCCATGGCGAACGCCACGTTTTCGAACACGGTGCGCTTAGGTAACAATTTAAAATCCTGAAATACCACCCCGATTTGCCGGCGTAAATGCGGTACCTGCCATTTCTTTATCCGCGTGATATCCCAGCCGTCAATCACCACGTTGCCGGCCGTCGGTCTCTCCTCCGCCGACAATATCTTAAGCAGAGTAGACTTGCCCGCCCCGCTTTGCCCTACCACCGAGACAAAATCTCCCGTCGGTATATTAAGCGTCACATCATCCAAAGCGGCGCTGTTCGGGGTGTATGACTTGGAAACTTTCGTGAAGGTAATCATCGTACCATTTATTGTGCACTAAAAGGCGTATCAATAAAAGCGGACAAATTTCCATCCAGAACCGCCTCCACATTTTTGTCTTCAATCTTACTCCGGTGGTCTTTTACCAGCTTGTACGGATGCAAGACATACGACCGTATTTGATTGCCCCAAGCCGCTTCTTTCACCTTTCCCTTTAATTGGCTGATTTCCTCGGCACGCTGTTCTTCCATTAACACCTGCAATTTAGCTTTCAATACGCTCATCGCCTGCATCTTATTTTGCGCTTGCGAGCGTTCATTCTGGCACTCCACTACCAGACCGGTCGGCAAATGCCGCACCCGTACCGCTGAACTGGTTTTATTCACATGTTGTCCCCCGGCGCCGCTGGCGCGAAAGGTATCGATCCCCAAATCCTTTGGATCAATTTCGGGCAATTCCTTCTCCGGCAATTTCGGCAGTACTTCCACCCGCGCGAACGAAGTCTGCCGCAAGTTGTCGGCGTTAAACGGAGATAATCTCACTAGTCGATGCACGCCGTTTTCTTCCTTCAAGATTCCGTAAGCGTATCTTCCTTTTATTTCAAACGTCGTGTGCTTAATACCCGCCTCCTCCCCCGCCGACCGGTTCAACATTTTTGTCGGCCAGCCTTGTATATCCGCAAAGCGCAGATACATTCGCTCCAACATTTCCGCCCAATCCTGCGCGTCCGTGCCGCCCGCCCCGGACTGAATAGTCATAATTACCTCCGCCTTATCATGCGGCCCGTCAAAGCGAAGCTCGCGCTCTTTCTTTATAATTTCTTCCTCAATCGCGGCCACTTCCTCCTGCAGCAGCTGAACCATCTCGTCCCCGTCTTGTTTTTCAAGCAGCTCCTGTGACTGCCACTGCGGATCGGCCAACTCACCCAAACGCTGCTCAATATTTTTAAACCAGGCAACTTCGGCGGATAAATCGGCATATTCCTTGCGCTTATCCTGTAATTCGGGCGTCCAAGTCGATACCTTGGCAAACTGATCTTCTAGATTCTTGATTCTTAATTCTAGATTCCCGTAGTCAAAGACGGTCGGCCACTGTTTGCAGCCGCTTCTTAAGTCCCGCTATTTTCTTGGTTAAAGCCTCATCATTCATAACTGCAGTGTATATATACTTCGAAAAAATAAAAACGGCAATTGTCGATTATCAATAATTACCATCAACACAGTTTCTGATTAGCTAATGTTAAGACATAACATTGCATTGTAAAATTAGCCGAGTCTTTGTTGCCGCCAAATATTCCGCACAATCAATTTGCTCACATTACCACATATCGATATGTGGTAATGTGAGGCCGGTCTTGATTCTTAATTCTGTATTCTTAATTCTACAATGGAGCCGAAGACGGGAATCGAACCCATATCTCTGCTTTACGAAAGCATTGCTCTGCCATTGAGCTACATCGGCGTTTCTCTACATCTAACCTAAGCCAAAACACCTTCTTTTGCCAATAGCTTCCGCTTCATTCCCTTTCCCCGGTTATACCCGCCAATCTTCCCGTCCGACCCTACCACCCGATGACACGGTACTGCCGGATCGTAATTTTTATGCAAAATATTACCCACCGCCCGCCATGCCCGCGGCCGCCCGGCCGCAGCTGCTACCTCCCTATAAGTCATCACATGTCCTACAGGAATACCTGACACTACGGACAACACTGAATATGTAAATTCTCCCTTACTACTTACTACTTGCTGCTTACTACTCGTCATTGTTGCGGCACTTCCGCCAAAGTTACCGTCACTGTTTTCTCCTGTCCTTGATGCAGAACTTTCAAAGTCAGCGTATCACCCACATTTTTACTGCTGACCATCGAAGACAAACTGGTATTTTCATCCAGCTTCTGTCCGCCCACTTCCAGGATGATGTCGTTTTCCTGCAGACCCGCTTTATCCGCCGGTGAACCCGGTACCACTGCTAACTGACTGGAATCACTGCCGCGTGCAATTAGTACGCCGTAATCAACTGACAGCTTATTTTGATCTTTCAAGGCCGGTGTTATCTGAACGTATCGAATCCCCAAAAAAGGCCTGATAATACGCCCCGTCTTAGCCACTGTTTCGGCAATGCCTTTTACCAGATTGGAAGGCAGAGCGAATCCTATATTCTGCCCGCTTTGCGCAATCGCTACGTTAACGCCCACTACTTTACCGGACAGATTCAATAGTGGTCCTCCGGAATTACCGGGATTAATCGCCGCGTCTGTTTGAATAACATTACTTAAGTGTTCCGCCTGTCCCTGGCCGTCTCCGGCCGTAATTGACCGGGACACTCCGGATAACACTCCTACCGACACCGTATTGCGGAACTCTCCCAAAGCGTTGCCGATAGCAATCAAAGTTTGTCCCACCTGTAATTGATCGGAATCATCAAATTGCAAAAAAGGCATATTATTCGCGTCAATCTTCAATACCGCTATGTCATTGGAAGGGTCGCGAGCTATCACCGTAGCATCGTATGTTTTGCCGTCATTGGTCAATACCGAATATTGCGCGTCGGTCTGATCCACTACGTGCTTGTTGGTAATAATCATACCGTCAGCTGATACCAAAAAACCCGACCCGCCGCCGACTTCCTGCTTTTGTGTTCCGTTCTGACGCAGTTGCGGCACGTTAAAATTGAAGAAAGGGTTGCCGAAGAAATTATTAAACGGCTGGCTGGGGTAATACTGCTCTAACACCGGCACGTCCTTCGTAATAACCACCGAAACCACTGCCGGCGACGTTTCTTTCACCACATTCACCACCGAATCGGGCTGTCCGGATGATGCGGCACTCCCCGTGCTTTCCGCAGCCGGCACCGCCGTACTATTCCCCAAGGCGTTAATTGTTGTCTTAAAATTTAATCCCCCCGGTAAAGTTGTGGCCAGTACCAGCATTGCCCCTAAAAGCCCCGCTACAAAGCCGACTACGATTGTACCGCCGAATTTACCCAAAAATTTTTCCATATTTTTTGCTTCATAAAAAATACTAAAAACCCGCCATCTAATATATGCCACTTATCGGGGTTTTAGCCAAGCCTTCGTTCGAAGCCCGATCACCCATGTCCACACCGGGTGTGGACATGGGTGACATTTTTAAAAATAAATACACCTTACATATACCAAAATAATTATGATTTTCAAGATAAAAATGAGCCCGCCTATTTTGCCGTAGCAAAAATATTGGCGGGCCCAAAAGAACCCAATTCGGTCAGTCCCTCAAGACTAAGGGGTGATCCCGGGGCCAAAGATTCTTGGCAGAACCCTGGCCACAATCATGCCTCCCAAAACGGAAATTGCCGCCAGGGCAACCCATTTGTGAACGCACGTGATCACCTCCAGATTCATCCCCAACTGTCCTTGCACCACGGCGACGGCGGCAAGAACGAGAATGATCAGAAGAGCATACTTAGTCATGTATGCCTCCTTCGATCTGGGGACTGACACCATGCCCGCTTCAATCCCCCGGGCACGCTAGGGGTTCGACGTCTTCTTGGAGCTGACGATCGTACTCGGCCAACAACTGACCAAGCGTCATCTCCTCCATCTCTTCCCAGGAAACGCCAACTGCTTCCAGCATACACATTGCTGTCAGCACCTCGGCTGCTTCCTCTGGGAACTCGTCGCGGTCGTGCAGTGAATCGAGCAAGTCCTCCTGCTCCTGCAAGGCCGCCAGAATGTCGCCTTCCCTGACTACTCGAACCATCTAAATCCCTCCATGAAAAGAACTTGTTACACCACCCTTCTATACAGCGGGATGAAGGCAGTATAACGTTACCCATCTCTCGCGACCAGATAGATGACTACCTGCATCGCGAGGGATGGGTAGCCCTGCGTATTGACTGTCTACTGATATCCGGCCCCATCACCGAACTTATAATCCTAGCATAAACTTATAAAAATGTCAATAGTAACAAAAAAATAAAAGTCACCACCCCCGCATATTGCGGGGTGGTATTACGGGCAACGAGTAACAACACAACAATATAGCCATCACTTCGCGATATCTGGCGCAGCCGGATAATTTAACAATTCGATATTAACAAACCCTGGTCACTGCTCGCTAAATACATGATACTGATAATCAATGCCAATTATAAAAACCGTGAACTTAACCAAGGAATACAAAGTCCACGAAAAGGACCCAGGCTTTATTGCTTCCGTGAAAAGCTTGTTTTCCCGCAAGTATAAAATTGTCGAAGCCGTCAAAGCCATCAACATTAGCATCGACGAAGGGGAACTGGTCGGTTTCATCGGCCCCAACGGTGCCGGCAAAACCACCACGCTTAAAATGCTATCAGGGCTGCTCTACCCCACGAACGGTACTGCCCAAGTCATGGGCTTCACCCCCTGGCAGCGCCGCAAAGATTTTTTGAAACAATTTTCTTTGGTGATGGGTCAAAAAGCGCAACTTTGGTGGGACTTACCCTTATATGATTCACTACTGCTCCAGCGTGACATCTACGAGATGACTAAACCCGATTTTCAAAACAGCCTGGAAGAACTGGTGGAAATGCTTGAGTTACAAAAATTTTTAAAAACACAAGTCAGAAAGCTTTCCCTTGGCCAGCGTATGCGCGGCGAATTGGCCGCCGCCTTCATTTACCGCCCGCGTGTTCTCTTTCTGGATGAGCCGACCATCGGTTTGGATATTGTCGTCCAGAAAAAAGTCCGCGAGTTTATCAAAGGCTATCAACAACGCTACGGCGCCACCATTATTCTAACCAGCCATTATTTGGATGACGTCAGTGAATTATGTGATCGCTTGATTATCATTGACCATGGCCAAAAAGCATTTGATGGTTCCACTACTGAACTAATCAGTACGCACATCGACCACAAACGCATTGTGTTGTCTTTTAATAAACCGGTCCAAAAAACCGATTTATCCACCTACGGCAAAGTTATCCACTATCAGCCGTACAAAGCAACTATTCAAGTTGAGCGCAATCAAACTACCGGGCAGGCTGCCGCCATGTTAACCACATTACCCGTCAGCGATGTCTCTATTGAAGAACCGTCATTGGAAGACGTTGCCCGCGAACTCTTCACCGGCCATGATTATTCGTAAGCTTTGGCGGGTACTGGCCCTAGACTTCAGTCGTACGTTGCAATATCGTACCGACGCTCTGCTTTGGATGCTAGCCGAAGCCGCCATTCCGCTTGTCGCCATGTTTATTTGGCTGGCCGTATCTGCAGGGTCGAATAAAGGACCGACCGGTCAGGAAATATTGTCATATTACGTGGTGGTTATTTTTGTTAAATTGCTAACCGATGCCTGGAACGGCGCCTTTATGGCGCAGGATATTTTACAAGGCGAAATCGTCCAGGATTTGGTTAGACCTATTCCGGTAGTGTTTAAATACATTGCCAACAACCTGACTGAAAAAGTGATAAAACTTATACTGCCCATAGCCGCTATTATCTTTATTGCTTTATTAAAACCGGATTTTTTTTCCAACGCGCTTTTACTGCCACATCGTTGGTTGTTGTTTGTGATTAGCCTGGCCTTAGCCATGACTCTACAGTTCCTGATAGATATGGTTATCGGCACGCTGGCGTTCTGGTTGGAAGATGTTAATCAGTTACGACAATATAAAGAAATGCTAAGCTCTGCCGCCTCCGGATTGTTAATCCCCTTGGCTTTTCTCCCCTCGGTGTTTGTTACCGGGCTTAACTGGCTCCCCTTTCGCTATGTCATCTCCGCACCGGCGGAAATTTTGACTGGAAACTATGTTAGCTTAACCGCACCTAGTCTTATCACCATTCAAGCCGCTTGGGTATTTGCCTTAGTTCTTATTATTCGCTGGCAGTGGCGCGCCGGCTTACGCCGCTATGCTATCCCCGGTCAGTAATCTCAAACATTGGACACGAGTCTGGCTCTCCGGCACCAGAGCCAGTCTTGTTCGCGAAATGGAATTTCGTGGTAACTTTATTGCCGGCCTTATTCGTCAATTGATATGGGTATCTATCTTTGTGCTAATGGTAGAAGTTATGTTCAGCAACACCAACCAATTGGCCGGCTGGGATCACGCGGAAGTACTGCTGTTACTGGCTCTGTCCCGCATTATCGAAGGATTAATGAACGCGCTTTTTATCAACAACCTCATGCACCTGCCGGAAATAGTGCAGCAGGGAAAATTTGATTTTCATCTCGTCAAACCTCTGCCTGTTCAATTCTATACTTCTTTACGCAGCGCTAATATTAATCAAACGGCCAACATTGTCGCCGGAGTTTTCCTGCTATTTTATGCCTCTACCGCGGCGCATATTTCGCTATTCACTGTCAGCTGGTTATGGCTTGGATTCTTGGCAATTGCCGGCATGATCATTTACTACAGTCTGCTGATAATAGCCGCCTCGCTTGTTTTCGTTCTTGAGCGACTGGAGTTTTTATGGGGATTCAACATGATAATCTCCGAACCACTGACCGTCCCCTTTGATATTTTTCCTAGCGGTGCTCGCGTATCTCTTACCTATCTTCTGCCCCTGGCTTTTATTGTCTACGTTCCGGCTCAAGCCGTCACCGGACGCTTAACCGGCCAAACAATTATCCTGGCCTTTTTTATCGCCGCTATCACCTTAACCCTTGCCAACCTGGCGTGGCGCGCCGGCCTGCGCCGTTACTCCAGCGCCAGCTCGTAAATACACCGCGTTCTAAACCTTAGGTTTAGAACGACCTTAATACGGCTTGTAGCGGCAAAATAAACGGCTCAAGCGACGCTTGAGCCGTTTAACCTCTTTTAATTCAACGCCCAAATGGCGTAATTTAGATAACTGGCAAAACTAACCCAAAGCAAATAAGGCAACAACAAATACGCCGCCGGTTTGGAAATCCTATAAAACAACACAATCGTCCATACAATCGCCAACCACATCGCCGCGATTTCCAGCAGTGCCAATCCGGGATTTTGCATGCCAAAGAAAATAATCGACCAGACAGAATTCAACACCAACTGAACCGCAAACACCCCTACTGCTTTTTTCACATCGCTTCTCTGCCAGCCTCTCTGCCACACCAACCAAACTGCGATACCCATCAGCAAATACAACGTCGTCCATACCGGACCAAAAATCCAATTAGGCGGCGCCAGCACCGGCCTGATCAAAGTGGCATACCAATTAGGTATCGCCGAGGTGGTAAAAAAAGCCCCCAAAATCCCCGCGCCTTCGCAAATAATTACCGCAACAACCAACCCAATCCATTTATTCACTAACATACAAACATTTTAACACGATATAGACAATACGGATACAACGGAGCGGGTAACGGGAATCGCCCACTAATATAGCGGGCGCCCGCCGTACTGGCGGGCGAACCCAATACTGTGAGCGGGATACCAGAATCGAACTGGCGCATCCAGCTTGGGAAGCTGGCGTACTGCCACTGTACTAATCCCGCATAGAGCTACTGTCCTTACCTTGCCTTGTCCGCCGAAGCTTTAGCGAAGGCGGAGGAAGGTCGTGTTCTACCACTGAACCATACCCGCCTACGCTTTCAGCTACGGCGGGCAATGCCCGCTTGCTGAACCAACTGTCCGGCTGTATTTACTTAATTTACTGTACTCGCTGTATAACTCGTCCTTCCTGCCTATCCCACTTTAAATGAAACGGCAGTACCACGACAAGTCTTTCTTTCGCTAGCTGCTGATATAAATCATCCGGCGTTTCCGCCGAGCGCTGTTGGCGCAAACTCTCTTGCTCCAAATATGGCAACAGGACATAGTTGTCATAATCGTCCAGTATTAATCCGGTTGTATCCTTAATCTGATTTTCTTGACTCACATTTAATATTTCCGTGCGGTATCTTTCCGCGTCAGCTAAGGTGACATTCTGGCGCAGTTGCGCGTAATGCGTCAGATGCTGGCGTGCCAGCGTGTTTAATGCGTCAGCCGCCGTTGGTATCTCTTGTCCGGTTTTTTCCGCAAACGTCTGCTGAATTTTTTCTTCCTTCAGCCACCGCGTTGAACTGACGCAGCCCCTGGTTGTACACACTACCGGCCAAGGAAAATATTCCGCCAACACGTTTCCGGCCGGATCGCTCCCAGCCAAAACCCATGCCCAGCCGCCAAGCAGCAGTAATAAAAAGACTAATATTACCAACCCTGTTATCAATAGCCAGCGCATATCTTATGTATCCTCGTCGTTAAAATCAAACGCATCGCCTACAAAAAATATGCGCCACCATCTTTCCGGCACCGGTCTGATTGGCACTTCAGCGTTAGCTTGACCATTCTCACTGCTCTTTTGCTCTTCATTGGGAATAAGCACCACTTTTTCCCCCGGCGCGCGGTAATTCAATTTCTCCCGTGCCAGTCTGTCCTGATAAGCGTCGGTATTAAAATATTGATTCAAATTTTCCAGCTCCGCCGCACTCTTTTGCATATCCTGCACCTGTTTTTCCAGCTTATTCACCTCTCGTTGCACACTAAGCCGACGATTCATTTCCTGTGCCAGGGAAATTAAAAGCCCTAAAACCACCACCACAACTACCGCCACCACAATTTTCGGCTGAAGGATATTCATGGATCCATTATAAAGTAAATTAAGTAAATACAGTAAATTAAGTAAATACAGTAGCTGTATTTACTGTACTCGCTGAGTTCACTGTATTTACTGTTTAACCGTCACCGTTAATGTTTGCTCACCCCTTACTACCGTCAAGTTAAGCGGCAAACTTGTCAGTTGCGCCACAACGCTTTTCTGCCAATCCAACTGCTGATCCCCTATTTTTGTTATTACATCGCCTTTCTTCATCCCGGCTGTTGCTGCCAGGCTATCCAACGTTACGGCATTAACGTGCGCTGTAAAAATCACCGCCTTGTCCTGACCCGGCCGACTAAAGGCGTAACTTATATCTAGTCCCAAATCAGTCAGTGGATTTAATTCCCGCTGGTTACCCACCACCCTGGCAAAACTTTCCCGTAAAACACTCACCGGTATTGCTGCACTTCCGGGCGTATCCATCATTACTGCCGCCAGTTTTCCCTCATCGTCCAATATCGGACTGCCGGTCCAGGCTTCTTTTGGCAACTCACTGCCCGCCAACACTTTTTGCAGTCCCGCTGGGCTGCCCCCGTCTGGCAAAACATAATCGCGTGCCTGAAATTGCCACGCTTTCGCGGCAAAAGTATTACTATTTCGTGTCAAAGACAACAAGTTTTGTCCGACCGACGGATCGTCTTGACTCATATCCAATGGCACTACCACGTAGTCGGTTAAGCGGTAATAAGTTAATCCGAATAACTCGTCTTGCCCGGCCAGCGCCAAAGGCAAAGCGCGTCCGGTATTGTCATAGGCTTGTACCTGACTTATCGGCGGTAACGTCGTTGCCACCAAACCATCACTTGTTACCGCCACCGCGGTACCGGCAATATTCACACCATCGCTCGCGGTGGTACCCAATAGAAAAACCGAACGCTGGGTCTTGTCCACCATATCCGCTGCCGCCCTATTTGGTGAAATAGTCACTTCTTGCACAGTCGTAAACAACTTATCGTTATCAGAAGACGCCAGGGGCGGCATTTGCGGCTCAACAATTTTTTGCCCCACCAACCCGCCAATAATACCTACGGCAAAAATCGATACCACCGCAGCCGTCATCCATGTCAGTGAAACTCTCACTACTTGTGGCTGTTTCTCCTCATTGTTTTGCCGGTCCATACTCATATCCATCTGGCCGTCAATAATAAAAGCAAAAGTGCTGCTGTTCCCAGAATAACATACTCGGTAATCTCGTGCCGACCGGATTTTCCTTCATAGCCGATTCTGATTAGATGGAACAAAACGTAATAAAACACTACGATCACTCCCGCTTGCACCAAAAAATGAATCGGTAGAAACTGCAGTACCCAGGCCAGTTGCGTCAGCACCATCGCCACACCCAGAGACAATAGGACGCCTTTCAACAAGCCGGGGAGTACTCGCCGCAAGGCTTGCAGCAGCAACAGAAACGACGCCAGGAAAATAAAAACTAACGTTAACAGCAGCGGTAGAAACAGATGATAACGCAGACCCAGCACCACCGCCGTGTTCAAGAAAAACACCAACACCGTGATAATCCAGTTCCAGGTGGGAAAAGCCTGTTTAGCGCCATGGCGCAGCAGTAGAAAAAACACCACCGCCGCCAAGACATAATACATATGAATCAGTGGCGTCAATGGTATGAATAACGAAAACCCGGCCAATCCCATCGCTGTCAGCACCGGCAAAACCGTCTGGGTTAAATTAAACCTACCCCTTTCCTCCCAGCGCACCAGAAAAATACCGTAAGAAATAAGCAGTAATAGCACTACGGCCACCCCCATTATCCATTGCTGAAACGACATCATTAATTCCAGCCCCACAAAAAACAGCAGGGATAGCAGTAGATAGTGAGATGTCGCAAACTTCGCCAGCCGTTGTATAAAACCCAGAAAACTAGTAAATATTTTCTTCATAATCTACCAGCAAGATAAGCCATAACAGTAAATACAGCAAGGTCAGTAAATACAGTAAATTCAGCCCAGCCTTCGCCCGCCAATATTTTGCTTCGCAAAAAATAGGCGGGCTTCGGCCTTCAACTCCGAGGCTCAGGCTCGAAGAGCGGGCAAAGCGAAGCTAGTAAATTCGGTGATTACAGAAGCTTTATTTACTGTATTTACTTAATTTACTGTTTTCTAACTAAATAGTCTCCCGCCGACAACGCCGCCGAGCAGCCTTGCCCGGCTGCCACAATAATTTGTGCGTCTCTGATATTAGTAGCGTCTCCCGCCGCAAAAAACCCGGGAACACTGGTTACGCCGTACCTGTCCGCTTCAATAGCGCCAAAACGGTTTAATTTTATTAAATCTTTAACCGGCTCTGTATTTGGTATAGCGCCTATAGCCACAAATACCCCCTCAACTTCCAATGATTTCTTCTCGTTTGTTTTTACGTCCTTGTAATCCAGCTTCTTAACCATAACCTCTCCCCCGAGTTCTTCCACCTGGGCGTTAAAAATAGCCGATATTTTAGGATCGTTAATAAAACTATCAACCAAAACCGGATCGGCTGTCAGCTCTTCCAAATTCTGCAATAGATATATCTTTCCGGCTATCTTTTGCAGCATAATAACTGCCTCCGCCGCCGTATTGCCTCCGCCTACAACCGCCACCGTTTTCCCCTGAAAAAGAGGCGCATCGCAGGTCGCGCAGTAAGTAATGCCTCTGTTTCTGAAACTGTCTTCCCCGGGCACACCCAGCTGGCGCGGACGGCGTCCCGCCGTATAAATAACTGTTTTCCCTTGATACTCTTTTCCATCTGCTCCCGTGCACACAAAAACATCATCGCGTTTTTCTATCCGCGCCACCTTCTTTACCTCAACCGCCACCATATCCTCATGCAGTTTCAAATGATCAACCAGTTTCTGTGCCAGCGTGTTGCCATCCGTCACGCCATCTCCTGGCCAATTTTCAATCTCCCCGGAATTTCTCACCTCTCCGCCCGGCAGCTCGCCGAACAGAAGAACGCTCAACTTCTTGCGCGCCGCGTAGATCGCCGCCGTCACCCCGGCCGGACCGTATCCGACAATAATAATGTCATAATTTTTTTTAACCACAACCTTGTTATAAGAAAAATATTACGCCCCGGCGATACCTAAAGCCTTGGCTAAACGCGCCTGATCAAAACCGATAATCAATTCTTCCTGATCACCATCTTTTATTGCAATCACCGGCACACCCATCTGTCCGGATTTCTCAATCATCTCGCGCGCCTTTTCCTGATTAAGACCAACATCTATATCCTCAAACGCTACATTATTAGCCTGAAAAAATTCTTTAGCCGCCTTACAGTAGCCGCAAGTCTGTGTGCTGTAAATAGTAACTTGTTTTGCCATAGCAATTTTATTACAAATAATAAAACAACCAATAAGTTGTATCAATACACTATACAACACACCTCCTGTTATCGCCAGCCTATTTAACGGGCACGGTCAATTAGAGATAAACGATAAATTTTAAATTCTTAATTTTTAATCAATTAACTAATGTTTTAATAACCTAAACAAATTAGAACATTCAATAATTAAAGAATTGATTAAAAATTAAAAATTGGAAATTAAAAATTATCTTTTGTCTATTCCTTGCATCAAGCAGGTTAAAGAGCTATTTTTTATCCATGTCCATGACTAAGCAAAAAACCAAAACCGTAGCTGTTGTCGGCCTGGGCTATGTCGGCCTGCCGGTGGCCATACTGGCCGCGGCCAAAGGCTGGCGTGTCATCGGTCTCGATAAAGATGCTAACAAAGTAGCCGCCATCAACGCTGGCCGCTCTCCTCTGAATGATGCCCAACTCAACAAACAACTGAAAAAAGTAACCATCGAAGCCACTACTGATCCTGTCGCTATCAAACAAGCCAGTCATATAATAGTTGCCGTACCCACTCCGGTCAGCGATGGCAACCTGCCCGATCTTACCCCCCTAAAATCAGCCGTTGAGTCTCTATGCCCTCATTTGCAGCCCGGCCAGTCTTTAATTATCGAATCAACCATTAACCCCGGCGTGACGGACGAAATCATAGTTCCCATACTTAGGAAACAACCCGGCCTAGTTTTGGATGTTGACGGTTACAGTCGCACGGCGGTCTGTTTAGCGCATTGCCCGGAACGTATTAATCCGGGCGACTCCCAATGGACTGTGCGCAATATCCCGCGCGTTATCGGCGGGTACTCGAACCCCGGCGTGACTAAAGCAAAATCTTTCTATGATAGCATCGTCGAGGCCCCTATCAAACGCATGAATTCCATCCAAGAAGCTGAAGCCGTCAAAATATTGGAGAATACTTTTCGTGACATTAATATCGCTTTCATTAATGAAATGGCCAAATCTTTTGCCAAACTTAACATTGATATCTTAAACGTCATTGCCGGCGCGGCTACCAAGCCGTTTGCTTTTCTCCCTCACTATCCCGGCAACGGCGTCGGCGGCCACTGCATTAGTGTCGACCCCTACTACATGATTGAACGCGGCCGTAAAGCCGGTTTCGACCATGAATTTCTAAAGCTGGCACGGCGCATCAATGACAGCATGCCTGCGTACACCGTTGAATTATTATTAACCGGTTGGGAAAAACTGTCCGTTAAATCTTCGGCGCAAAAAGTAGCCTTACTGGGCCTGGCCTATAAAAAGAACATCGACGATTTGCGGGAAAGCCCAGCGCTGGAAATTAAGCGCCTACTGGAAAACAAAAAAATTTCCATAAATATCTACGATCCCTATGCCGCCAAACAATCAACTGTGAACAGTCTTGACCAAGCGCTGGTCGGAGCCAGTGCCGTTATGCTGGCCTGCGACCACGACGAATTTACTAAAAAATTAACGCCCGATTATCTCAAATCTTCCGGTATCCAACTGGTTATCGACGGAAAAAACGCGCTTGATGGCGATGGTATCGCCGCTGCCGGCATCTATTACTACGGCATCGGTCGTAAACGTTTACCAGCTATACAGTAAATTCAGTAACTACAGCTGCTTTATTTACTAATCTCGCTTTGCCCGCCATAGCCCGCCTATTTTTTGCGAAGCAAAATATTGGCGGGCGAAGGCTGGGCTGAATTTACTATATTTACTTAATATTCTGGTCTTCCTCAATAATAGAGGCTGTATTCTCTGGTGATGTGGCTTCAGGTTCTTCTGTTGACGTTTCTTGTGCTTCCTGACTCATTAATTCCCGAGAGGCTGCTGCAATGTCTTGAACAGCGCTTTTAAACTCATTTACCGGTGATTGCGCCGTCGCCGGTGTACCAGTATTCTGTCGCCACTCACTTCTCTGCTTCTGATAATTACGATACCCCCCCCAAATCAAACCGGCCAAAAACACCGGGAACCACACTAACGTCAAAAACTGCGATAATACCGATAATAAAAACAGCAGCAAACCGGCCACTACGCCGTAAGCCAGCGCCCAATACATCACCGGATAAATATTAGGCTTAAACTCTTGCCCGGTGCTTTGGTTATTCATCCCTCCCCCAACTGATTGTTCTGGTTCCATACGCCAATTATACTCCGCTCCCTACGGCGCCGGCAAATTAATTAAACTGGCAATATCATTAAAATGTTGCTGCTCGCTGGGGCTGTCTAATACCACGGCTATCCTATCGGCCTGTTCTCCGGATCCGCGCACGACCAGACAATAAGCCGCTTCGTACAAATATCCTGTCTTACTGCCCAAAAAAGTATAATTTTGTTCAGAAATAAGTTTGTTAGTATTTTTTATCATGTGTTCCCTGCCGGATCCACCAAGCACAAAGGTATAGTTTTGCTGGCTGGTTGCCTGGGTGATTTCGGGATAATTTTTAAAAGCGTAAGCCGCCATCTTCGCCACCTCATAAGCCGTGGAAACATTATCCGGATCCAGCCCTGTTACGTCCGTAAATTTAGTTTGCTCCAAATCCAGCGCTATCGCCTTGCGATTCATTTCCCTGATAAACTCTTCTTCGTCCACGCCCAACTCTCTCACGAATGCCGCCATAGTATTATTAGCCGACCCCAGAAGAGACACATTAAACAAATCTTTCATCGTCGCCGTTTCCCCGGGCTGCATCATCAAAGTTCCCCCCTGCAAATATTCTTCCGGTAGAATAGTGGTTGTTTTATCCCAATCAATGCCGTGATCAAGCGCCACCATCGCCGTCATTAATTTGGTGATACTGGCAATCGGCCGACGCTCAAAAGCGTTTTGTTCGAATAAAATCTTTTCTTGATTCATATCCCATAGTACCGCGTTGCGCCCGCTGATTTTAACCGGTTCATCTTTTTGTTCAATACCGCCCACGCCAAAAGCCACGGAAATTCCTTTCACTTGCGCCGGATTATTTATAATCAATTGCCTCACCGCCAAAACCGTGGCCGCACCCAAGGCCACGGCCAATATTGCCAAAACTATTGTACTGCGGTGAAATCTTATTGACATTACTCTTTCCTATTCAGGTACACTATAAACAATGTACACGCAAATCACCAAAAATGAAGGCATCGCCGCGACCATAATAGGCGAGGGACGCATAGCCGCCTTCCCAACCGGCACCTCGTACGGCTTGGCCGCCGACGCACTGCAAGGCTTTGCTCTGCAGCGGCTGCGCCAACTGAAAAACCGCCCGACCGCCAAGACATTTACCATTATGCTTACTGTCAGTCTCTGGGACAAATATCTGCTGCTTACCAATGACGAGCGCAAACTATTAAATCAATATAAAGACCAACCGCTCACGCTGCTGGTGAAACCAAAACCGTCCCTGGAACACCTGGCTAAAAACGGTTTCGTGGGATTGCGCGTTATTGACCATCCGCTCATGAAAGCGCTTGCTGAAGCTGCCCGAGTACCATTGACCGCCACCAGCGCCAACCAAGCCGACCAAAAACCTTGCCACAGTGTTGACTGCATTGTTAAAACATTTCCCGGCCGCATCGACGAAACCACTTACGATCTTTCGCTCGGCTGTATTTTAGACGGTGGCACACTGTCGGAAAATCCGTCCACCACAATTGCCAAACTGGAAAAAGATAAAATAAAAATCGTCCGCCAAGGCGCACTAATATTTCCATTATAAAATGTTACGACATAACGTTATATCGTAACATTCCGAACCGATTTTTTTGTTATAGAAAAGACCATCCGCTCTCGGCTGCGAATGGTCTCATGTTTCCAACTAGGCGGATTATCGCTCTTGAGCCATCCTTTTGACTCTCGCTGCGATTAAAGGGTAACGATCTTCAAATGTCTGATCACCTTCCGTATCAGGCCAGTTGAAAAAGAGCTCCCGATGGAAATTGGTCGGGTCACTAGTTTGCCACTGCTGCAACCAGTAATTCTGGTTGTCTTCGTCAAGTTCCCTCCAAATCTCGGCAAACTCTCCTGGCGACAGGTCGGCTCCGGGGCAGCTCTTGTAAACGTTGTACGCAAGATTCAGCTCAAGATCGCACATTGTTCCGCTCCTTGTTCTAAGAAAAGAACTTCAAGAAAAGGCCCTCACACTGTGAGCACATTATCCTAAAAATTATTTTTTTACAAACCCAGCTTGCCGCTTATTCCCTGCATTGCTCGCAGCACATTACCAATGTGCTCTTCCAGGCTTAATTCCAGCTCTTCGGCCCCCGTTTTTATATCTTCCCTGTTTACTCCTGCCGCGAACGCCGACTGTTTCATTTTTTTTACCACCGCCGGGACATCAACATCCGCCAGCTTCTTAGACGGTCGCACTAAAGCCACTGCCACAATCAATCCCGTTAACTCGTCCACAGCAAAAATAGTCTTCTCCAACAAAGACTCTCTCGTTGTGCCCGTATGCGGCGCATGTGCCATGATCGCTCGCTTTAGTTCTTCACTATAACCTTCGCCAGTCAATATCTCCTGCCCTCTATAGGGATGATCTTCCAGCGACGGATATTTCTCGTAATCGAAATCATGCAACAACCCCACTATCCCCCATTTTTCTTCATCTTCAGCAAACTTACGTGCATAATATTTCATCGCCGCCTCTACGGCCAGTGCGTGCTTTATTAAATTTTTATTTTTCGTATAGCTCCCCAGTAGCGACCAGGCGTCGCTTCTTGTTTTATCAGGCATATCTTACTATTTCTTCTTACCGCCAACCGGATGTTGGACAATCGAGATTAACGCCAGTATCAGCGCCCCTAAGGACAATACCATCATAATCAACACAAACAAGCCGCCGATCAACGGCACAATCCTGACCGTCGCGAATATTACTGCTCCCATTAGCGCGTGCTGCCACGTGTTATGCCCGATCTCCTGCTTTAATAACTTCACCGCTACCCACTCGCCAACCAGAATAGCTATATACCCAATAGCCGTAATTACCAATGCTATCGTTGCCAACACGGCGATTATTGCCAGCGGAATGCCGACCACAGTGACTAACAGCAGGACAGATAATGGTATAGCCACTAATAGCCATAAAATTCCCACCCCGAAAGATTTCAAGGTTTGTTTTTTGGCTGTTTCAAAAACCGTTCGCGTTAATCCGGGTAGCAAGAAAAGCAATACCAGCGCGAATACAAACCAGGTCACCACACTGCGTACCCAGTTTAAGATATACAGTCGCTGACTTATTTCTTTTGCTCCCGATACGTGTTGGGTAACAACATGCTTTACTTCTCCTCTAATTATAGCGCCATCGTCAATTTGCACCTTCGCTTTTTCTTCTCCGTATGTAATAAGATCACCGTTAATAACCGCGCTGGCAGTAACCAACAACGACGGAGCCGCTACTTTGACCGCGCCGTCTATTGTTCCCGAAATTTCTACTGTTGAACCGGCTAAATAAGCATCACCCGATGCGTTTACCTCTTGAGATAAGGTAACGTTATTTCCGGCCGCAAAAATATCATCAGCTTCAGGCGATTCCACCCGCACCGTATTGCCGGCCGCATACACATCATCACCCACCGAGCCGCTCACCGTCACCGAACTTCCGGCCGCATACACATCCTGGCCGACCGAACCGCTTATCTCCACCGCATTTCCGGCCGCGAAGACGTCGTCTTTTACCGGCTGGTCAATGGTAACTCGTTGCCCGGCTATGTAAGCATCATCTTGTACCGCATTATCGGGAGACACATTTTCTCCCGCCGCAAAATAAGCTGCTCCTGCCGCCGTTGGCAAAACCATAACCAGCGCCAGAACAATCGCCAAACTGTAATATTTCATAGAAAATTATTTAAGGAAAAGACCTCTTATCTCTAAATATAGCCTGTTTTACAAAAAATACGATACCACTTCGCAGTTAGTAATGCACGATTTACAGCAATGTAACGCAAACCAGGTTATTCCAAATATTACTCCTTGTCTGAATATTTCTGCTCTATCTTCGTTACCTTATTCTCAATTTCCTTTAATCGTTTCTTAAGCGCCGCCGCCAATTCCAAACCCCGTTCAAATCGCGGTAAATCTTTTTCCAAATCCAATTCGTGCGATTCAAAATCGGACACGATTTTTTCCAGCTCTTCATAAGCTTTCGCAAAAACAAACTTTTCTTCAGTCATATAAAAACTATTGATGGTTTAATCTAATTAACCGTCGACTCTATTTCCCCCCGCGCCAACTGACTGGTTATCACCGCTCCGGCTGGCAATTGCAACGCGCTTTTTACTATATCACCCGCTTCGTTTTTTGTAATACTAAAACCTCTCCGTAGAATATTAGCCGGAGACAAAGAAGCCAGCAGACGCGTCGTCTGTAATAGGGCTTGCTGTTTATCTCCTACGGCAACCCCAAAGATTTCTTGGAGCCTCTCCACCCACGCTTCGGTCTGTTGCCTAAAACCGGCCGTCAGGTTCTTCAACACCGCCACTTGCCTGTCCACCGATTGACTTTTTTCCCGTAAGTCCATCAATACTTTTCCCCTCATATATTCCGTCATATTAATAATCGCGCTCGCTACCTCTTCTCGCGATCTCACTGCCAACTCCGCCGCATTACTGGGTGTCGATGCTCTAACATCGGCCGCCAACTCCGCCAGACAGACATCTCTTTCGTGTCCAATGCCAACCACTGTCGGCGTGCGCGAAGCCGCTACTGCTCGTACTACCGACTCGTCATTAAAAGCATGCAAATCTTCCAGGCTGCCTCCGCCGCGTACCAATACCAGAACATCTAAATCTTTCAAATTGGTATTGGCGTATTCCAGCGCCGCAATAATCTGACGCGGCGCGTCCTCACCCTGTACCTGTGTGTGTAAAAAATAAATATCTAATCCGCCAAACCGTGCTGCCAGCACCTTCAGAAAATCGTTATATGCCGCCGCTTCCTGTGATGTTACCAGGGCAATTCTTTGCGGGTGCCGAGGCAGAAGGCGCTTTCTCTCCGGCGCAAATAATCCTTCCGTTGCCAATTTTTGCTTTAGTAGCTCAAATGCTCGTTTCAATGCCCCTTCCCCCGCCGGTTGAACATCGCTTAAAACAAAACTGAAAAACCCTTTATTGCGCAACGCCGGCCGTCCTTTTACCCGCACCAACATCCCGTCTTCGACTTGCGCCTTAAAATCCCATATTGGCATAAAACATCCTACCGAACTCTCCTCGTCTTTTAACGAAAAAATTACCCACTTATTATGGATAATCTTGAATTGCTCCACTTCCCCCTCCACTGTCAAACCCGCCAACGACTGCAAAGTGTTGTTCACGGCCTCCACTAATTGGCTTACCGATAAAACTTCAGACATGAATACAATGACTTTATCCGCGTATAACCAGAAAACCGGTGTAAGCCGCGTATAGCGCCAAAAACGACACCCCTTCCCACCGCTCCAGCACTTTTTTTCTGCCTGTAAACATAGCTATAAACAGCAGTAACGCCGCCGCTATCATTACCGTCAGATCAAAGTTCAAACCGCTTGTTAATGGCAGCGGCCTAATTACCGCCGTAGTCGCCAAAATAAACAACAAATTAAAAATATTTGAGCCGACAATATTACCCACCGCGATATCTACGTTTTTACGCCAGGCTGCCACCACTGACGTCGCCAGCTCCGGCAAAGATGTGCCGATTGCCACAATACTCAAGCCGATTACCGCCTCACTCACTCCTAAAGCCGTGGCGAACTTGGTTGCACTATCGACCATCCAATAACCACCCAGCACTAAACCGGCCAACCCTCCACTTATCATTAATGAAGCTTTCTGCCAACTGCGTTTTTTAATATCAGGATTGTCTGTTCCGCCCTTCACCCGACTAATGCCGTAGGTGTAATACAAGAAGATCGAAAACAGTAAAAGCAGAACCAAACCGTCTATCCGTGTTACCGCCGATTGGCCGGCGCCATCAATGGCGCCGTCATTCACCAAAAAAAGCACCGCCAGCGATGCCAACAACATTAACGGAATTTCGCTCCAAATCGTACTGCGTTTAACCGCCAACGGCGCGATAATCGCCGTCACACCTAAAATAAGCAAAACATTTGCTATATTACTGCCGATAATATTCCCCAACGCCAGCTCCGTACTGCCGCGTATGGCCGACAACAAATTAACCACCAACTCCGGGCTAGACGTGCCAAACGCCACTACCGTTAAACCGATAACCAACTCACTCACCCCAAATTTTTTCGCCAACGACCCCGCGCCATCAACTAATAAATCGGCGCCCTTAATCAGCGCCACTAAACCCAATACGAAAAAAATCAAACTTCCTACCATCATATCTACCATTATAGCAGCAATTATCCTCCCGCCACATCCCCCGTATTTCAAACACCAATGACCAATTAACGACGTCGCTGTCAGTGATCATTAAGTAATTGAAGAATTGATTAAAAATTACTGTGTCGGCCATAGCCTTGTGCGACGGCTGAAAAATTGATAATTGAAAATTCCTACCATAAATCAGATTTTACCGTTCTACCCAATCTCTCATGCTTCCCTAAAGCTAACAGAGATTTAAGACTATAGGGTGCCCACTCCGCCAACACAAACAACACTCCCGTGTACGCCAAATTTCCCAGCAAGTTATACCGGAAAAAAGGAATCGCGTAATAATAAGACAAAATCAAACCGTCACCCGTCAGCGGATAATAACCGCTAAACCGCCACACCGCTAAATTGGTCGCCAGGTAAAAAATTATCGAGCTGGCCAAAGACGCCCCTATAATCGGCAAAGCCCGACGTCGCTCGCGTAACCATGTGCCCAGCCAAACCGTCAACGCGAAAGACCCGTACACCGCCGCCATTGTCGGCCACTCATAAAAACCAAGCAATAAATCAGAAGCAAACATAGCAATAAGCGGTACCAGCAATGCCCACGGGCGCTTAAGCAAAGCACCGGATAACAAAGCCACAGCCGCTATCGGCGCCACGTTAGGCACGTGCGGCACCAACCTTAAAATCATTGAACCGCCGACTAGAATCAGTATTAACCATGTCTCAACGGATAATAGCTTCTTGTTTATTGTCATAATAATTTTGTTAATAATCGAGTAATACTAACACCGATACCTATGTTAGCCAAGCTGAATAGACCCACCGCGAACTGCTTATCTTTGGCATTTAAAGGCACAAATCCCGCCGGAGTACTTTCATCAATAACTTGCTCCGCCCTTTCTTGTTTTTGCGTTGCCTTGACTGGTAACTCCTTATCTTGACCTGATATTACGGCCGATTGAACAGATTCGTCGTTACTGACAACTCCCATTACCATTCCCGTCGGTGACGGACTGATACTTGACTGACCAATACTGGTAATATTAATAGACTGCCCCGGCACGTACGTTAGCGCCTCGCTTCCTATCACCGCCGTCGCTATCTTCATTATCGGCCATGGACTTTGCTCAAGCGCCGTTGCCGCGTAAGCCGTCATTAGTGCCGAGCTATCATTCTGGCCGCGCCAGCCGAACGCTCCCGATTCATTTTGATAGCCGAGTAAAGCCGTCCAAGGATCACCCGCGGCCACACGCCAGGCGGCCGGATCTTCGCCCAACGATATAATCGCCTGAATAGCCCACGAGGTTGTCGCGCTGTTTCCCCCAAAGCCGCCCGAGTCATCTTGATGATTTTTTAGCCAACCGCGCGCCTTGTCTCTTGCGTTATGTATATCTATCCCCCCGCCATCCTTTTGGTAAGCCCCTAAAGCCTGCACCGCCGCCGCAGTCAAATCAATGTTATTAGTCCAGTCTCCACTCGCGCCTTGCGTTGCGATAAGATGCTCTATCGTTCGGTTCAAATTGGAGGAACTAGCGTTTTCTCCCGCCGCCAGCCAAGCCAGTACGCCAAAAATATCATCGTTGATCAATCCTTCTTCTCCGACTTGTCCGTCATGATAATACCCGTTAAGACGCTCAATCAAATCATCGCCGTTAAAATTTCGCGGGTTGGCTCCGGAGGCTCTTACTGCCAAAATCAACCTCTCCACATCCGTGGCGCTATTTAAAGGAGTTTGGCCTAACGCCGCCAGCAGTGAATTACCCCCCTTGGTTATTTGCGCGCTTGATTGTTCATTCGCGCCCAATGCTACTGCCGCCCAGGCGCTTGTTATATAACCATCAATCAACCCGTCAATATTTTGCTGTTGTTCCAAGTAGCGCAAGGCTTTGTCGGCCGCGTCTTGTCTGCTGTCTTCCGTCATCGACAGCACCGCCGCCGTCGGTGTTACTGTTGGCGTTGCCGTGGGTGTCATCGTCGGTGTCGACGCAATCAACGGCGTCGGAGTTACTATTGCAGCCACCAGCTGCAAAGGAGCGCTTCTGATCAAACCGTCCCCTTCGGCTTGAACCAACAACGAATTATCTACCGCCAAACTTACCGTCACTCTGCCGTCATCCGGTACCGTTAGAATTTTCTCTCCCGCTCGCAATGTCTCTCCGCTAGCCGGCTCCCAATGCCCGTGCCATACCCAATTATCGTCCGTTTCCCCAATTCTTTTTTCAACCACAACAACAGTTTGCTCATCTCCCGCTTCTGCCTCTGATGCCGTTATTCTTAGCGGCGCGTCGCCAAAAGCCGCCAACGCCAACAATAAATCGTCCCCATCTTTAATCTGATAATCAGCCACACCAACGTCCGCCGCGTCGTAATTGACCCAAAAACTCCAATATTTGGAATAATCATCCGGCGCCTTCTCACCGTCAATATCGGTGATAAACAAACCAAATCCGAAATCGGATACATTAAAACCAAACTGCTTTTCGTCATTAGCCACCGCCAAGGCGCAAGCCGCCACTTTTTCTAATTGATGTTCGTTGCCGGTGTTATCAACAATCACGCAATCATTGACGGCGACATCATGGTTGTAAATAGTATTCTTCTCTCCCTCAACACGAAGATGAACCGTTATTGTATTATCCGCGTTACTGACGCCAACCAACCCGCCTAAAGCCAGCCCCAGTACAAGCAACCAATAAAAAATATTTTTCATATTACTTAAGCTCCTTCTCGGCTTCGTATTTCCACGTTACTCTGTCGCCCGGCGCCGCCATCGTTGTGGAAGCACCCGTCGGAGTCAAGCGGTCATTAACATACAACTGCCAATAAAGATTTTTCGCCGCGTCATTGTCCGTGCCGTTTATGCTTTCCACAAACACACCCAGCGTACCCCCGTAATCTTTCGTTCTTAACTGTAAACCTTGGCTTTTCGCCTTTTCCAGTATTTGCGCCACATTTTCATTTTGACCAGCCGCAACTTCATAGACATCCGTGCTGCTAGGACCCGTAATTTCTAGGCTTACCGTTTGAGTATTCGCACTAACATCTTGCTGACTGTTTTGCTCGCCCCTTACCGGCGTTAACGCCTTGTTAGCACTGTTTTCTACCGCTATCTCTCCCGACTCATCAGTGATTGTCTTTACCGCATCTTCTTTTATATTAGGCAACCGGAATAAAACCGCCGCCAGCACCAACGCTAACGGTAATAACAACCCCAACGCGATCAACTCCGGCTTAATATTTTTTCTCCCCACCGCTTTCTCTGTTTTATCATCCTGCATATTTTTTATCTTTAAGGGTAATTCCCTCCCCCGCCGCCATAAAAAAACTCTGCCTAAGCAGAGAAAAAATTGGACTAACCAATAAATTACCTTCCTCCTGCTCGGGATCTAACATCACAAAGACGAAGGGTCGGACTTTCTTAAATCTCTGATAAAGAAATTTAAGATTACCGTTGCGGCACAGTGCGGGATTTACACCCGCTTCACTTGTCTTGCTTGCCGCGAAGCACTCGCGGCTTTTTTGATAAATGACAACCTGTATCAACACTATACGGTCGGCCATCAAGTCCAGTCAACGACAAACCCCGACACTTTTCCCCAGAATCTATCTTTTTTTAAACTTTGTTTCTTCTTATGATATACATATAGCATACCTCCGACCGGGAACTCTCCGGAAACGCCAATCATCCCGAGGCCAGGAGGTAGCCGCCAGGTAATATTGAATGGTTTCTTTGTGCCCCTGACCACTCAATATGCAGCCCACTCGTCGTGGAATCTGCACTGGCGGTTTTTTCTTTTCGCCAAAATAATAGGTATGTATCACTTTATCTCGTAAGTTACCGTAACTGTGGCCGTAACATCCTGACTGCCGGCCGGTACCTCCACGCCTCCGCCCACGGCATCGTTTTCTAAAGCGGCCCTGGCATAAATAGGCGGCTGATCAGGTACTTGAGTACTGGCGGAAAAAGTTTTTACCTGACCCAAATGTACCCCTAGAGCTTTAGCCAACTCGTCCGCTTTGCTCTTAGCATTTTTTATCGCTTCTTCTTGTGCCTGTAAACGCAAGTCTTCAGGATCATCGATAGTAAAACTTATACCGCCAACCTGATTAGCGCCCTCGCCAGTGGCTTTGGTTACTATGTCTCCTATTCTATCCAAATCTCTGATTTTCACCTGCACCGATTCACTGGCTTCATACCCGCGCAACTGCTGCCGACCATCGCTATAATCGTAAACCGGATTAATAGACAAATTAGTCGCTTTTATATCTTCTTCCTTTACGCCGTCTTTCTTCACCGAGGCCACTACCGCGTTAAACTTTGTTTCCAATATTGATATTGCCGCCGAGGCTGTTGTTTGCGCACCCGTTTGCACTCCTAAATTGATTTGCGCTATGTCCGGTACCGTTGTTACTTCCCCCGTGCCCTCAACTGTGATTTCCCTATTAGCCGCAGCTTCTTGCTGAATGCGCTGCGGCTGGGAACCTACATACTGACCCCCCAAATAAAACAAACCGCCGATAATAACCGCCGCAAAAATTACATTTTTTCTATTATTCAAATTATTTTCTTCTAACATAGTAATAATAAATTATCTTACCTTAAGCATACTATTAAAAGATAAAATATAGGAATGTAAAAGCTCACTCGACGTGCGTCTGAATTCGGGCTATCCAGACCCCCCATCACCCGCCGAGTGAGCTAAGTCCAGTCTGCCTGCATGAAAGGACTTAGACTGGCCGCTTAAAATATCAACAAGAACGTACAAATAGGCATCCATGCCTCTTGGGGAACACGTTCCCGCCGCAGGACATAAGTCGGATCACCTCCCTCCTACATAGGGGAAGGGAACGCGTCCGGGGAACATCCAGTGTTCATATCTTTATATAGCACGACGTTATGTAATGCAACCCGCAGTCTTGTCTAATACAAGACTGGCCTGAACAACCCCTCGGTTTCTAACACAAAAGTGGCCTGAAGCCGAAACTAAAAAGCGTGTGCCGTAGCATAGGGATATATGACCATCACTATGAACAACACACGCGTTCTTACCAT
>JAUYKA010000026.1 GCA_030698495.1 bacterium
CGCTTCTGATGACGCTCCCTTAGCTCCTGATAGACCGGCTTTTTTAAGCTGTTCGTCTGACGCGCCGGCATATTTCTCTAAAAATTCAGCTTGATCCGGCTTGAGGTTTTCAGGTTTTCTAATGAAGGGGTTTTCGAAGGAGTGTGGCATGGTTTTATCGTACATCAGGCCAAGTAAGACTGGCTACTTGCGTTGACCCCTAGCCTTTTCTTGACTTTCGTAGCCTACTATTCACCTAAAAAACTTACCTACAGCTTCGCGAAGTTACCTCCTAGCCTTGCGCACAAGACAGCGGCACTGTGTGCTTACTAAACATTAAGCACTAACCAATGTCCGCCATTCAATACTGCCTATACGCCCGTAAATCATCCGATGATGATGAGCGACAGGCGCTATCACTTGATTCACAGATTAAAGAAATGATGGCCGCGGCTGATAAAGAAAAACTTGTGATCACAGAAATCAGGCGCGAAAGCCATTCGGCTAAGGCTTCGGGGCAAAGACCGGCATTTAATCAGCTACTAACAGATGTAAGATCGGGAATGTTCACAGGGATCATCGCTTGGGCACCGGATCGGTTAAGTAGAAATGCGGGTGACCTTGGAAGTGTAGTCGACCTAATGGATCAAGGACGACTTGAGGAAATCCGAACGCACGGTCAGACATTCAGAAATTCACCGAATGAGAAATTCCTGCTCATGATCTTATGTAGTCAGGCTAAACTTGAAAATGACAACAGGCGCGTTAATGTTAAACGAGGATTAAAAACACGGGCAGAACGAGGCTTGCGGCCTGGATTAGCGCCACTTGGTTATCTGAATGAACGCAGTATGGATAGAAATAAAGGAAAGATTGTGCTTGATCCAATACGGGCACCAATCATTAAAGAAATGTTTGTATCGGTGGCCGAGCGATGCATGGCCGGAAGAGCACTAATGCAATGGTTGAATCAAATAGGGTTCACCACGAGAAATGGTAAACCCTTAGCCTTAAGTGCTCTCTATCGCACATTAAAGAACCCGTTCTACTACGGGCAATTTGAATATCCGACTGGTACTGGTAATTGGTACAAGGGTGATTATGAACCAATTATCAGCCGCGACCTTTTCGATGATGCACAACTCCAGCTTGAAAGGGATCCAAAACCACGACCGAACAGCAAAGAGTTCCAATTCACTAAATTAATTAGCTGCGCGACCTGTAACACGAGCGTAGTTGCTGAAGAACACTTTAAACAATTGCGAGATGGTGGCTTACGGAAATATATCTACTACCACTGCACAAAACGTAATCCGAATTGTAAGCAGATGTATGTGCGAGAAGATCGGATGCTTACTCAAATCCTCGCCCTGATTGATCAGATCGACTTAGATGAACTTGGTCTACGAGAACGGCTGGAACGCGAGGTGGCTCGGATGAGAAAATTCACAGCTGGCATATTACAACAAGCGCATCAGATAGACCTGCCTAAAGTAGATGCTCGAGCTTACGCTAAATACACACTAAAGGAAGGGACGCTTGAAGAGCGACGAGAACTACTGGGATGCTTAAAAAGTAAACTTTACTTGGACGGGCAGACGCTGGTGATTAAATGACCCCACTTCGCTAAAGCTTCGCGGGGCAGGCGACGAGATTGCCGCGCCCGCTTGAGCGGGCTCGCAATGACAAACGACGACTACAAAATGACGCGCTTAGCGCGTTTTTTATTTGACTCTATCGCCCATTCGACGCACATGAGGGAAGTGGGTCGAATTGGCTTACGTTAAGGAATAGCCCCGATCGCTCAGCACCTGTTGGTGCTTCGGCTCTCGGGGTTCTTCGAATTCAAAGATGTTGTCTTTTTTATTTGGTTGCTTACGCAACCTATTCTCTTGGCTCTTCGACTCACTCTTCGTGCGCTCAGAGTTTGCGCTACGGCTTAGCCCCGCTGTTGCGGGATTCGCTCAGAGTTCTCGAATTTAAGGAAGACGTTTTTTAAATGGGTCGCTTACGCGACCGATTCTCTTGGCTCTTCGACTCATCCCGCTGTTGCGGGATTCGCTCAGAGTTCTCGAATTTAAGGAAGACGTTTTTTAAATGGGTCGCTTACGCGACCGATTCTCGAGTGCACCCACCAGGAATCGAACCTGGAACCGTTGGCTTAAAAGGCCACTGCTCTGCCGATTGAGCTATGGGTGCGGGAGATTATGAGGCAAATAAGTATAGAGGACGGGAAGTAAATATTTTTCCACAGGGTTGCTTTTTATCCCTGTAGTTTGTGTTATACTGAATTTAGATAATTTTTACAAGTTTTAACAATAATTAACACAAAAATACTATGACAAAAGGAGGAGCAATTGCACAAAACCGCGTTGGTTTTTATGTTGCTTTGGGGGTAGCAGCTTTCTTGATGGTGGCAAGCATGGCGCTGTGGGCGCAGCGCGGCGATGCCGGCAGTGATAGATATGTGTTTTTGGTCAGGGGAATTGTAACCGCCATGGATACGGGTAATAAAACAGTGACCGTATCAGCAACGCATGCTTCTGATTTAGCGACTAACGACTTGGCCGGGCAGGAAGTGGTTTATAACATCAGGCCGGCAAATTTTTATAAGTGGACGAACGGGGTAAAGAAGCGGGTTACTTTGACAAAATCGGCGCAGGTTGGCGATGAGGTAGTAATGCGCGGAGCGGCGAAGACAAATGGGCAATATAATGTATCGTGGCTGGTAGTGAATCAAAAAAGCTTCACTGTGATTGGTAAACTGAAGGAGAATAATCTTGTTACAAAGACGGTGAAAATATTAGTGGGAACGTCTTCTTATAAGCAGTCTAGTTTTGTTGACAAAGAGGTAGTCATGCATTATACGAACGACACTAAGTTTAAGGCGTTGGGCAAGGATGTGGATAATGATGACGTGACCGCCAATAATCAATTAGTGAAAGTTTCGGGCACTATTGATTACGGGAACTGGAATGTCGCTAATTTCTGGGACGGGTATAAATAGTTATTAGTCTTTAGGCTGTAGGCTGTAGTACGCGAGGGAAGACAAAAACGGGCATTGGGCCCGTTTTTGGTTTAGAAAAATAAGCCCTTCTTTTTGGTTTGTTTGAACTGTTGCAGAAGGTCTTTTTGTTGGCGGGTGAGGCGTTTGGGGATTTGAATGTTTATGGTAATAAGGTGATCTCCCCTGCCGGCGCCGCGCAGGTCGGGGAAACCGAGACGAGGCAAGGATATAGCGGTGCCGGGCTGGGTGCCGTCGGGAATTGTTATATTTTTAACGCCGGACAGGGTTTCGGTTTTAATAACCGTGCCCAGGGCGGCATCAACAAAGGAGATTGTTTCGGTAGAGCGGACATTCAGGCCATCGCGTGTCAACTTAGAGTCAGGGGTAACATGCACTTTAACGTAAAGGTTTCCGGCTACGCCTCCGTGCGGCGGCACTTCGCCTTGGTTGTTTAATTCAATAGTTTGGCCGTTGTAAATACCGGCCGGGATGGTTATTTCTAAAGTACGGTCGGTTAATGCGCGACCTTCGCCATGGCATTTTGCGCAAGGCTTTTCCGCTATTTTCCCCTCCCCTTGGCAGGTAGGACATACAGACGCTTGGCTGAATACTCCCAGCATGGTGCGGCGGGTAGTGTTGACTGTGCCGCCGCCGTGGCAGGCAGGACATTCTTTGATGGGCGTGCCGGGTTCAGCGCCGTTTCCCTGACAACGGGAGCATTTCTGATGGAGACGCGTGGTAACATCGTGTGTTACGCCGGAGGCCGATTCGGCAAAAGAAATGGTGATATCAATAGCAATATCTCGACCGCGGCGAACTGTTCGCCTGGTGCGCGCGTTGCCGCCGAAAAATTGATCAAAGATATCCCCTATTCCGCCCATATCTTCCATGTTGATATTAAAGCCTTCAAATCCGCTGAAGCCTCCGGGGCCGGCTCCGGTTTGATTGAAAGTAGAACCGAATTGGTCGTATTGCGCCCGTTTTTTTTCGTCACCGAGTATTTGGTAGGCGGCGTTTATTTCTTTGAATTTTTCTTCGTCGCCGCCGTCTTTATCGGGATGATGTTGATGCGCCAACTTGCGGTAGGCTTTCTTGATATCTTCTTTAGTGGCGGAGCGATCGACGCCAAGAGTTTGGTAGTAATCTTCAGGCATTGTTACAATTTACAATTATCAATTTCCAATTTCCATTGAATTTCCAATGTTTCAATTTGCAATTTATGAGTATTTTTACAGCGTTAGTCTATGAGAAGTTATTTGTTGTTCTTCCAGTTTGGCCAGGCCGGTTTTACGCGTCAGATAAACGACAATTATCATCAGTAGCAACAACACCCAAACTACTATGGGTACGAGAGCGCGCAAAGTCAAGAAAGCCAAGACGATTATAACCAGAGCAACAAGCAGGGCATTGTTTTGGGTGAGGTTGCGCAAGGTATTGTTTACTCTGGTTGTAACCACACTGGCCAAGGTTTCCTGTCCGGTTATTGGCTGATTAAATTGCCGGGATATTTGTTGTTTAATTTCGGCGCGCTGTTCGTCACTGATGTCGGCGGCAGTGATAGCGCCGCCGGTCTGTTGTTTTACTTGAGCGTCAATTAAATCGTCGATGTTGGCGTTGGTGTCGGTGGTTGGCAGATAATCTTTCAGGAGCGGCTGGATTGGTTTAATAATAGCAGCAGTTTGTTGTTCGCTTATTTGCAAACCATCTTGCGCTATTACCTGGCGCAGTTCGGGCAGCAGTAATCCGGCCAAGGCCAGGATAAGCCCAATAACTATTATCCTTAAGCCGGGGCCGAACATGTACCAGGTGGTGTAGTTAATTCTATTAGCCGCTTCGCGCTTGATGGAGCGTAGGCCAACGAGCAAACTAACCAATAAAAGAAAGGCTCCCCCCAATGCGCCGGCGGCACCCGCTCCGGCTAGGGTAACGGCAAAAGACGGAACGATAGTTAAAGCGGCCTTACTCCAAAGCGACCTGGATAGAAACATGGCCAGGGCAATAACAACAAGCCAGAGGGTGTTGAGAATTATCAGCAAGGCCGTGACGGCGCCGGTAGGATGAAGGGTGGCGACGGCGGAAAAAATCAGAAAATTAACGACGGAAAAAAGGGCGGCAATAATTATCAGTATTGTTTCTTTGGTGGCGGTAGTTGTCATAGCTTAAGTTATTTTAGCGCGTAGGCGGGTTGCTGTCATGGCACCCTATGTCCACACTCGGTGTGGACATAGGGTGGTTAGGTCTTACTGCTTGTCTTTCTCTTTGGCTTCGCCTTTGACAACGTCTTCTTGTTGCGAGTTGGTGTTGGCTTGGTTCGGATTTTGATTAGCGCCGGGCTGCGCTGGCTGTTGCTGATACATTTTCTGGCCGATTTGCTGGACGGTTTGGGATAGGTCATCGATAGCTTTTTTTATGGCGGCGGTGTCCGTGCCATCTTTTACTTTTTTCAGAGCTTCCACTTTATCAGTGACTTGCTTTTTGGTAGCCTCGTCTACTTTATCTCCCATATCCTTGAGGGTTTTCTCGCTGGTGTACACCAGTTGCTCGGCCTGGTTTTTGGTGTCGATGGCTTCTTTTTTTTGCTTGTCCTCGGCGGCGTGGGCCTCGGCTTCTTTTTGCATGCGCTCGACTTCTTCTTTACTTAAGCCGCTTGAGCCTTCAATGCGGATACTTTGACTTTTGCCGGTGGCTTTATCTTTAGCGGAAACATTCAAGATGCCGTTGGCATCGATGTCGAAGGTAACTTCAACTTGCGGCACGCCGCGCGGCGCGGGCGGGATGCCGTCCAAGACAAAGCGCCCTAGTGCTTTGTTGTCGGCGGCCATTTCGCGCTCGCCTTGCAGGACATGAATTTCCACTTGGGTTTGGCTATCGGCGGCGGTGGAAAATACTTGTGATTTCTTAGTGGGAACAGTGGTGTTTTTTTCGATTAGGGGCGTGCGCACGCCACCAAGTGTTTCGAGGCCCAGGGTGAGAGGGGTGACATCGAGTAATAAGACGTCTTTGACGTCGCCGCCCATGATGCCGCCTTGAATAGCGGCACCCATAGCCACAACTTCGTCGGGATTTATGCCTTTGTGCGGTTCTTTGCCGAATAGTTCTTTAACGGCGGCAACCACTTTCGGCATGCGGGTTTGCCCGCCGACCAATACCACTTCGTTAATGTCAGTGGGAGTCAGTTTAGCGTCGGTCAGCGCTTGTTTAGTGACGTTAATGGCTTTGTCTATCAGGTCGTCCACCAGTTCTTCCAACTTGGCGCGGGTTAAGGTTAGTACTAAGTGTTTGGGACCGCCGGCGTCCGTAGTAATGAACGGCTGGTTTATTTCGGTAGTAGTAGAGGAACTTAATTCGTGTTTGGCTTTTTCGGCGGCTTCCTTTAGGCGCTGTAAGGCCATAATGTCTTTACTTAAGTCAATCCCCTCTTGTGATTTAAATTCGCTGACCAGCCAGTCGATGATGCGCTGATCGAAGTCATCACCGCCCAAATGAGTGTCGCCGCCGGTACCTTTTACTTCGATGGTGTCGGCGGATACTTCCAAAACAGAGACGTCAAAGGTACCGCCGCCTAAATCGAAAACGGCAATTTTTTCATCTTTTTTCTTGTCGAGGCCATAGGCCAGGGCGGCCGCGGTGGGCTCGTTAATAATACGGCGGACGTTTAAGCCGGCGATTTGTCCGGCATCTTTAGTGGCTTGGCGTTGGGCATCGTCGAAGTAAGCCGGAACGGTGATGACGGCATCGGTAATGGTGGTACCCAGCTTTGACTCGGCGTCGGCTTTCAGTTTCTGTAAGATCATGGCGGATATTTCCGCGGGGCGCAGCCATTTATCCCCCATTTTTACTTCCACGCCGGAAGCGGCGTCGGCACGCATGGCGAAGGGAAACAGTTCTTTATCGCGCTGAACTTCCGGGTCGCTAAAACGGCGGCCGATCAAACGTTTGGTGGAATAAATGGTGTTGGTTGGGTTGATAACTGCTTGGCGTTTGGCCAACAAGCCCACCAGTCTTTCGTTGTTTCTATTCATGGCCACCACGGACGGCGTGGTGCGATTGCCTTCGCCGTTTTCGATGATGGTCGGCTTGCCGCCTTCAATGTACGCGACGGCGGAGTTGGTTGTGCCTAAATCTATACCGATAATGTTGCTCATATTTTTTGAATTTAGAATATTGAATTAAAAATTTAGAATTATGAAGATTAATTGTTAAATTGCTACATTGTTAAATTGTTATTAACTTCCCTATATATAAATACTTGCTTATACCGAGACTTTTACTTGGGCGGGGCGGATGATTTGGTCGCCGATGGCGTATCCGGCACGAACGACTGCGACTACTTTTCCTTCTGACATGTTTTTCTTTTTGATTTGCTCCACGGCTTCGTGTTTGGCCGGATCAAACTCTTCGCCTGTTTTGCCCACTACCCGGACGTCATACTGTAATAAAATGTCATCTAGTTGGCGGCTGATGTGCAATACCCCTTGTGCCCAGGCGTTGTTTTCCAGCTCTTGGGGTAAATGCGCGGCTACGGCATTAAAGTTGTCTTTTAACTGGAGAAACGGCTCAAGCAGACGGATGAGCCGTTTTTGGTCGGCAATATCCTGTTCGCTTTGGATTCTTTTACGGTAGTTATCCAGTTCGGCGCGGGCTCTCTGCCAGCCGGCCAGATATTCCTGCGCTTTTTTGTTGGCGGATGATGTAATTTCTTTGGCGTGAATCATAGAATTTGATTTTTTTGGATTATGGAAGATAAAGCGTTGATAAGTGAAATATTTTTTTCATAGAACATACGTTTGGGACCGATAATGGCCAGGGTGACGGAACCGTATTCTGCTGATTTGATAGTTCTGACTACCATGCTAGTGTGCTCGGCTTTGAACAACGGGTTTTCCGCGCCGATGTAAGTAGCGAAATTGTCGGGGGCGGAGGAAAGTTCTGACAAACGATCTTCGGCTTGCTCGATAATCAGAGATACTTCGCGGATGGCGTCAATAATGTCGGCGTCGGGCTGTTTGGTCAGCTCACTAAAACCGGCGTCGGTAGTTTCATTGAGAGATTCAAGACAGCAAAGGGCGACGGCGTGGGTCAGTTGTGAGAGTAATTTGGACGCGGTACGAGAGAGATGTTGATACTCGCCGATGAGCTGCTGCAGTTGAAGTCTGATATGATCCTGACGTCTGGCGGATAGCTCGGCGGGGGCGATGTGATCAACGTAATAACGGTAGCCTTTGTCGGTAGGAATGCGTCCGGCGGAAGTGTGCGGTTGATGAATATAGCCGACGTCATCCAGTTCCTGCAAAATATTCCGGATAGTAGCCGGGCTTAACGATAGATGCAGTTCCTGTACCAGGGCAGCACTGCCGACAGGTCGGGCGGTGCGGATGTAAAGACGGATGAGGCCGCCTAAAATGGCTGCGCTTCTGGTTTGCATGGATTATTTTTATAAGATTAGCACTCTTGTGTGCCGAGTGCTAATTTAATATTAACGACAAATTATCAATTGTCAACTTAAGCATGGGAATGCAGAAAGAAACCCCGGGGCTTTTTGGGCGGCGGGGTTTGTAGAATACTTGTCAGGCCAGGCCTTGCTGGCGGACTTTGGCGTGCAGTGTTGCGCGGCATTGAGCGCAACGCTGCAAGTGGCGGTTGATGACGCCGACGGAACTGCGATCTATCGCTTCCGGAGTGGTGACAAAAACCGCAAGATGCGGTTGTACCAGCGCGCATTGCTCGGTGTCATCCGCCCGGGGCGGAATGTGAAGTAGTGTTTTGATGAGTTTCTCCTATTAAGGAACCTTGGTTGCCTATCACGACGCGCTGGTGAGAATACTATGTAACTATAATATTGTCAATGTTTTCAATGCCTGATTCTCTGAAATGATAATGAGTTTGAATCCGACCAGCCGATGTCTTTGGCGTCTATAGCGTCGAGAGATTTGGTCAACTCCTGCCGTAATGTTTGGTTTGGGGTTCCGGTTGCATCATCTATATATCGTTGAGATAAGGTAATAAATACTGCTTTAACTTTTTCTGGATCTAATTTACGGGCCGGAACATAGGAGTTAACACCGCGCCAAAAGCGTGTTTCTTTATCGGATATGTTCTTTGGTTTTTTGGAAGTCATCATCCGGCATTCGGCAATAGGCGCGGAGGGTGATTGCGTGGAGGTAAGTTGTACTAAAAAGATGTTGCCATCAAGTGATTCCAATACATAATCAATAGCCCGGCCGGCATCTAATTTGGGGTCGGCATGCTTTATTCTCCAGCCTTCAAGGGTTCGCAGTGAGTCTTCAAACGCTACGGCCGCCAGCACGCCGGATTTGTGGCGTTCAAACTCTGCTCTTAGGGTATGACTTGGCGTTTGCTGAAATTGATTCGTAAATATCGCTTCTTGTTCCTGCCAATAGCTGACGATGGCCGCGCGGGATTTATCTTCTCCATAAAGACGTACGGTGTCTCTAAGAAAATCGGAGGATTCTTGGTGCCAGCGAGATAATTCCCGTGTATTAGAAAGTCGGCTTCGGTCGCCGGCGAATAAACCAACACGGGCACGGGCAATCTCGGTAAAGATTAAAGACGTATCAAGATGTTTTTTGGCGGTGGAAATATTGGGAGTTTTGTTATCAATAGCTCCAACATGCTTCAAAAAAGCATATAGTTTTTCCAGATAGGTGGTGCCGTCTTCTTTAGTAAGCGGTTGCTCGTCGAGAGTACTGCCGATACGCGCCAGTTCCTCACGCAGTTGAGGTATTGTATATGGCTTGTCCTGCCATTGCTCCGGATGGTCAGGCTGGTCGGGTGCGGAAGAGGGAGCGGGAGTAACTTCGGATGGGTTTTTGCTCATATTTTAAGCATAACACAAGAAAGGAATAGCGAATTAGTAATTGTAGTTTTGATGATGACCGTTATAATGAACGTATGGCCAAGAAAAAATCCGGAAACTCAATAAAAAAAACGACCGGAGCGCAGGGTAGTAAATTAGCCACTAAAAGTGATTATATTAAGATGAAGAATGAGATAATTCGTCACTTTTACGAGGTGGCAGAAAAAATTCATCAGGATGTGGCCGGCGCAAACAAAGGAGAAATATCTTTCCTTGCCAATAAGCAAGACGATCACGAAAAGAGAATCAGTAGAGTCGAACAAAAAGTTTTTGGCGGGTGAGTAAACGGCTCACACGGGGGTTGAGCTTTTTTATATCACCGCGTACCGCACTCCCCGTCCGGTGTTGCCTTCCTGTTTTAGCTTTCCCTGTTCTTCCAGTTCCTGTAAATATCTGGTGGCCGTGGCGTCGGACACATTCGTTAGCTTTTGTACCTCATCGTTACTCACGCCGCCATGCTCGCGCGCGTACGTCATAATTTGCTCCAAAAATTGCGTCTTCTGTTCCTGCTCCTGCCTCGTATGCTCCGCAAATATGGCTGGTACCGTATCACCGCCGCCAACTTCATTAACTGCATTATCCGCACCGCTATCGGTTTGTCCCGAACCGCGACGCACCAAATACCAAGCACCCAAAGCAGAAATAATAAAACCCAAAATTAATCCCCACCAGAATCCGTTCATAAGGTTAGTTTAGCACGAAATTACCTACCAAAGCATCCCAAAAAGCAATAAGTTTCGAGTTCCTTATTACAGACGTCCTAGCTTCTTCTCAACTTTATCAATAATCTTTCTGGCTTTATCAAAGACAGCATCAAGCGTTTCTTTGCTATAAGAATTATCTATTTCAGCCAAAGCAGTCACATGTATTTTATTCCGGCATGTTCTGATTTCTTCGGCTAATTCAAATTCCTTCTTTGTTAAGATCCTAGTTTTAAAACACGCCCTGTTTATAACAATGAAATCTGACGACGGTCTAATCTTTTTGTAATCGCTATGCTCAATAACATATCTAATTCTTTTTTTACTGCTTATTTTATAAATTACCCCTTGAGATTCCTCCTTCCACAATGAGGACAAAACCCTTGCTTGAGACAGACAAGCCTCAACAACTGTTCCGGTGTAAACAGTAGCGTCCTTGTATAGTGAACTGCGAATAAGTTTTCTATGATCCTCATTTGCCGCTGTGTCTATCAAGAAAACAATATATTCAAATGCTATCGCAATATTCTTTTTTAACGTCTCGTCATTAATAAAAGCAAACCTTCTCTCAAAGGCCTCTTTTGGCATCAACTCATCTATTACCGCATCACTTTTTGTCGTGTTGTTTACCATCCAAGAGCTTACTCAAAGAAGGAAACCCCTGCTCTTTTAAGTAATTACCCAGCTTTTTATCGGAACGCACGTTAAAATCACGACCATATCGCTTCTCGATGGTTCCTATTTTTGTATCCTCCCTTTTTCTTCTTATTAAATTTGCCATATTCTCACCTTTAAATACACCATACAAACAATAGGGTATGGCGTCTACCGCAATCTATGGTTCTCCACTGTTTTTAACATAATTTCATCGCCGTCTTCAAGAACATCAAAATCTTTTGGTGGTTGGTTATTTAATAATAAGCCTAACTTTCCCGGTGGATATGTTTTTTCAATTTCCGGATAGGAAGCAAAAATAAAACCTAACATATTAACATATTTTAGTCCCTCTGATACCACCGCCTCTTCCAAATCCTTACCGGTAATTTTTTGTATTTCTTTATCGTAATACACTTTAATTCTTATTGGCCTCATAAATCCGTTCATGGGATTAGTTTAGCATAAATAAAACTAAAAATTCTCACATCGGGTATTGGAATTATTTTTTCCACTATTTCAGCTTCCACTTAATCACCGACACTTTCTTAGTGCCTATGAATTTAAGATGAAATCCATAATTATTCTTATCTTCTTGTTTCAAACTAAGACTTCGTATGATGTTATTCGGAAATTCAATTTGATTATCACTGATTATTTCTAGAAGTAATTTACAAAATGACTTCCAGCTATTACCCACAATCCAAATTGGTAAGTGATAGTTTTCAAGAAATTCTTTTAAAGACACTCTGAGCTTGTTTTGATTAAAGAAATCTTTATTCAGCTTTATTAGCGTCCTGGCATTTTCATGCCCACTTTTCGACGTATTAATATCCCGATCAAGTAACGCAGATAATAATTTCGTAGTTCTTTCTCGGTCTAACCTACTATGAATAACCCAATTACAAAAAAACCTAAGATCCTTATATGGATTACTCTCATTTTCCAAAATTTTACGAATCTCGACAAATAAATATACAACTTCGCACTTTTTCGAAAAAGCTGTATACTCATCCAAAAATTCGCGCAGGTCTTTGACAAAAATATTTTCACTCGTACTTTTCATTTTGCACACTGGCTATTTGATCATCTCATTTAATCTTGCTTGCCACTCATCTTCTGGAACCAACTCAAATTGCAACTTAATATCTGTGTTATTCATACCTAGTTCCCCCCACCGCCGCTTTTTTGCCATTTTATTGCACACGTCAAACACCCGTTCCTTATACTCCGTATCATCACTGCCCAACAAGTGCTTACCTTTTGTTTCCACCACATAAACACGGTCTACCACCCGCGCATTATCATCGTCACGCGCGCCCACAATAAAATCCGGATAAATTTTATTCTTCCGCCAGCCTTGAATGGCGTAATCAACACGCGCTACATTGCGGAACCAAAACAGCAACTTGGCTTGCTCATCCATGTACCAAGCTACTTGTTGTTCAGTCTCGTTTAATCCTTCCGACGGCACAAAATCAAACAAACTTTTCTGCAGCGGGGTACTGTCCTCTTTAGTTAGCCATTTCACGCTTTCCTCTGTACGTTTTTTATGAAAACGATAACCCACTTTATCACCTATAACTAAAAACCGAATTTTACCATTATCGAGCTGCTGCCGAAAAACTCGTTCTGCTAACCGATCCCGCTCCTTAGCTAAATACTTACGTGTCTCCTCTATTACAAACACAAAATTATTTGCCACAAGACGCTCATTATTACGCTTTAACAGTGCTGATAATACTTGTTTTCCTTGCTCAAAAGCCACCCAGGGATTTGGCACAATGTCATACAAATGTCTCGTCATAAAAACGGCGTCCAGCTTTAAGCCCCCTTCTCTCAACTGCAACACATCCCTCTGCTTAATAAGCTCACTCTTATTCTCTGACAAGGTTTCTATATATTCTTTGTCCTTATCTTCTTTTTCATTCAAAACCAAATTGAACAATGGCTCTAAATTAACATCGTTCCACGGCACTAGATGAGCAATATCAGCTTCAAAATCCACCTTCCGCCAATGTGAATTACCCTTCACCACAAAAATCGGTAGCACAGTTTGTTGCGCCGCTTTTTTAAACTCCGAACGAACATTAGCAACCCGTTTATTTGAAGACGTTTCACTTTCATCATCATCTCCAGCCGCTACACGGCTGGCTAAGTCACCCAACCCCTCGCCTTCCAAGCCTTGTCGCACTTTTTTTAACAATTCCTCTCCGCGTTGCTGAAAACAAAACACATAGCTTTCATCAAGCGCCGGTACACCCGTCTTTCGCGCGTATGGCTGTCGCAATATCCTGCCCACCAACTGGGTCAATGCGTTTTTTGAAGACGGATTAGTCAGTATCGCTAAAACATAAGCAAAGGCACAATCCCAACCCTCCTGTAAAGCTTGCTTGGTAATTATATATCTTATCTGACAGTTCCGATCAGTTAATCCTCCAGCGTCATCAACTTCTTTTAACTCATCCTTTTCGCTTGTTTTAACCGCAATCTGTTCCGGTGGAATACCTAACACCTTAATCAAATGCTCGCGGACATCTTCCGAATGAATCCACTTCTCACTTCGTTGCTCTCTACCAGTACGCTCAACTTGAATAATTGCTATCGGCCTAATGTAAGTACTCGTATTCTCCTCATATTGCTGTGCCGCTTTTTCTAAAACATCACGCTTTGATTTAGTAGCCAGTAAAGTGTCTTTCCAATCCGTACTTGCCTTGTTAGTAATATGCAAATCCAGTTTAATCATCTCCTCGCGTAAAAGTTCCAGCCCCGCAATATCCACCAGCTTATTACTCTCTTCCGGCGGCGTGGCAGAAAGCTCCACCAACATAGAAGGATTAAGACCATGTAGCGTATCTTGCGCGATATGACTGTATGCCTTATGGCCCTCATCCATTATTATCACCGGCTCCAGCAAACGCAGAACGTTTCCCAGTGATGTTTTCACCTGCTTCCCCCAAAAACCGGCATCATCCGTAAAACAATCCAGATTAGGTACTTTTTTCAGCAACGCTTCTTGTGCCACGCGGTCATCCTCTGCCGGAAAGAAATCCTGAAAACCATTATCCTTAAAAACTTTTAACGTTTCTTTTGTTTGTCTTGACGCCGATGGCAACATCAACATTAGTACCACCAGATTTTCCGTCACATCCTCCGGCGTAAAATGATCCATTTTTTCCCGTATCAAAGTCCGCCCGCCGCTGGCATTATCCAAATGCTGCCGGTAAGGATGATCTCGGGTATTAAGCGCCCGCAGTGTCTGACGGTAAATTTGCGTCGTCGGCACTACCCACAGCACTAACCCCGTACGCTTCTTGCGGTAAGTTGTGTTTATCAAATCCAGTGTCTTAACCGCCAGCAGCGTTTTTCCTCCACCCGTTGGCACTTTCAGACAGAAATTCGGCAAATCCTTACCCAACCCGTTTTGACGCTCACGATACGGCTGCTTAATTCCAAGCGCGTTCCAGGCATCCATACTCGCGTGGCGCACATTCCCGTCGCCCCGCTCTTCAGCCAGCAGGTCCAGATACTGCTTAACAGTCGCCAGCGATCTTTGTTGGTATTCCTTAAGTTCCATAATCTCTAACTAATACGAATCGTTCGCTATACTACCTTATGTCTTTCAGTTTCTCATAATTTGATTGGCAGCGTTCACTATCATTTCGCCAGTCTATAAATCTCAAAAGGCAATTGCGCGAAGTCTATTTGCGCCAGGCGCAAAGTCTCCTCGTCAACGTATTTAGCCGGCGCGAATACCAGCCGCCGCTTGCCGTCTTTCGGTCGCTTCTTATTCATCTCATTAACAATATCCAGTGTCAGCGCCGTTTTCTTCAAATACTCCACGTCCGGCTTATAAAACAAAAAGACGTGATAATCACAGCTCTCACCTATATAATTTCTTTTCTTATTAACCTTATTTTCGTCAAACTGCTCACCAGTAGCCGTGTAAAAAACATACCGCGCCAAATTAGTGTAGTTTGGCATGTTCTTGCCCTCCAAAATACTCTCCATTTCAATAGGCTTGCCCAATTCAAAATAGCTGAACGTCCCGCCTAGTCCCTTCTTCAAGTTTTCATTTTTTGCCTTCGGCACACCCTTAATCACCCGCCGCACCCGCTCCGCCGTAATCTTATTAGCGTAGTCCTCCATCTCAACCAAAATGAACTTACGGTTACCGCCATCCTGTGCCAATACAGCATGGGCCGTTGTACCGGAACCGGCAAAAGAATCAAGAATAATATCATCTTTATCCGAAGCAATTAAAATTAAATGCAACAGCAACTCAACTGGTTTAGGATTATCAAAAGCTTCCGCTTCGCCAAAAATATCTGTGAGTATTCTCTGTGCAGAGTCCGTAGAACCACATTTCTCCAATAGGGTTGGCTGCGCAGAAAAGGTGTCTTTGTCCTCAAAATCGTAAATCTTAAGCTTAACTACTTCGTTGTCAATGATGAATCGATTTTGTGATTCAAGATCGCGCGCCTTTTCTTCTCCAATTTGCCACCTTTTACCCTCGCGAGGTTTAACGCCAAGAATAGGGAAACGCATCGATTCTCGTTTATAAGAACCCGCATGCTTCTTTTCAATAATCGTTAGTCTGTAATTACCATCTTCATCCGAATATGGATATTCTCTTTCGGTAACGAGCTTCGTTCTGGGGTTAATCCTCCCTTCAGCACTCTTTGAATACCCTAAAATATATTCCACTTGAGAACTCACTTGAGACCCTTTCACGTTTGTTGAGGTTGACTTCTTTTTCCAAAGAAAATTTGCAATGAAATTTTCTACTCCAAAAATCTCATCCATCAGCATCCGCAAATGATGCTGTTCGTTATCGTCAATTGAAACAAAAATCACGCCATCCTCCCGCAATAATTCCCGCAGCAACTTCAGCCGCGGTGTCATCATGCACAGCCACTTGTCATGCCGCGTTAAATCCTCGTTATCCACGGGCGTATTCGTCTTCAACCAATCTTGAATCATCGGCGAATTCACGTTGTCGCTGTAAACCCACCCCTCATTCCCCGTGTTATACGGCGGGTCAATATAAATACACTTCACTTTGCCGCCATAAATCGGCAACAATGCCTTCAAAGCATCCAGATTATCGCCATGAATAATTAAATTATCATGCAGGCTCACCTTATCCGTCAGACTTTTATCCTTTTGTGGAATCAACTCCCGATACTTCACCGCCAAATGATGATTCTGAACAAACTGCTTTCCCTTGAATTGAAGCTGTGGCATTTCAATTTATATATGGATACAAAGTAGTTGTTGTACTAGAGTTATTTGCCGCAGACACAGCTGATATACTGCCAAAAGAAGTACTTACTGATTGACTTGGAATAATAGCCGGTAAATCATCTTTTGGTGGCCTATGACAAATGTCAGTTACATTACTAAGCATAATTAGACAAAAGGAACAGAACACAAAAGCTCCTTTTTTAACTACTTCTGTAATTTTGCCGCACTTGTTACATTTCCCGATCATTTTATATCCCATATATTGCATTATACCGCACTACGCATACAAAAACAAAAATCAAAAAACCGCCCGCCTTTCAGCGCCAGCCAGCCATAAACGGCTCACCCGCCGCTTGAGCCGTTTACTATAAAGCAATAAATAAGTTCGTTAACCGCCCATTTCCACTTCCGAAGTGGAAATAGACTATTATAAGGAAGGGAAATTAGGATTTCAGAGGTGAGGTGACAAGAAGAACGTTGGCGGCGTTGTTGGCGTCTATCAGGAAAGAGGTGATGGCGTGCGTTTTTAGGCCGAGGGTGAACGTGTTCCAGTTGGCTCCCCCATCTTCGGAGCGGTAGATGACGCTGTTGATGCCGACGAACATGCGGGCGGAGTTGGTCGGGCTGACGGCGACGACTGATGTGTTAAATTGCTGGACAGTGTCCACGGGTAAATTAAGTTGTTCCCAGTTAGCTCCTTTGTCACGGGAAATGACAGCGCCATCGTCAACACCGACAAACAAGGCGTTAGGATATTCAGAAATATAAGATGCACTTAAAACTTTTTTATTCTGGCCGAATTTTATAGAGCTGTCGCCGCTTAAATCGCGCGGTATTTTTATTTCGGTTTGCTCGTGGTCGTTAACGCGATAAAGTTTACTGTCAGCGGTGATGATTAGGAATTCGCCGTTGACATGCGGTGAGGCGATAATGTCGGTGATGCCGAAAGTGGAGCGTTCGCTGTAGTTAAAGGGGCCGCCGGAGAGCGTGTAAAGCGTGCGCCAAGTTTTGGCCGATTGTTCGCCGACGAGTATGTTGCCGAGGCTGGTGCCGGCGATAACGCGGTCGGGGTGAAAGGGATCGGCGGCGATGGAAATGACAACCGATTGCGGCGTGGCGGAGGAGTTGCCGAAAAGCTGGATGCCGCCTTGTTTGACGGGTACAGGAATGGTTAAGACAGATTCCCAGCTGTCACCGTTATCAATACTGCGTACGACGAAACCTTGGCCGTTGGCGTCGGTACCGGCGGCAACAATGACACCGTTGGCAAGAGCGACAACATCGGCGGTGTAAACCAGGGGGGTGCCGATGCGTATCCAGTTTTGACCGCCGTCTTCGGATTTAACTATCCCCTGTCCCGCGGCGGCGATGTATACCAACGAAGGGTTAAAGGCTGGTCGGTTGGCTTTAAGGAGATTGAACGAGGCGATGTCAGTGTCTGATTCGTCAGAGCGTTTTACCGATTGATCGAAGTAAGCGCCGGCGCTGGTGGAAAGGTAAGTGCCGCCGGGAGGAGGCAGCGCGGGGGTGTTGGTAGTACAACCGGCCAGCGGCAGGAAGGCGGCCAAGACGACAGGAAAAATAAAGACGTGAATTTTTTTAGATGAATTCATGTTATACTGTCAGTGTATATGGTCTCGGAGCTAACAGCAAAAGACGGTCTGGTGTGGAGCGACTACGACGAAGCCCTGCCGGAGGAGTTGGCGCAGTTCGCGCGCGAGTCCGAATTGGAAGCGGCCGATGCGGAATTTGTAGTGCAAAATCATCAGCGACCAGAAGTGGCCTGGCGGGAAAAGTACGTGCTGATTTTGATTCATGTGCCGGTATTCGATAAGCAGGTTCGGATAACCAAGGGTGTGCCGTTGTATGTAATTGTGGGCGAGAAGAAAGTGTGGACGGTGCATCAGGAGCCGATTGTGTCACTGGAAAAATTGATGCGTGATTATCAAGAAGTGCCTGATAAATTTGAGGAGTACACGAGCGACGGCGCAATGGGCTTGGCGTTGCATTTAACGGGCGCGATGTACGCGGGAGCGTTTAAGAAGCTGGAGCGGTTAGCCAAGCATATCGATATTGCGGAGGACGCGATCTTCAGCGGCAACGAGAGAAAAATGGTGGAGGAAGTGGCGGTATTGCGACGGGACGTGATGGATTTTCGCAAGGTTATCAGGCCACAGATTAATTTATTTACCGACCCGCCGCAACACGCACTGTTGGTGGTGGGATTGCGCAGTCAGTGGCGGCGTCTGCACGGACAGACGAACAAACTATGGGAGGTGCTGGAGAGTTTGTATGAGAGCGTGAATGATTTGTCGCAAACCAATGAGAGTTTACTGCAGCATAAAGTGAACGAGTTGCTGCGTCTGCTGACTTATTATTCTATTTTTTCCATTCCCGTGCTGATGTTGCTGCAAGCGGTGAATCCGTTCGCGCCGAATAACTCGCTGATGGTTTTGATAATTTTCTGGACAATGTTGTTCTTGCTGGTGGTGATATTGGTGTTTATCCTGTTGCGGTTTAAGAGAAAGAAAGTACTTTAACAGTGAATACAGTAAATTAAGTAAATACAGTGAATACAGCACGACTACTACGACAGTACGGACAGAAAAATAAGCGAGGACAGCGAATACAGTAAATACAGTGAATACAGTAAATACAGCGAAATGAAAAGGCGCTTCGGGGATTTTACGAAGCGCCTTGGTTAGACCGGTAGGAGATCGCTTTGAATGGCGGTGATTTCCTGCCAGGCTTGGCGACATAGCTGTTGCCACGATTTGTCGTCAGTGACGTTGCCGGCGAGTTTTTCGGCGGCGAGAACGATGAGACGGCCGCGGCTGGTGACGGAACGGCTGAAACCGCGGACGGGGAAAAGAAACGTCCAAGCGGTGGTTTGGGCAGCCACGGCCAGGGAAAGTTTTAGGCTGTCTTCAACAAACGAGATGCCGCCGATTGATGCGATCTTGCCGGCTTTGTCGGCCTCCTCGAAGTGGTAGCCGTGGAAAAGGCCGATCTTATCTTCTAGAAATCGCCGGGTATCGTTCAGAAGCGCAAGGCCGCGTAAGGAAACAATATGTTTGGAGCGGCCGTTGGTGGCGGCAATTGCTTCGCGGGCACCAGCGATGGGTTGATCCGTCGGGGTGATTTCCCGACGAAACGTGTTGTATATTTTGGTCAACTCGTCTTGCTCTAGGCCGGTTGCCAGTTGCCAATTGCCGGTTTCGACCACTTTTCCGAAATTCCAGTTGTAGCCGAGTTGCTTGGCCCACGCAAAGTATGTATGGGCAAGGTCTTCCGCTAAGACTCCGTCGCAATCGTAAGTAAGTACCAAGATTTTCTCCTTGATTGCCAAAAGGACAGAATTGTTTTTTGTTCTGTTATGGTATCATTGAAATACAGAACAGTTATGCACAATATATTTTTTTACAATTCACTGACGCGGGAGAGAGAAAAGTTTAAACCGCGTGACGCAGGCAAGGTGCGCATCTATAATTGCGGCCCGACGGTTTATAAAAGACAGCATTTAGGAAATATGCGCCGGTTTTTGTTTGCTGATTTTTTGCGCCGGTCACTGGAATTTTTCGGCTACGAGGTAAGGGAAATTACGAATATTACGGATGTGGGACATTTGACGCAGGATGAGATTGACGCGGGTGAGGATAAATTGTCGAAGGAAGCAAAACTGGAGAAAGTCACACCCCAAATATTAGCGGAGAGAGAGATTGAAAACTTTACAGCTGATTTGGCGGCGCTGAACATCCAGCCGGCGCATAAATATCCGCGGGCGACAGCGCACATTAAGCAGATGCGTGATTTAATCGCAGCACTGTTGGGAAAAAAGACGGCTTATATAACAAGTTCAGGTGTGTATTTTGACGTGCACGCTTTTCCCGCGTACGGACGTTTGTCCGGCAATACGGTGGCGGACTTGGAGGCGGGTAAACGAGTAGATGTGCGGGAGGAGAAGAAACATCCGGCGGATTTCGTTTTATGGATATTCGATAAAAAAGCCCGGCAAAAATGGGATTCACCTTGGGGGGTTGGTTATCCGGGGTGGCATATCGAGTGCTCGGCGATGAGTATGGAGTATCTGGGAACGGATATAGATATTCATACGGGCGGCGAGGATAATAAGTTTCCGCATCATGAAAACGAGATAGCGCAATCGGAAGGCGCCACGGGTAGGACTTTCGCACGGTATTGGCTGCATAACAGCCATTTGCAGATGGACGGCAAGAAATTGGCCAAGCGAGAGGGAGAGCAGTTGACTCTCGATACGCTGCGGGAAAAAGGATACGACCCCCTGGCGTTTCGTTTGTTTGTGTTCGGCAGTCATTACCGCACCAAACTGAATTTTACCTGGGAGGCGCTGGGGGCAGCGCAGGAAATGTTGAACGCGATTAAGCACACGCTCCAGAGGCTGGCCGACGCGGGTGCGCTGGATGATAAGAAGGAAAAAAGCCAAGCGAAGGTTATGGATGATTTTGGCAAGGCACTGGCGGATGATTTGAATACGCCGGAGGCGCTGGCCGTGTGGCGGCAATATTTGACGCAGGTGAATAAAATGATAGACGAGCGCGAGCCGGTGGAGCATTTAGCAACGGCTTATCACGCTCTTGTGGAAATGGGTAAGGTTGTCGGCGTTATAAAGCCGCTGCTTAAGACATTAAAACAAGAAGTGCCGGACATGGTGTCGGCGCTGATAGTGGAGAGAAATTTAGCGCGGGAACGCCGGGATTTTAAGGAATCAGATCGTTTGCGACTGGAGATAGAGAAAATGGGCTATATGGTGGAAGATACGCCAGCGGGAACGAAGGCGCGGAGACAGTAAATACAGCCAATAGGTGTAAAAAAACTACAAAACACAGACGCGTACAAATCCCAAACAAAGCCCAAAACACCACTTTTAAAACACAAACACGTCGCCCTGTTGGTTAGGTTTGTCATGGCTACGCCAGATCAAGCGCAGCTTGATAATTTGTGTTTTTCTATATTACTGTCCTCGCTGCGCAGGTTTTCCACTTATACACATTGGAAGGGTTTGGGCGATGGCGGTATGCTACATTAGCTATGAGTCGTGTGCCCAGTAATACAAACCTATGACGGCTAAGAGTGCCAGATCTGCCGTTCGTGTGCCGCCTCATAGTTACGAGGCGGAGGAGTCGGTGTTAGGCAGTTTAATGATCGATAAAGACGCGATGATAAAGATCGCCGACTTACTGGACGCGGCGGATTTTTACAAATCGACTTACGGCACGCTGTATCAGTGCATGGTTGATTTATACCAGAAGGGCGAGCCGATTGATGTTTTGTCGGTTACTAATCGCCTGAAGGAAAGACGCGAGTTGGAAACAATCGGCGGCGAAGTGAGCGTGGCGCATATTGCCACAGTGGTGCCGACAGCAGGCAATGTGCTGCATTACGCGCGGATCGTAAAGAAGACGGCAACGCTGCGGCGTTTGATTTCGGCGGCGGCGGATATTTCCGAGATGGGGTTTATGGAAGACGAGGAAGTGGACGTTGTTTTGGATAAGGCGGAGCAAAAACTATTCGGAGTATCACAGGATCATAAGCAATATAGTTTTACCAAGATTGCCGATGCCTTGGAGGAAGCTTTTGTCCGCATCGATAAATTGCATAAAGGCGATCATGATTTAAGGGGAGTGGTCACGGGTTTTCGGTCGCTTGATTTAAAGTTAGCCGGATGGCAGAAATCGGATTTGATTATTTTGGCGGCACGGCCTTCGGTCGGTAAAACGTCACTGGCGTTGGATTTTGCCCGCCACGCGGCGCTGGCGGGAGTGCCGGTCGGTTTCTTCAGTTTGGAGATGTCGAAGGAGCAATTAGTGGATCGTTTGCTGGCATCGCAAGCTCATGTTGATTTATGGCGGTTGCGCACGGGTAAGTTGGAAACAGGCGGCGAGTTTGATGATTTTTCCCGCATCGGTCACGCCATGGGAGAGTTATCCAACGCACCGATATACATTGATGATCACGCGTCAAACAGCGTGATGGGGATGCGCACAATGGCGCGGCGTTTGCAGGCGGAACACGGGCTGGGACTTTTAGTTATTGATTATTTGCAGTTAATGGAATCGAGTCGCTACGTGGATAATCGCGTGCAGGAGGTATCGGATATTTCCCGCAGTTTGAAACGTTTAGCGATTGAGCTGAACGTACCGATTATAGCACTGTCGCAGTTGTCGCGCGCGGTGGAAATGAGAACCGATCAGCGGCCGAGGCTGTCGGATTTAAGAGAAAGCGGGAGTATCGAACAGGATAGTGATGTAGTGTTGTTTATTCATAAACCGCCATTGGATGACGATGAAGCCGAGCGGCCGGAGGCCATGGATATTTCATTGTTGATAGAAAAACATCGTAACGGGCCGACGGGTGAAGTGCCGCTGCGTTTTCATAATCGATTTGTATCTTACACGGAGCCTGATGATCATGGAGATTACGAAGAGCTAGCGGAGATGGAGGAACCGGAGAAAATGACTGTGGGGTAAGCTAGGTAAGCGAGATAAGAAATATAAGCAAGTTAAGCCTCCCCAGCTTATCTCGCTTATTAACTTATTTTACTTATCTTGCTTATTGGCTTATCTTGCTTAGTGTATGTTGCCAAGAGCGGTTAGGGATTTAACACAAGAGCTGACGAAACTGCCGGGGATTGGTCCCAAAACGGCGGAGCGTTTGGCTCTGCATCTGTTGCGTCAGCCGGCCGGTCTGGTGGCTAAACTGGCGGATACGGTAAAAGAGCTGCACGCCAATGTGCATATATGTTCGGTGTGTTTTAATTTGGCGGAGCATGATGTTTGCGAAATTTGCCGGAGCGAGATGAGAAACAAGCGACTGTTGTGCGTGGTGGAAGACGCGCTGGATGTGGAAGCGATTGAACGCACGGGCGCTTACGACGGGTTGTATCACGTTTTGGGCGGTGTGTTGTCCCCTATTAACGGAGTGGGACCGGATCAGTTGACGCTTAGCGAGTTATTTGAGCGCTTGAAAAATAGAGAAGTCGATGAGTTGGTAATTGCGTTGGACCATAAAATGGAAAGTGATGTTACCAGTAGGTATATAGTCAGTCAGCTGGCGGATCAAAAAATTACTATTTCGCGTTTGGCGCGCGGTCTGCCGACAGGCGGCGATATTGAGTTTGCCGACGCGATGACGCTGACCGCGGCGATTAATAGTAGGAGAAAAGTGTAAAAGGAAAAACGAAAAACTTAAAACTACAACAAAAAGTTTAAAGCATACGGCGACGTTGCCGGAAAGTCTTTTTAGTTTTAAGTTGTTTTTTTGCGTTTTTCGTTTTGAGTTTTACGCTTTGGTGATCTCGACTTCCGTGTAGTGCTGTTTGTGGCCGAACAGTTTTTTATGGCGTTTCTTAGCTTTCATTTTTACGCCGGTTACTTTTTTACCACGGACGTGTGCTAAGACTTTCGCTTCTACTTTGGCTCCTTTGATTAAGGGAGTGCCAATAGTAGTGGTTTTACTGTCGCTGGTCAGGAGAACTTCTTTGAAGGTTACTTTTTTGCCGGCGGCAGTGTCCATTTTGTCAACACGAACTTTTTGGCCGTCAGTGACGATATATTGTTTTCCGCCGGTTTGGATGACTGATAGTTTAGACATTAGCTACTAGCTATTAGTAATTAGTAAATAGTGGAGGAAAGCGGTAAATTTGTCAAAATTATTTGGCTCTTCTCACTTTATGGTGGTGCAAAACTAACAAAAGGCGGTTAGTGTAGGGACAAACCAACATCCTTAACACAAACCGCCTTTATGGCTAACAATATCGCCGAAATCTTTTCCTTACAAGGGCTCAAAGTAACCGTCA
>JAUYKA010000028.1 GCA_030698495.1 bacterium
TAGCTGATTTGCGCCGAAAGCTCAAACGTTGGAATATGGAATACAACAACTTGGAACATTGTGGACTCCAGGGAAAAACACCCAACGAAATGCTCATTAATTCTTAATTACAAAAACCGCCAAATGTCCGTACCTAAAACAGATTTGGTGTGAGCAGATTTTTGACCAAATCCTCCTTCCCCCGTACATTTGCTCCATGGCTTTACAGATCGGCATACGCAGGACAGCATCCGAACCTTCACGCCGAGCCAAGTCGAAGCGCCGCCCTTCAAATTTACTTTCCCGAAACCCCAGCCCATAAAAGGCCGGATTATTGTAAATTGGGACGAACTTGGCCACATTAAACGATCAGCCGTGCCAGAAGCAGCGTTTCCCTACACCATTACCCCCCGCCTAATGTTTGATTACTGCACGAAAAGACGTCGGAAAAATCCAAGAGGTGCCGGTTTATCGTGCGTTAACTCGTCAATAGAGACAGCTTTAATTTCGGCTGATTCGATCGACTGCTGTGGCACTGCCCTATTTGACGCCACTACCCGGAGCATTTTGGCCACATCGCCACTCGTATTCTGAAACTCCACTTGAATCTTGGGATCTTTGTTAGCCAACTGCTCTTTCATTTGCAGCAATTCATGGGCAGCCGAGCGGGAAATAAACTGCACATCGGCAAAATCAAGCTGCACGACAGGTTGTAACTGCCGTTCAACTTCTTCTCGTACAGCCGACATCACATCCCGAGACGAGATAATCGGAGCTACCAGGGTTGCCATATTGATTGTGGTGATTGTGCTCATGTCTATAGTATAGCGTACCAGTCAACCATAGTTATTCCAGATAACTATATATGTCAACTGGGCCAGTCGGTTTTGGCACCCGATAGGCCACAATAACGCCCTGCCAAGCAAAATCAGGCAAACGGACTATCCGATCATTTCGTCCCCCTGAAATGATCGCCGCGCTGCCCGATAAAAACATAAAACTACCGCCGAGAGCCTTGCAGACAACATCCTTCGAGGTCCGTAAACCAAAACCGCGCTCTTTTGTTTTCTTGGTGGATACTCCATGCAACGCCCGTCGCAGCGCGTCTTCATCTCTCAGCAACACTCCAAGCTCTTCTTTATATGACGACTGGTAATTTTTGACCAAACGCTCATTCCCCCGTACATTTGCTCCATGGCACTACAGATCGGGATCGGAGCGTTACCACCCCAACCTTTGAACTGATCCCATTCACCTTTACGTTTTGGCCTCCTAAGCCCCGCAAGGCACGTGTAATCGTCCAGCGCGATCAGCGGGGGAGAATCGTTCACTCACAGCCACCACCGGCCAAACTCTATCAATAATCAGGATTCTGATCCGTCAGGTAGGCTTTGAATCATTTCTTTGGCCAACTGCTTCTGCATCCGGCGATGACGGCTTTCGATTCGTTTTGTATTCTCTGCTGCGGGTAACCGCTCAGGATATATACCGCGCTGCGTAAGCGTCCTGCGAACGCTTTCGTTGTTTTCATCATGCTCATTTTTCACCACAGATGCGCCGTATAAGCTTTTACTCCGTGAATTAACCGTCGTCATCTCCGTGGCAAGGTCTTTCGCTTTGAGAGTTACGCTGGGGAGAACATCCGGAAGGGGAACAGCTCGTTTAACGCCTAGCTTTCGCTTCATTTGCCGTGTGTTCAATCCCCCAAAAAGCTTTTCATCGCCGCTACTTTTAATCCGGGCAATATCAGTGGCATCCCTCACGCCTCGCTTGTATATCTCCGAAACAAACTCCTTCTCCGTTTCCGTCAACTGCCGCCTGCTCACCAGCCGCTCAATTTCCTCGGCGCTTTGCTCTATCAGCTCCTGCTTGCGCGTCTGAAGCGCAAAGTACATTTGGGCAAAAGCAATCTCTGGAATGCGTGGATCCCCATTTTGCGCTATTAAATAGCAGGCATACCGACTCAACGTCACATCTTCTATCTCCCGCAAAGCCCCCGACCCCAGTTTGACCATTTTGCGCACGCCCGCAAAATGGTTGTGGATAAGTTGTCCACTATTCTGACAAGCTTCTTTTGCCCGCTCTATGACCGATTTAAAGCTCCGGTAGCTCTGGTACCCCAACAGAGGGAACAACTCACGAGCATACCAATACTCATCACCGTTTTCGTGCCGTATATCATCCAGGGTTTGTGCTAATTTCTTTAACTTCATGACCATATTGTAAGTCATGCAAAATGGTCTGTCCATAGCTACGGCCAAAACTTATCCCTGCAACATGCACCAACGTTCAGGGCTTACCCTTTTTTAGCCGCTGCTTGGCTAATTCCATCATATCCGCTTCCCTGTCGTACCCCTTCAAACGTCCAGTCAGTACACCGAGCCGATAATGAACCCCATCGCTCATGAGCCGCCAGTTCGTATTAGCCAAAAACTGCTTCAGTAGCCGCTTAAAGTCATACTCACTCGACTTGCCCTCACGGTCGCTGCGTTCATCCTGCACGCTGAATGACACCACCACCTGCTGATCAACATCAGGAGGTGACAATTCCAACTTAATAAATCCGGTATCTTTCATTGCGTCATTAAGCTGCACCCCTAGCTGGGGAACGGTCAGCTTATTCATTTTATTGATCTCATCGTAATATGGCCTATCCTTGTCCTTCTGCCTCCACTCCGTAACGAGTCGAGACACATCGTGCATGCTCTGTACACCTTGCACATACCGCTCCGCTTTCTTGCCAGTAGGACAGAAACGTTTGCGATCTTTCTCAAAATTAGGATCTATCGCTTCTTTCTTTGGCGTCATGTCCATTTCCTCCTTATGCGCATGCCCACAATCAGAGCATTTGTAGCTGGTGGTGATAACGTCACCTTTCCGTTCTGAGTCATCATCAAGCTCACTTCCACAATCAGGGCATAGATACGGTTTGGGCTTATATTCATCGCCATTCTCAAACATTGCCCGTTTTTCCTTGCATCCATTATCGCAGTCAAAGAAAAACAGAACGCGGTCAGGAGAATTAAACAAGTCGTATAAGGTCTTCATACTTGGAGTCATGTGGCCAGCACACCCATTACAGCGAATGCCACGCGGTGGTTGGGCGTTTTCGAGCATCTCATCCTTTGCTTTGTCGCCGTCAATCCAATCGTTAATAGTTTGTTCTCGTTTTGAATAGCGTTTACCGATTTCCCACATTAGGCGCAGCTCGGTATTCATTTTTCGTATAGCATCTTGGGCTGCTTGTGACGGAACCTCCCCCGACTTCTTATCAGGATCAAACTCGTACCCTAAATAAATCCGTTCTATCTCACGGCAAGAGTCAACGGTTATTCGATCAAATAAATCCTCGTAATGTTGACGTGGACTCAAGTGAACTTCACTCTTCATCGGCCGTAATATTACCCAAGTTCAATTTTATCCTCCCAAAAGCTGACTACCGTAATGTCCTGCGGATCATTGATATTTACCTTCAACACCAATTCAAAACCATTGCTTCCATACCTTCCCTTTAATGATTTTATATGAGTAAGAAAATATCTTCCGGCTCCCCGAGTGCCACTTTCGCCTAAACCAGCCATAACAAAGGAAAAATAAGGCATATCAGGACTTCGCGCCCACTTATTTAACGATTTCTTTAAAATTGCGTAGTCATATGGTTGTGAACTATCGATTGCAAATCTTTGCCCATTTCTGTCTAGGATATGAGAGCCATCAGTGCTAAATCGAGCGCCCTCGGCGCTGAGAATTTGCCTAGTAACAACATTTGAAGTGGGGCCACCTATTGCAAACGTTGTTCTGTTGTACGTCTCTCGTAATTCATATCCGCCAGCCTGTAATTCTACCGACCGCAAACCAGGTCTTCCTGATCGCGCTAACAACATTCCTATATCACCGATAACCTGTGCCTCACACTCCGCAATAAGTTTCTGAGGCCCACGAATGGTGTTACCGGTCTGAGTCCTATAGGCCACTTCGGTAGTTATTAATGATAGATCTGGCGGCAGTTGATAACTGCCAAGAGGCACTTGTGGGTCGTTGCCAACATCACGTGTTGGCAGAGGATGGGATTCCGTAGTGCCAACCAGAGCCACGGCTTCAAGACTTCCATAGAAAATCATTACAGGATCTGTAGTTGCCTTAAAGCCGATAACTTTGACAAAGGGATTCAAAAAACCAAACAAGACGCTCACGAATGCATCCAATCCCCTCTTGATAGCCCATTCAGTTAGAATAGTTTGCAGCGGCATATTCCTTTTATAGAAGTCTCAAATCTGTGAAATTTTCCATACACTCACGGCCGTCACTGCTAAACTTATTACTGCACCTACAACTACTGCATATATAACCACCAACGAGCCGGAAAAAAAGTTGAAGTTCGGCAGCACAATCAGAGAAACAACTATAACGAAAACAGTGAGTGACAAACTCCTTAACAACGCTGACAGGCTTTCGTTTCTAGCCGATAGCAAATTCTTGAAAATATCCCTTTTCATCTCGAGGTATCCCATGATCCTAAATGGTTTAGGAGAATAAAAACTGTGCCACTCGGATTGTATTATTCTCTTCATCTCTGCTGCATACTTCCCAAACATTTGTTGTCCCAAGCCTAAATAATCATCTTTGGAATTTAATGTCTCCAAACCCTTCTCATACAACGCCAGAAATTCTCTATGGTTCAAACGTTCAATTTCATGAATCTCGTTGTCCTTATCAAACTTCGAGGTCGCAAGAAGAATAAACCTTCTCAAATCAAGTCGAACGTCATCAATCCTCCTCGAAACGTGGTCGAGTTTAAATACAGAGAACGTTGCCGCGAGGGCAATCATAGCCGCGAGAGTTTGGGGAACCGCACTTAGCGTGTAATACCAGTAGTTATTATCCATAATGTATCAGCCAACATAACCATTCCGCTCATCGTAATACGAGCAATTCTTGCACTCCGGATTGTGGCCGGGGTAATCACCGTTAAGCAGTTCCACCATATCTACCAGTTTTTTCTGCAAACCATCTAAATCTATATCAACCAGATCAACGTGACTATCAAATTTCACCTCAACTGACGGATCATTCTTGTCCTTCACGAAGTAGTGGAGGAGATAGGCGCGATCAGATACTTTGTGGCCGTGATGACGAAACATGAGGCCATACGCCGTCAGCTGATCTATGTAGTATTTTTGCTTATCCTCAGCCGGAGCATTGCCAGATGATTTATAGTCCGCTGGCACTAGCCGCCCATCAGCTTCAACTAAAACATCATCGATTTTTCCAACTAATCGGTAGCCGGCATCTTCATTTACAACTTCGAGAGATCGAATGTTTTCCCGCCAGTCGTTTAGTTGGTTCAAATCCTGAAATGGCTGTATTCCCTCATCCTCAAGCTCCTTGGCTTCAGGTGGAAACTTACCGTCAGCTCGGTACTTGTCGTAGCGTGCCTTCAAAATGCTATCCATCGCCGTGTTCAGCAGAAGCGGCAATGTTGGCATCCGCCGATAGTGATTATTCACCCAGAAGCACGATTTACATTCCGTGTAGGCATATAAACTGCTGGGGCTGAGTCGCCATAGACCATCCTTAGTTTTCATAGTTATTGCTTCTCGATCTTACGCAGAGCGTAATCGAACATCTTCTCGCGCACATATTCTCGAAGGTCAGGATTGTTGGTTAGCTGTTCCCAGAGCCGTTGGTCATTTTCATACTGATCGTCATATTTGTCTTTGAATGAATCCGCAAACTTAAGACTTGCGCCATGCCGACTGCTATTTTTCACCACGTCCTTGAACTCCTCATCAGAAGCCAATGCCTCCGCCATTTTACTCAGCGTTTTCTGTTGTTCCTCACCAAATTCCGCGCCCCATTGTTTGTTAACAGTCCGAATAATTTCAGATAACACTTCAGTTTCTTCCTCCTGCTTCTCCAACTCACCATCTCCCTCATCTTCCTTAAGATCGGTTTCGCTTTCATCAAGCGCAATAGATCCACTCATTTTTCGCACAACACGAATATCCTCTAGATCAAGCAAATCCAAAATATTCAGTGGGCCACCACGCGAATCGCGTGGAAGCTTCTTCAGTAAATACTTAAGAAACAAAAACAACTTCTCATGAGATACATCTACAAAATCCAATACCGATGCCACAAACGGATAGCTCTTCGTATATCGATAAACCTTCGATTTGAAGAGTTCATATTTCTCCGGCTCAAGCTTAGTAATATCTTCTACATAGTGATCCAAGATGGCATTTGCTTTCTCATGCACACCTTCTGATGCGCCACCCAAAACGCTCGCAAACTCATCAAGAGCATCAGTGGGAATAGGGTAAACTGCTTGAATATCACGACGGAGATCATTCAAAGTATTCACGTCAGTACCTTCCGACAGGATTGTAGTCGTATAGTACGGATCAAACGCTTCTTTTATATCTTCAGCGTCATTAACAAAGTCCAAAACAAATACTTCATCCTTGTCTGGTGCAGTGCGGTTGAGACGACTTAGTGTCTGAACTGCCTGGACACCAGACAGCGTCTTGTCGACGTACATAGCAGTTAGTAGTGGCTGATCAAATCCTGTCTGATATTTCTCAGCCACAATTAAGAATTTGTAGGCAGGTTTCTTAAACTCCTCTGCAGTATGAGACTCTGGAATTCCGCCATTCATACCTGTCTCGGTATAGGTTTCTCCATCAACCTTGATCGAATCAGTAAACGCAACCAGAGACCGGTATGAAATCCCATGATCTTTGACATATTTATCGAATGCCAGCTTATATCTCACCGCCGCCTCGCGTGACCGAGTTACGATCATTGCCTTGGCATTGCCGTCAATTCTGCTACTTACCGTTGTGTCAAAATGGGTCATCATAATATCGATTTTTTGTGTAATCGCATCCTCATGCAGATCCACATAGCGAATTATGGTCGTGAGCGCACGATTTCGTGGCACTTCTGGATCATCCGGTAAATCCTCAATCATTTTGAAGTACCGCTTATAGGTCACATAATTCTTCAACACATCGAGGATAAATCTCTCCTCGATCGCTTGCTTCATCGAACACAGGCTAAATGGCCGGTACGACCCATCCTCCATGCGCGTGCCAAATCGTTCTATCGTCTGAGACTTTGGCGTAGCTGTAAATGCAAAGTAACTCAAATTACCTGGCTGTTTCCGGTTCTCTACTTGCTGGAGTATCCAATCTTCCTCGGTTTCGTACTCGCCACCAAGAACCTCGTTGATAGTGCGCGAAGTCTCGCCAGATTGCGACGAGTGAGCTTCATCGATAATCAAGCCAAATTTCTTACCCGGTAGCTTTTCTATAATTTCAGCTACTACAGGAAATGCCTGAATCGTCGTGGTGATCACCTTTGCACCCGACTCTAGCGCATTCTTTAATTGCTGAGACTTACTCGACTTTTCATCAATCGCCACCAAGTATCCTTGCGTCTGTTCAAACGCGGAGACCGTTTCGCGCAATTGCTGATCCAGCGCGCGCCGGTCAGTCATAACGATCACCGTATCAAACACCTTCTCATTGGCATCATTATGCAACTCAGCCAACCGAAAGGCCGTCCAAGCAATTGTCATGCTTTTACCACTACCTGCGCTGTGTTGAACCAAGTAGTTATCACCAACACCATTCCTGTTTACCGAGTCGATAATATCCGACACCGTTTTCCGCTGATGAAATCGGGGAAATGCCTGAATCTCAACTGGATACTCCCTTCCGTCCTTTCCCTCTTTTATTTCGGTAAAAACGTGAATAAAATTCTTTAGCAAATCATGCCAACTGTCCGGCGACCACACATCCTCCCACAAATACTTCGTTCGGTGACCATCTTCTGACGGGGGATTGCCCGCCCCATTCTTATATCCCTGGTTAAACGGCAAAAAGAAGGTGCTTTGCTTCGCTAACTTTGTCGTAACGTAAACCGCATCTGTATCGACGGCAAAGTGAGCCGCACAGCGCCTAAATGTGAACAGTAATTCTCTTGGATCCCTGTCCGTCCTATATTGCCTCATTGCATGCCTAACCGTCTGCCCCGTGATTGCGTTCTTTAGCTCCGCAGTAGCAATAGGAATACCATTCACAAAAAGCACTAGGTCTACTGACTGCTCCGTTTTCTCGCTGAAATACACCTGACGCATCACTGACCAAATGTTCATTTTATATAGTTGCTGCACTTCTGGATTCAACCCACTCGTGGGCTTGAAGTGCATCATCTCCAAACGAACCGGACCTTCCTCAATCCCATTGCGAAGCACATCAATGACACCACGACTTGATAACTCATTAGCTACACGCTCAATCAATCGCTCCTCCAACCTTTCGCCATACATCTCCTCCAGCCGCTCCATTTTTTCTTGTTGTGTCGATCGCAAAAACTCAAACAATAACTCATGATCCAGCACATGCTTCTTGTCGTAACTACTTTCAGCATCCCGCAGCCTATACCCATGCATATCGCCCAACACTTTAAATATATGCTTCTCAAATGCTTCTTCTTTCAGGTTTTTGAGTGTAGGTGACATAGCTATATTTCAAAATCGTTACGATTCTCTCTATTTATCGCTTCAATCTGCGCTTGCTGTTGCGCGTCTTCCTCTTTGGTCATTGCTTCTATATGGACACCAAATTTTACGCGACTTACTGTTGAATTTTTGTTTTCTTTGGCAATATCTCCACCACCTTCAGCAAATTGCAGAACGCGAATACCAGCCTTGCCACTTTTAGAGTTTTTCTCCTCAACAGCAACGGCAATATCAAATTCAACCGTGCGCTGATCCTTTGTATCGGAAAATCTTATATCGCGCCGCGTTTCTCCCCGAGCTTCATCGACAGCTTTGTCTATACTAACCAATACATTTTTTACGAATTCTTGTAGGTTCATAGTTTGATTCTTCCTGTTACAGCACTGTAGATAGTCGAAGCCTTAAACTCCAAAAGTTTTTCTATTTCCTCCGTAGTTTTTTCTATCAAATCATCTATGCGACTTGTCTCTTGATCCAAATGTTTAACTATCTCATCTTGCTCACCCCTATCGGGGTATGAACAAATAAAATCCTGAATAAAGAGGGTCGGCACTCTCTGCTGTCCAGCAGACCCGTGCATTTCTAATTCTCCTAAGCTTCGGAAGAAATGGTTCATTGTCACATAGTAAAGAAACCGTGAATTCAATTCGCCGAGTGGTCTGAGTACATGAAACTCGGTTGAGCCAAAGCCAACCCCATTGAGCAAGCCTCTTACCGCTGCCCCTTTGTAGTTCTCAAAGCAGGGAGTGATCTTCGCCACAATAACATCCCCGTTCGCGAAGTACGTATACCCAGAATAGACAGCATTTAAATCTTTTTCTTCAGATAAATCCAACGCGCCAGTTTCAGAAACCAACGGCATTGGTAAGAAAGTGACTTTAATATTTTCTAAATTAGAAACTTTGCTCCTTTTAGGATTTATATCTGTTAAGAAGCGAAGCCTTTTGCGATTCCAACTTTTTGGCGTACTACTCACATTCCCAAGATCAATATCTATATCCTTACGATATTCACTCTGCTTAACAGCTTCAGTAATAACTGCAACCCGCTGTTGTCTAAGAAGCTCAATAAGTTTTTTCTTTTTCTCGATTACTTCAATGATTGCTGCAAGCTTATTATCCAGATACTCCACGATTTTTTCTTGTACATCTCGCGGAGGACATAACACTGGCAATTTCTTAAAGTCTGAAAAATCAGCCGTTTGCCTAACTCCACCACCCAAGAAGTAAAAGACTTTTTGTTTATCATATGCCCTGAGCAAGTAATTCAAATATTCTGGCTTATAACACCTCTCCACTTTCACTGCAACATAAGCCGATGTGATAATTCCTCGCTCCCTCACCAAGGCCGATCGCAAACTTTTTTTATCATTCTGGAGATCGGTCAATCTTAGTACGATTTGTCCTGGAGCAACTATCTGATATGTCTCAAACGATGCGGGAAGTAAGCCAAAATAACCCTCTATATCTTTTTTTATAATTTTCCCGTAGCTGAGAGAGAGTAGGTTCTTCTCTTGCAGTCCATCATTCTTTATTTTCGTCTGTGATAAATATGCGCGAGCAGGTTTTACTTCCCAATTCTCTGGATAGTCTTCAAACCAAGGCAATTGCGATTCTTGAGTTGTGGCTGAAGCAATAGACATAACTTACACTTGTTTCATTAGCTCAAGAATCTTACCCTCAATCTCTTTGATCTCTGCTTCAATCTCACTCGGGTCACGTGGCGGCACATACTTATAAAAATACCGAGTAAACGGAATCTCGTAACCAACCTTCCCCACTTTACCGTCCTTTTCATCTACTACGCTTTCGTCGATCCAAGCGTCGGGAATGTATGGCTTCACTTCACGCTCAAAGTACTCTTGAATATCTTCCTTGAGCGGCACACGCTCTATGTCTTTCAGCTCGTTATTTGATTCAGGGTTTCTGTCCTTGTCCATGCAAATCTCAGCTTCGTCATTATGCCGACCAATTTCTTTCCAGATGATTTTCTTGTACTTGGTCGGGACTTTAATGCCAGCATGCTCAAATGACGCCTCTAAGTCATCCAGAAATTTATCTCGGTTCATGTATGTGCTGCCGGACAGACTCTGTAGGGCTCCAAATATCTTGCCACGCAACTCTTGCCAAACAGTATTCTCCTCTTCGCCTTTCTTTCCTTTTTTCTTGCTGGGTAAATCGTTGAGAAAATCTTTTTGGTTTTTCACGCGCTCAATTGATTCTTCATTTAGCTCAAACTTCAAACGCAAAGGGCGCTGAATGGTGACTGCACGATAACCAAATTCACGAGTGTCGAATATTTTCACATTCCCGTTTGTATTTTCATCTACATAATCCTCGACAATTTCTTTGAGATTGCTGTCGGAAATTTCGTATCGCTTATCACCCAAGTTTTTGCGCAGCTGCGTTTTTCGGTTACGCGCATCTACCAATCGAACTTTGTTTCTTCTGTTGCTTGGCTTGCGAGTAGAAAATATCCAAACGTATGTTGGAATCCCAGTGTTAAAGAAAAGCTTTTCGGGTAAAGCAATAATCGTATCAATATAATCCTTCTCAAACAGCCAGCGGCGAATATCACTTTCTCCACGTCCTGCATCACCCGTAAAGAGTGGCGAGCCATTTGTAATAATGACTGCATCGCTTCCACCTGCTTCTCGCTCCTTCAATTTTGAAATAACATGCTGAATGAATAGCAGTTGTCCATCAGAAATACTTGGCAGTCCAGCCCCAAACCTGCCAGCAAATCCCCTTTCTGCCTCGTGATTTACTGCTTTGGCATCTTTCTTCCATTCCACGCCATAGGGAGGATTGGAAATAACATAGTCGAACTGTGTACCGACATACTCATCATTTGAGAGTGTGCTTGCCTTACTGTGTTCAGGGTCACCGCCCTTGATCCGCTCCGGGTCTTCACCCTTGAGCAGCATATCTGCCTTACAGATAGCATACGTTTGGCTATTAAGCTCTTGGCCGAATAGATAAACATTGGCCTTATCGTTGTAGTGATCGAGAATAAATTCTTTACCCACCGTTAGCATTCCTCCTGTACCACAGGCCGGATCGTACAAGGTAATCGATACACCTGCCTTCTGTAGCTTATCCTTTTCGCCAGCAAACATCAGTGAGGTCATCAACCGCACAACGTCCCTGGGCGTATAATGTTCCCCAGCCGTTTCATTAGACTGCTCAGCAAAACGGCGAATAAGGTCTTCGAATGCTGTCCCAATAACATCATTCGGTACCCTATCAGGATGAAGATCTATTTTTTTGAACTCCTTCAGAATCAAATACAGGAGGTCGCCGCCCTTGAGCCGCTCAAGCTGTACTTCAAATTTGAACTTTTTGAATATGTCCTGAACATTGGGGCTGAAACCATTGATATAATTCCGGGTGTTTCTCTCGATATGCGTCGGATCATCGAGTAACGTGCTGATAGTAAAAGGAGAAGTATTGTAGAAATCGTATCCGGTAATTCTGCGCAAGATGCTCAAATCGGACACCTTTCCGTCCAGCTCGTTGTACCGGGTAATAACTTTATCTTTTGTTGGTTCAAGCACCGCATCTAATCGCTTTAGAACGGTAAAGGGTAATATGACGTCTTGATATTCATGCGCTTTCCATGAGCCGCGCAGCAAATCAGCTACATTCCAGATCGTATTTGATATGTTCTTGTGGTTACTCATATATGGCTCCAATACTGCTTGACCTCAGTTAGCTGGGTTCTGATTCCATCCTTCGAGTTTTCTACTTCATCCGAAAGTCGCCATAACTTATCGCGACCACCCTGTACCTTAACGAGGTAGCCATTTTTATGCAGCGACCCCAATATCGCACCGACTGAGCGACCATTCATATCATCTGTTTTCGTTTTCTCAACTACATCAGATGTGCGAAATGATGGCCGACGGAAAGACAAAATAACATCCAGCATTTTCTGCTGCGCTCCCGGCAAATCCTTTATGGTCTTCAAATCACTCATTCTTTCATCCTATACAACCAGAGCAGCCAGAGCAAGCGTGCTTGCCAGAAACAATGGTTATGGCAATATGAGACTACAATCAAATTTGCCTAAACCGTGCCTTTTGGCGCGGCATGGCATGCAAAGCGTAGGACACACTAAACCCGTCGTTTAGCAGCGTGTCCTACGTCATGCGGGGAAACCCGTATGGGGATCGAAAGGTCCCGGCTGGCGGCGGGCTTTGTGTTTCTCCACCAGGACAGCTAATTACTAAAAATAATCAAAAATATGAATAAATTTATAGTTGCCATCGTAGTGATTCTTACATTAACTATTCTTGGTGGCGGTGCTTATATCTTAGTATTGCGTAATAAACTACCGGCAAGTAGCTCGGTGCCAACCAATAGCGAGACAACTAAGCAAACTAAAGACAATAAACGTGGCGAACCAAAAACAGAAGAATTTGTGAGCAAGCGTGTGCAGGAATTCTGGGAGGCCGCCAAGTTCAATGATCATCGGGCCAAATATCGTTTACTGGACAATCAACTCAAGTCGCAACTATCAGAGGATGAGTATCTTCAGAGGCAGGAATGGCTGGATAAAAACGATTTAAGCGGTGTTATCCAAATTGAGAAAGCGGAGGTCGGCACGGTTACTCTTCTTGAGAATGCGGCCGAAGTGAGAATAACGATCACTGCCAATACAGGAGAATTTTCTGACATTACCAAACTTATTTATGAGGATGGTGAGTGGCATAAGGTATTTGAGTCATACGACACGCTTGGTATTGGTAAATCCTTTGAGGAGTTTGTAGTAGACAACGAAAGCATATAACTATGGTGAACCTCAAACCATCTCAACTTTTCACCGGCAAGGCAAAACTGATTACCATTCCAGTCGTGGTCATTGCCGCTCTGGCACTCTGGCCATTTACCATTGGAGGGTTACTGGTATATGCCGTTTACCGCTACATGCCGCAAAGCAGACTGCGTAATATTGCCGTTGCCGTTATTGTTATTCCGACTTTGTTCATCGGTGGCACATGGACGTGGGCATTTTTCTCAAAATCCCCGACACCGCAGGTTACTGAAACCGTGTTGCAGCAATCAGAAGAGACACCGTTAGCTGAAGCCGAGGAAGTAGCGACGTCTTCGCCTGAAGTGGAGGCAGTAGTCGAAGCTGTGGTTCAACCTGTTGAGACGACACAGGCGGTGTCCACTGAAGTCGAGCAACAGCCAGCTGCAGTTGAGGGGGTTTTAGTAAAGCGTGTCATCGACGGTGACACTATTGAGCTTGAGACTGGACAAAAAGTCCGTTACATCGGAATAGACACGCCGGAGACTGTACACCCGGACAAGCCGGTGCAGTGTTTTGGCAAAGAAGCCTCAGCCAAAAACACCAGTTTAGTAGCAGGTAAACGAGTTCGTTTGGAGAAGGATGTGTCCGAGACCGATCGTTATGGCCGTCTTCTTCGTTATGTTTATGTGGGGGACACGTTCGTGAACGACTATCTTGTGCGGCAAGGCTATGCTAATTCATCTTCATATCCTCCGGACGTAAAATACCAAGAACAATTTAAACAAGCTGAACAGGAAGCCAGGGTTAACAAGCGTGGGTTGTGGGGATCTGCTTGTTCGGACGGCAGTGGTAGTGCTTCGTCGGGTGCTGCCATAGTAGCGCCCGCTCCGGATACACAGCCGACAACGCCACAGTGCGACATCAAAGGTAACATTACAGGCGAGAAAATATATCATGTCCCTGGCTGTGCCAGCTACGATAAGACGGTGATTGATACCAGCTCAGGGGAAAGATATTTCTGTACGGAGGCGGAGGCAGTAGCGGCTGGGTGGCGGAAGGCGAAAAATTGTCCGTAATACTTAGTTATAGGGCTGTGGATTATTTTTTTTCAAAGCTCGCTGGCACCTCGACAATTATCCTCTCAAATTTTACAGGTTTATTTTCGGGTGAGTTAAAACCACCGTGTTTGTGGCGTCTCACTGGGGCAAGCTCTGGATCATGCTTTTCGAGCCAACGCCACGCGCTGTTCACATCGGTACTGAGTGATTCGAAGACTTTTTTGTAGGCAATGAGAGTTGGACGTTGGCGCCACTGATCTATCAGATCGCGAAAGTTGGGATTTTGCTTCATCCACCCATGGAGGGTAGATAGGCTTACGCGTGCATAAGCGGCGGCTTGCTGGTGATTGGCACCGATCAAGTAGACCTCTTGGAGCTTTGTGATCGTTTCTTCATTAAATTTAGTAGGACGACCACAGACGCAGGCTGACTTGGATAGGTGGCAATTCCGACAGTTGGCTGGTCGGCCAACCTTATTTTTTAGCTGTTCGCTCATGTTTTGATTATACCACCTACCCCCTGTTTCATATCCAAAAACGTCCATTAATCGGAGATTATCGATCTCTGCATTGCCCTAAATCAACTAATTAAGGCATGTTCAGGACTATTTTTCTTGCATGCATCCAAATACGTTTTCGGATGCCACTATCATTGGTTCTAGGCAGCTCCAAGTAGGCTTTTCAGTTTGACGGGTGATAAAGTTAGAGGTGAGCTAAGGAGTTAGCAAATATGAAGATGAAAACAAACTTAAAAATTGATGATGATCTTCAGCCGCCTTTTCTTGACGAAGATTTGCTACCATTAGATTTTTTCATTCAATTCTGCCATGGGCAGGGGCTGACTCTTGATAAAGATGAGCTTGCGCAATACGAGAAGGAGCAACTAATTTACCCCGCCGTGCGCGTGCGGCGAGAATACAGCAAAACATATTCACAATTCACAGATTATCCGACCAGTAAAAAGTTTGTTTGGCATTATGACCGCGTACACCCTCATCCATTTCGCAGCCCTAACTGGCTTAAAAAATTCCGACAGAAGAGAATAGTCATCCGACCAACCAAGCACGAGTTCATGCCTTGGGAGAAATACGATCAATACAAGATTTTCGAGATTAAGCCAACAACTAAACAGCTAAGGCACAACCTTGAGACCTATTACGCTCGCCATCAACTTTTTCCTATAAGGTTCGTGAAAAATGCCAAGATATTTCTGGCAGGACTGATACCACCTCAAATTTCTCCAGTTGAGCAAGTGGAGCTACGACAATTCTTGGGTAAGAAAAGGAAGAATCAACATATCACTAACAGCATACAGGATCGCATCGCTGAATATCATAAACTAGTCAAATTACTGATTGAAATTCAGGGCCTGCAAAATCAGGAAGCCAAGACTTATAACTCTGCCTACAAGGAAGCACTGGCAGGACATGGTGGCAACCAATCTGCAGCCAATAAGGATCTTGATCACTCCGACGCCTGGAAGGTCAACAAGCGTGGAGTGTTAGAAATTTTCAACAAGCACCAAATATCGCTACGTGATCTTGAGATATGGCGTTTACTACTGCTTACCTATGGCCCGTACCGAATAACCGCAGACAATTATGAAGAGCAATTAGAGATACTAACTAAGCACGTTAAGGAATTTGACTTACTCGACTACCAATACCCATACCAAATAGTCCATTATCTGAACTGGTTCATGGAGCGTTGCGGAGGCAAGCCCACAGCAATGCATGACCTATTCGCACGATTCACCAAGTGGAAATCATGCGTCTACTGCAGAGAATATTTCAGGCCAAGCAAGCCGAATCAAGTTACGTGCGGCAAAAAAAAGTGTAAGCAATACCTCTCAAAAACATGGAAACAATCGATGCGTAATTGATAGCAATCGCTTAATAAAGCGCAGTTGGGAATTCAGACGGAATTCAGTCTGCTGTGGACTATTCTGTGTTTTCATAAGCTTATCACTTATGGAAACTCGCACTAAAGAAATTGTTGATTTGGGACTTACCGCCGCGCTTACTACGCGTGGTTTTTTGTTGCTCGATATCCAGCCAGTGGATGCACGACGCTTCGCCTTTATTTTTTCCGCCAGCGAAGAGCTCGAGCAAGAAATTCAGAAATATTGGAACAACACACTCACTGTTCCCGCCCAGAGATATTTCGACCAGATAAAGGTAATCAAGAACAGGCTTTACGCCCAAAAACAGTATGGCAATAAGTAACGATAAAAAAGAACCGCTCCCGACCAAGGAAACGGCTTCTTCGAAGCCAAATATATCAAATGAGCAACCACAAGGCTACGACGCATTTCTTCAAGCGGGAAAGAAACTAAAGGAGAATAAGGAGGCCATTGCGAAACCGACTAACCTAACCTCACATCTAAATACCTTTAGAAACGAGGGGAGGTTAGCTCCGACATACAGCATTACCCAGCTGCTGCTAGAGAAACCAGAACCACTTACCTTTTTCTCTGTACTTGGGCGAGAAGGAATCTTAGTCAAGGGATGGACAACAATGTTCTCCTCCTATCCCAAACTGGGAAAGACCGAGTTGATATACCAAATCGCCTGTGAGCTAGCTAGCGCAGGGAATATCATACTAATAATTACAGAGGAGCCAAAACTCGTCTGGCATGTACGAATTCAGCGCGGCGAGACTAATGGCAATAACATCGGCATCTGCTTCGCGCTCGGTAAAAAGGACATTGTCGAGGAGCTGATTGCAACTACCAGCGCTTCAATAATCATTATTGATACCGTTCGAAGCGTTCTTGGTCTGGAAAATGAAAATGATAATTCCGAAATCTCACGAGTACTTGCACCGATCATCAACGCAGCCCGCGCGAACAATAAGACGCTGATACTACTTCACCATTCGCGCAAAGGTGGAGGACAAAACGGCGAAGGCATAACCGGCGGTCACGCATTCCTTGGCATCGTAGATGCCAGCATCGAGATCAGGCCCCTAGACAATAAACCACGCCGACGCCTGCTATCAGGAGCTGCGCGCCTATTTCAGATGCCCGAATTGATTTATGAAATGAATGACAACGGAACCTTACAAATTGTCGGCAGCCCCGAAGACCTAAAACTTGAGTCAGTACAAAAAAATGTTTTGACCATTCTAAATGACGGTTGGCAGTCTACAGCAGAAATAGAAAATCAGCTTACTCCAAGTCCAAGCCGTTCTCAATTAACAGATGCACTGCAACAACTAGCCACAGACAGAAAAATTGACCGGCAACCGCTTGTCAGCGAGGGCAGCCGCCCTGGCGTGACCTACAAATGGAAACTGAAGTCTTCGAAAGGAGGTGAGACCAGTGACTGAACAGGAATCAAAGAAATTTCATGCCTTCGGTAAATCATTTACTCGGGAAGAGGCTGAATGGCTAATATTCAGTGACAAAAGAACCGATATATCATACGGACGCAATGATGATGTTTTACAGCTCATCCTCCAAGACGGATGGCAAGGCACATCCTCATGGAGTGATAAAGAATTACAGGAAGAATTAGATGAGCTGCTCGAGGAGAACATCGTATATCACGGATCTGAATATGAGGAAATGAAGATGCCCCAGCTGAGAATCAGCGAAGGTCATGGACCTATAAAATTCATACCGTGCGGTGGCTGCGGCCGTCTACGCTGCCACATCAGCGGCTGAATATGCGCCGAGTGAAGCCACCAAAGATCCGCTGGCAGAATGCCAACGACGTTCACAGCGAACAGCGTCTCCAATCGGCATACGCCCGGATCTTCGGTCTCGCTCGGAACAAACTCTTAGCCCAAAAATCAAACAAGAAAACAAACGACATAACCTTAAAGCAATAAACCATGAATAACCACAACCAAATCACATTTAAATGTCACAACACTATTTTGAATAGAGAAGAGGCTGAAGCCGTAATCCTTGAATACGTAATTGACTTGATTAGATACCAAGACAATGACGAGGCGGCGGACGTCATCCTCTCCGCGAAAAGTATCAAAAAGTGGCCCGCCAAAGAAATAAGGAATTGGTTAGAAAGTGTAGAAAGCGAAAGTATCGCTGACTCTGATGGAAAATTCCACGACCTCATTGATGCCTTAGTGGAAAGAGCGCAAACCAAAGGCAATTACTAGCCCCCACTTACCCACATGCCAACATGAATAAACTATGGCAAACTCCTACCCCACTAAGTCTAATCCTTCTAAAAGTCCAGCGGCCACGATTTGGAAGCCGGGGCCGCTGGCAGATGAAGCACTATGTCATCATCCAACACCAATATTAGGTACGCCACAGGTAGCGCGCAACTCCTTATTCCTGCCTGGTATAGGAGGGTGTCTACCAGTGATCAGGAAGACCAACAGACCATAGAAAATCAGGCCATTGATCTTATTGAGCGCATCAAGGCCGATGGTCTGGAAATTCAGCCACATCTACAATTCGATGATGACGGCTGGACTGGCACTATTTTAAGACGACCTGGTCTCGATAAAATGTTGGAAGCTGCCCGCGCCGGGGAGTTCAATGTCCTCTACGTTTATGACCGAGGAAGATTGGCTCGTGACTTTGTTGATGGTGAAGTGATCGTCCGCGAGTTGGCGGATTACGATGTTAAATTGGTAACGCTCCACGATCCGCCATCTGACACCCCTGAGCAAAAAGTTATGCAAATGATGAGTGGCGTATTTCATCACTATGAGCGTGTAAAGATATTGGAACGCACGCGCCGCGGCAGGGAACGCAAGGCGAAGGAGAAAACGCTAATGTCCGGCCAAGCGTTATACGGATACGATCGTATCGCAAAGATAGAAGAGACACCGGCTCATTGGGCAATCAATAAGTATGAACAAAAAGTTGTCTTCGATATTTTTGACTGGTTCGGTCGAAACTCAATTTCAATCAACGAGATCCGCCAGAAACTGTACGACAACGGCATTCGATCGAAGAAAGGAAACACGTGGTGGTCTACGAGTGTTATCACCCGGATGTTAGCTCAGGATGTATATATAACTGGCAAGCATTACTACAATACATCGGAGGCCTGCCCACCCAAGAAACCAATGAAGCAAGGATATAAGCGTGTAAAGAACAGCAGTAAAAAGCCACGGCCGAAAGAGGATTGGATTTTAGAACAGCAAGTCCCGATACTACTCAACCGACCGGGAGACATGCAGCTGTTCAAGAAGGTTCAAAAAATGCTGGCGGACAACAAGAAATACGCTCGACAGCGTCGCCGACATCAATATCTTTTATCTGGTTTTATTTACTGTGAATGTGGCAAGCCGCGTGCTGGCGATGGCAGCAGCCGCCATGGACATCACTACTATCGCTGTACCGAAAGGATTTACTTGCCCAAAGATAAATGTGTATGTGCTGCTATGGGCGTCAATGCAGACATATTAGACGCCACCTTTTGGAAAGAGTTAACTGACTTTTTAAGCAAGCCTAACTTGCTGCGAGAACAGGCGAAGCAGTGGCTCGTAAATGAAGCAAAACGTGTAAGCGCATCAGATTCCAAGCGCAACCGTATTCTCAAAGACATTAAGAAAATTAAGGAAACCGAGGAGCGATATCAACGCGCCTACGGCGACCACAATATGAGCTATAAGCAATTCGAGAAGCTCATGCGAGAATGCCGCGACAAGAAGGCTGGGCTGCGCAAGCAGTTGAAGGAGCTTGCGTCCAAGATTGACGAGCAGCTTGGTATCGACATGAGCCAACTCGATGAACTATGTCGAGAAGCTAAGGTCACACTACAAAAACTTGATTTTAGCAACAAACGTGCCATTATAAGGGATCTGATTGATAAGATAACTGTATATGGACAGAAGCAAGTTGACATATGTGGTCATATCCCGTTAACCACCGAAAGGTTGGGATCGTATGTTGAGAGTCGGCATCGTCGGACTGCCCAACGTCGGTAAGTCCACCTTATTCAACGCCCTAACTAACCCGGCCTTCGCCAAGGCTACGGCGGGCGCAGGCAAGCTCGCCGAGGCGGCTAATTTTCCTTTTACCACTATTGAACCGAACGTCGGTGTAGTGCCGGTACCGGATGAACGCTTAGAAGTACTGACCAAAATGTTTAAATCGGTAAAAACCGTTCCCACCTCCATTGAATTTGTCGATATTGCCGGTCTGGTAAAAGACGCTCATGCCGGCGAAGGTTTGGGTAATAAGTTTCTCTCCCACATCAGAGAAGTGGATGCCATCGTTCATGTCGTGCGCTTTTTCGAAGACGGCAACGTCACTCATGTCGCCAACAAAGTTGATCCGGCTTCCGATGCTGCCACTATTGCCACTGAATTGGCGCTGGCCGACCTGGAAACCATCAAACGTCTCATCGCCAATGCCGAGATGGATGTAAAAAAACAAATTAAAAACGCGCCGGCGCGTCTGGCCGGTCTCCACCAGCTGGAGACTGGCCTGGCCAAAGGCACCCAAGCCCGCGACATCTCGCTCGATGACAAAAACCAAAAAATACTGGGCGCCCTGCCACTGCTTACGCTTAAACCGGTACTATATGTCGCCAACATAAGCGAACAGCAGATTGCTAACGCCGATGAGATTATAAAAACGCTATCAAGCCAAGACAAAAATACCGTCCTCCCTCTATCCGTCAAAATCGAACAGGAATTAATCAGCCTGCCGGACGAAGAGAGAAAAACTTTCTTAAAAGAATACGGCCTGCGGGATACCGGCTTAAACCGCCTGATAAAATCCTGCTACCAAGTACTTGGTCTCATCACCTTCCTGACCACCGGTCCGGACGAAACTCGCGCTTGGACCGTCACTACCGGCAGTACCGCGCCCCAGGCCGCCGGCAAAATCCATTCCGACTTTGAGCGCGGCTTCATCCGTGCCGAAACCGTTGCCTATCAAGATTTAATTGCAGCCGGCTCCCAACTTCGCCAAGGCTCCGCTGGGCAAGCTTACGCCGCCGCGCGCGCTCAAGGCAAAGTACGCGACGAAGGCAAAGAATATATCGTGCAAGACGGCGATATCATAATATTCAAGTTCAACGTCTAAATAAAAACGTATCGCCCCACAAGGCGATACCAACATTTTGATTTTTTCATTTTGATTTTTGATTTATTAAAAGGCCCCCGAGCACAATACGCTCGAGGGCACAAAACTACTTTTTCTTCCCTACCACACGCGAAGTGTCAATCACAACCTTGTGCAGCTTGCGAGAGTCTTCTCTCCTCGCAGACGGTACAGACTCGAAATCAACCTTGTCATCATCCGAATCCTCGATAGGAATAACCTCGCCGGGTTTCTTGCCCGCCTGCCTTGCTCGCTGCTGACAGTACTCATCATACTCCCTCACCGCTGCGTCAAGCCGGTTATTGATCGCCTCATCAGCTCTTTGCAGTAATTTGGGAGTCAACTTACCACTTTCTTGCGCTTCCCGAAAAGAGGAAGCGACCCTCCCCCTCAATCCTTCCAGCACCTGCTCCCTGGTCAACCCTTCCTTATGTTTCCCGTCCGGATAGGTAATCCGAAACCCGCCGTCCAATAGATCGATTTGTACTTTATTCGCCATAATCCACCTCGTCCTCTGAAACTTCAAAGAGAGCCTTGAAAAGAACCAAGAAAAGCCACTTGTTATGCTCTAACTACACCCTAAACGTACTCTCTCCGCATCCAAAAAAGCAAGCGATTTATTAGTAGCAAGCAGCAAGTAGTAAGTAGTACGAGAAAAATACCCCGTCGTCCCCTTGCTACATACTACTTACTACTTACTACTAAATAAGCCTTGCATTTTTCGCCCCAATGGCCTATTCTGGGCAAACAATGACTGAATACGAAATATCATATATTAGCTCTCCCAACCTCGCCGAGGACGCTCGCGGCGAGCTTGATGCCGCCATTGATTCTTCTGTAGAAAAAGCGGAAGGCAACATAAGCCATAATTCGGAGAGCATCCGCCGCCGCCTGGTCTATCCGATACAAAAACAAAGTGTCGGCTTCGTGCGCACCCTGCAGGTTTCTCTTAACCAGGACAAAATAGAAAAATTGCGACAGGATATAAGAAAAATGTCCGGTATTTTGCGTGTCAGCGTACTAGCCACGCCCCGCCGCGCCGAAGTTTCCACCTCTATATTTGAGGTGACCAAAGAACAACCGGCCGAAAAGAAGCCCACCACACCAGCCAAAGCCATATCCATGGAAGAAGTGGAAGAGAAAATCGAGGAAGCCCTGGACGAAGAAGTCAAATAAATTTTACATTTAGCGAAGCGAATATGGATCTTAACAAAGCAATGATTATCGGCCGCTTAACCCGCGACCCGGAAACCAGAACCACCCCCCAAGGCATCACTGTTGCTAATTTTAGTGTAGCCACCAATCGTGTCTGGAAAGACAACCAGGGTAATCAGCGCGACGCTACCGAGTATCACAACATTGTCGCTTGGCGCCGGCTCGGAGAAATCTGCGCCCAATATTTAGCCAAGGGACGTCAAGTTTACATTGAAGGCCACCTGCAAACCAGAAGCTGGGAAGGGCAAGACGGCAAGAAAAACTATCGCACGGAGATAGTCGCCGACAACATGATTATGCTTGGCAACCGCTCGGACAACGCCGGCAGCGCACCCGCTAAACCCACCTATAGCGCCGTTCCACCTGCGCAAGTCAACATGGATCAACCGACACCCACACCGGCCAACGTCTCCGCTCCTGCCGCCCCCGCCAGCGATGAAGAAATCCGCATTGAAGATATCCCATTTTAAATAAATGCAAAACGTAAAGCGCAAAACTAAAAATAATTGTGTCCCGCTACAGCGGGACTCCAATATTTTGCCTTTTTCGTTTTAAATTTTACTTTTAGCGAAGCGATTATGCCTATCAAAAGACAACGCAATACAGTCTGTGTGTTCTGCGCCGAAGGCGTGAACGAAATTTCTTTCCGCGACACTGATGTTCTGCGCCGCTTCACCAGCAGCCAGAATAAAATTTTGCCTCGCAAAAAAACCGGCTCTTGCGCCAAACATCAGCGCAAAATCGCCCGCGAAATAAAACGTGCCCGCGAAATGGGATTACTCGGCTATCGCGGACAATAAAACGCAAAACTTAAAACGCAAATCGAAAAACAACAACTAAAAACTTAAAAACGTCGTCAATGTTTTTTCTTTTCAGTTGTAGTTTTACCTTTTTAGCTTTTATTTTTTAGTTTTCTTATGGGCTTCATTCCCCTCAACGAAGGTTTTACCTGCCAACAGTGCGGGCAAGAAATTCCTCCCGCCCCTGGCACTTTTCGCAACCATTGTCCTATTTGTTTAACTTCAAAGCACGTTGACCAAAACATACCGGGCGACCGACAGGCTAACTGCCTAGGCTTAATGCCGGCTCAATCCGCTCAAGGCACCGACCCTGACAAACTGGACATTATTCACCGATGTATAAAATGCGGTAAAAAAATCGTCAACCGCCGCGCGCCAGACGACAACACCGACCTATTAATAAATTTGACAGCCAATCCCCACTAAATTACCCTCCCCTAGGGCGGCTTTTCATACTGTATTTACTGTATTTGCCTCCAGCCCCAATAAGCATAAGCCAACAATGCCAAACTGATTAAAAACAACAGCGCGTAAAACACCGTCCGCCGGCGCGACTGCCGCGGTACCGCCACTCTCATCTCCTGTTCATCCTCCATCATAACAGCCTAACGATGTTCTAGTTAGCCAACGGTTTGTTATCCGCCCTATCCTCCGCCTCCACGGCTGCCCAAATTTCCTTGGCCAACTGGGCTGCTAATTTCTTATCCTGCTGTAAAGTGATTTTTGCCGCCTCGCGTCCTTGCCCCAATTTAACGGCGCCGTAAGCCAACCAACTGCCGGATTTTTCCACCAGCTTTAGGCGTACACCCTGATCAATCAAGTCACCTTCGTAACTTATTCCCTGGTTATACATAATATCAAACTCGGCTATCTTGAACGGCGCCGCCACTTTGTTTTTAACCACTTTGGCGTAAACCCGATTGCCGATAATTTTCTCGCCCAGCTTTATATTCGCCCGGCGCCTTACCTCAATTCGCACTGATGAATAAAACTTCAGCGCCTTGCCGCCGGTTGTCGTTTCCGGATTACCGAACATAACACCAATCTGCATGCGCACCTGGTTAATAAATATAACCGTGGTATTGGTCTTAGCTGAAATACCAGTCAGCTTGCGCAGCGCTTTCGACATTAGTCTGGCCTGTAAACCGATTGAAGCATCACCCATCTCTCCTTCAATCTCCGCCCGCGGCGTCAAAGCCGCCACGGAATCAATCACAATCAAATCCACCGCCGCCGATAACACTAGTGTCTCGACAATATCCAGCGCCTGCTCACCCGTATCCGGCTGACTTATTAAAAGACTATCCACATCCACCCCCACTCGCTTGGCGTATTGCGGATCCAGCGCGTGCTCCGCGTCCACGTACGCCACCGTCCCGCCTTTTTTCTGGGCATGAGCCGAAATATGTAGCGCTAAAGTTGATTTACCGCTGGACTCCGGACCGTATATTTCTATAATTCTGCCCCGCGGCACGCCCTTAATACCCAACGCTATATCCAAAGAAATTGATCCCGTGGAAATTGAATCGACATCAACCCTCCGCGCTTCTCCTAATTTCATAATCGCTCCCTCGCCAAAACGCTCTTTTATACTCTCCACCGCCGCCGCTACCGCCTCTTGACGACTATTCACGGACACTGATTTAGTCTGTTGTTGAACCATAAACAAATATTTACTCAATTAAAAAATCAACAACGCACAAGCAAAACTCATGCGCCCTCCCGTACTATTAGCGTACGCTCGTTACCACTTCCCCGCAACACTAAAGTCAATCCCCAGCCAACAAAACGTCTTTCTGGATCACCCTTACTCTACCCGCCCCGTTCTTCGCCGCCACCCGCAATATATTAATACCCGGATGCAAACGCACTTCTTGCGTAAACGAACCGCCGCTATCCAACAAAACCTGCTCATCGTTTACCGTCACTTCTGCATCTTTAGCCGCTCTGCCTTCAAGTGTAATTAAACTATCCGTAACTACTCCCCCCGCGGGCGCCGCTACAGCCAAGTCAGGCAAATGAACGAAAGAAGCCATTTGCCAAGCCACATAACTGCCCACTGATAAGGCCACTAAAAACAACGCCGCCGCCAATATCCATCGCGGCGTCAGAGTTGCCGCTAACCACGATCTGGGACGGTGAACTCTCAAAGGCACAAACTCACGAGCGCCGCACAACACTCTTTGAAAAGCCCGCTGTGTTTGTTCTGCGTATATTCCTAAATATTTCGCGTATTGGGCAAAAGCGCCACGAGCATATATCTCTGCCGTGAAAACGGACAGATCGCCGTTTTCCAGCGCCGCCAAATGTTTGGCCGGCACCCTAATCTCTCTGGCCACCTCCTGACAAGACTTACCGCTGCGCCGACGCGCCTCTTCCAACAAGCGCCCCACAGTAACATCCGGTCTTGTCCGGCACGGTCTTGTACCTACCATACATCTTCCTCTCTGTGATTATCTTCCCGTTTAGGCGCCAGCGTTGGCATCGGAACAGCCTCACGCGGCACGTATTCAATTTCGTTCGCACCCACCAGCACTTCCCGCGGTTTATTGCCTTCGGCCTGGCCGATAACACCTTGCTCCTGCAATGTGTCCAAAAGCCGGGCCGCTCTGGCGTATCCCACGCGCAAACGCCTCTGTAATAAACTGGCGCTTATTTTCCGGGCATCAAGAGCTAGACGCTTAGCCTCATTTAATAACGCGTCGTCATCTCCACCAACCACCCCCCCGTAATCAACGCCCGATTCCGGCATTATAATGGATTCTTCTTCCTCGTATTCAGGCGCTTCATTGTTTTCCACCACATATTTGACCGCTTCCCTGACTTCCTCCTCTGACACATACCCCCCTTGCAAACGTTTTGGCTTGGTGTTGTCGGCAGCCATATAAAGCATGTCGCCTGTTCCTAGTAGTTTTTCTGCTCCGGCTATATCCAAAATAGTGCGCGAGTCAACCTGCGACGCAACCTTAAAAGCTATACGCGTCGGTATATTAGCCTTAATCAAACCGGTAATAACATTAACCGACGGGCGTTGTGTCGCCAGCACCAGATGAATGCCAACCGCGCGAGCCAATTGACTCAAACGCACCACCGGACCTTCCACGTCGCGCGCGTGCTTGGCCATCAAGTCAGCCAATTCGTCAATCACAATCACAATAAACGGCAGAGCGCTGTCGGGATTATTAATGTTGTAAGACAGTAAATTACGTGACCCGGACTCTTCCAGTTTCTTATACCGCTTGTCCATCTCCCCCAGCGCCCACTTCAGCGCATTCAAGGTTTGCCCGGTATCCACAATTACTCTATTGCCCCATAAATGAGGAATACCGTTATAAGCGGTTAGCTCCACTCTTTTCGGATCCACCAGCACTAAGCGCAGTAATGCCGGAGAATTGCGATGCATTAATGACATTAATATCGAATGAATGCACACCGACTTCCCCGAATTAGTCGCTCCGGCAATCAAAAGGTGAGGCATCCTGTCCAGCTCGCCTGTAATTACCTCACCCGAGACATCCTTACCTAATGCAAAGGTCAAAGGTGACTCCATCCGCCGCATTTCTTTTGAGCCCAGCAAATCGCGCAGTCTCACCAAAGCCACTTTCTTATTCGGTATTTCCACGCCGACCAAATCGGTGTTAGGTATCGGCGCTTCAATACGCACCGGGTGTGCCATCAGCGCACGCGCCAAGTCGTTCTGCAATGCCGTAATCTGCGACAACCTAACCCCTTCATCCGGACGTAATGTATACTGCGTTACCGTCGGCCCCACTTTTGCCTTCCCCATCGTTACCGTGATATTAAAATTACTCAAAGTGCTTTCAATTATGCTTTTATTGTTCTCCACGTCTCCACCTTCCGGCTGCAATGAAGATGAAGACAAAATCTCCAGTGGAAAAGCATTGTAACGCTTATTAGCCGCCCGCAGTTGTTGACGGCGCAAATCATCTTGTTGCTTCTCTCTCTTAGCCTGCTTATCATCTAAGTGCAACTGGTTGCTATCAGCTGGCGCCGGATGCGCCATGTGGCTTATTCTAAAATGAGGCAGTGTCGGTGGCACCACGTCTTCATCACCCTCCTCTGCCGTATTCCTTCTTAACCTGAACCACCCCAGCCAGCCGACAATATCTGTCGGTGACAAATCAAATGTTATCAGCAGACCAACCACTAAAGCTGCGCCGTAAATCAACAACGACACCAGTGACGACATGGCTAAACTCAAGGGATAACTTAACATAAACCCCAAAAAGCCGCCGCCTTTTCCTTCGTAAGCCACCTGCAAAGCATCATCAGTACTAACACCCAGTAAATGAAATACGGCCAATAAACCGACCACCGCCAGCGCGGCGCCGACAATACGCAGTTTTGCCAGAGGCTCGCGCCCCGGACGCAGTAACCGATAGCCGATATACATCATCAAAAACGGCGTCGGATAAGCCAGCCACCCTACTAATTGCCTTAAGGCAATTAGTAGGGCCACACCCACCTTGCCCGCCTGATTAAAAAAGCTTAAGACAATTATCACCGCCAACAACAGTAAAATCACCCCGACTACCGCCTGTTTCGTTTCTGGACGCAGCCAGCCTGTCTGACGCAGCGTTTGGCCGCCTCGTTGCGAGTGTTTCTTGCGTCTAAAAGGATTTAAGCCCATTATCTAACAGCTAATAGATATACTCCTATAGCCTAGCACATTCCGCGCTATTTTACCCTCCCCCAGTATATTAACCCGCCTATTTAGTCGGACCCCGCTGTTCTTGTTCAAAATTCGGGTGCATTTCTTTCTCGTTCGCGATTACGGCCTTAATCTCCCGAGTAAGCCTGGAATCACCGCGATAACCCGTCCCTACCGGGATCAGACGGCCGATAATAACGTTCTCTTTCAAACCATGCAGCGCGTCTTCTCGCCCCGTTACCGCCGCGTCTATTAACGTCCGTGCCGTTTCCATGAACGAAGCCGCCGCCAGGAAACTATTAGTCGTCAAAGCCACCTTGGTAATACCCAGCAAAAGCCTTTCGCCTACCGCCGGTTTCTTATTCTCTTTCTCGGCCACTCGGTTCGCTCGTAAAAACACTTGTAATTCTATTACCCGCCCTGTAGGCAAATCGGTATCACCCGCGTCTTTCACTCTCACTCGAGAAAGCATTTGCCGCACAATAATTTCCAGATGCTTGTCGTTAATCGTCTCACCTTGAATACCGTAAACCTGCTGCACCTCACGCAGAATGTATCGCTGTACCGCTCGTACTCCAGCGCTGGCAAACAAGTCCTGCACGTTCATATGTCCCTCCGTCAGCTGGCGCCCGGCTGTCACGCTATCACCATTAGCAACTTCCAATGAAGTTGTCAGCGGTACTCGGTACTCACGAACATCTTTGTCACGGCCGCGCAAAAGCAAAGAGCCATCTTTAATAGTGACTGTTCCGGAAAAAGGCGCTGTTATTTTTTCCGCTTCGATATTAACAAACAACGCTTCACCCTTCTTCACTCGGCTGCCGGATTTTATCCCACGGGCTGTCTCCGCTCCCGCTATCAAGAACTCCTGCATTCTTGAGCCTTTACTGGTCACGGTTATCACATTCTCTTTGCCTTCCTCATATATTTTTACATCCCCGTCAATCTCGCTCATTACCGCCTTACCTTTCGGCTGACGCGCCTCAAACAACTCTTCTACCCGCGGCAAACCTTGAGTAATGTCTTCTCCACCCGCTCCACCTGAATGAAACGTTCTCATCGTCAACTGCGTACCCGGTTCACCAATAGCCTGCGCCGCCACCACTCCCACCGCCTCACCGATTTCCACCAGACGATTATGCCCCAAATCCCAACCGTAACACGTTTGGCAAATGCCCTTTTTCGCTTTACACGTCACCACCGACCTGATCAAAACTTCTTCCACGCCCAGCTTATCAATTTCCGCCGCGATATCTTCGTCGACTAGCGTGCCTCGTGGTAACACCGTCTTTCCCGTTCTGGGATGCTTCACTCCTTCCGATAATATTCTACCTAAAGACCGCTGCCCCAAAGTGGATCCCAGCTCTTCGCTATCCGCCTTATTCAAAATTCCACCTTCGATATCCTGACAATCTTCCTCGCGCACCACCACATCCTGCGCCACGTTCACTAACCGCCTCGTCAAATATCCCGCCGATGCCGTACGCAGCGCCGTGTCTGCCATACCTTTTCTGGTACCGTGCGTCGACAAGAAATATTCTAGTGCGTTAAACCCTTCTTTAAAACTGCTTTTAATCGGCAACTCTACCACCCGCCCCGTCGGACCGGCTACCGTTCCTTTCATCCCCATCATCTGTAGTGTCTGCCCCCACGACCCTCTGGCACCGGAACTTACCATGGCAAATACCGAACTTTCCGGATCCAACGCTGCCTGTGTCGCCTTGCTCATTGTCTCTCTCGCCCTGTCCCAAACCGCCACCGTCATCCGATAACGTTCCTCTTCTGTTAACAATCCATCTTCATACTGCTCTCTTATGGCTGTCACTTCCGTTTCCGCCCGCTTAAGTATTTCCTCCTTGTTCTCCGGCACCCTCAAGTCCAGCATACCCCATGACAAGCCACTATGCGTCGCGAACCGGAAACCAAGATTCTTCATTCTATCAATAAATACCGCTGTTGCTTCCGACCCGTGATTGCTCAACGCCCGCGCAATAATTTTTTTCAGCTGCCCCTTATCCAAAGCCCGATTAACAAACTCATAACCTTCCGGCATTATCTCGTAAAATAACAGACGCCCAATTGTAGTCTCCAGCAACTCCGGAGTTTTTCGGGAATTTCCTGCTTGCGGATCCGGCGCTTTAATTGGAGCATTTATCGCTACTTGTCCCAGCTCAAACGCCATCACCGCTTCTTCTGTGGAAGCGAAAGCCCGACCACTTCCCTTAGCGCCTTCTTTAGCCATAGTCATGTAATAAATACCCAGCACTACGTCCTGTGTCGCCGAAGTTGAAGGCCGCCCATCGGCGGGCTTAAGCAAATTATGGCTGGCCAACATAATTTTATCGGCTTCAAACCGCGCCTGGGCGGACAACGGCACATGCACCGCCATTTGATCTCCATCGAAATCGGCGTTAAACGGCACCGTTACCATTGGATGAATCTGGATTGCCTTACCTTCAATCAGCACCGGCTGAAATGCCTGAATACCAAGACGATGCAAGGTTGGCGCGCGATTAAGCAGTACTTTATGCGTTTTTGTCACTTCTTCCAGTGAATCCCAGACTTCGGGAATACCTTGTTCTATTAAGCGACCGGCCGAACGAATATTATGCGCCAACTCCCGCTCGATTAATTCATGAATAACAAAAGGCTTGAACAGCTCCAGTGCCATTGTTTTCGGCAAACCGCATTGATACAGCTCTAAATCCGGACCAATTACAATAACCGAACGCCCGGAATAGTCCACGCGCTTGCCTAATAAATTCTGCCGAAACCGTCCCTGTTTTCCCTTCAGCATATCAGCCAAAGATTTCAGCTGCCGGCGCTGGCCGGTTGTGCTCATAGTGGTTGAACCGCGCCGCGCTGAATTATCAACTAACGCGTCAATCGCTTCCTGCAACATGCGCTTCTCGTTACGGGTAATTACCTCCGGCGCTCCCAATTCCAACAATCGGCGCAGGCGGTTATTCCGATTAATAACTCGACGGTACAAATCATTTAAATCCGAAGCAGCGAAACGTCCACCGTCCAGCTGAACCATCGGCCGCAAATCCGGCGGAATCACCGGCAGTACTGTTAGAAACATCCATTCCGGCCTGATCTGCGCTTTTATCATCGACTGAATCAGCGATAATCTTCTAATAATTCGCTTGCGCTCTCCCGCCGCCGCGTCCTGCATTCTCTCGGTTAACGCTTTTTTCATTTTCTCCAAATCCATTTTCTCAAAAATCGCCCGGATGGCTTCCGAACCTATACCCGCCTTAAAAACATGACCGTATTTCAACGACAGATCCCGATACTCGACTTCCGAAATAACCCCGTATAATTCCAATTTCTCCAAAGAAGATCTTGCCCGGTCCACCGCTTCATCCAACTTCTTCAACTGCTCTTTTTCCTCCGTCGACAATTTCTCCTTGCGATTCCCCCTATCCTTGGCGTCTTTTGCTACCTGGGAACGCAGTTGTTTGTACCCCTGCTTCACCGCCGCCCGTTTAGCCTCCGCTTCCCGATCCAGCCGCTCAATCGATTCCTGTTTAGCCGCTTCATCAACCTCGGTAATAATGTATGACGCAAAATAAATAACTTTCTCCAATTGAGAGATATTGATATCCAAAAGCAGGCCCATCTTCGAAGGCACACCGCGCAAAAACCAAATGTGAGACACCGGTGCCGCCAGTTTGATATGACCCATGCGCTCGCGACGAACAATAGAACGCGTTACTTCCACCCCGCATTTATCACAAATAATACCCTTATAGCGAATACGACGATATTTGCCGCAGGAACATTCCCAGTCTTTCACCGGTCCAAAGATTCTCTCGTCAAACAAACCTTCCTTTTCCGGTTTCTGCGTGCGGTAGTTGATCGTTTCTGGCTTAGTTACCTCCCCATGCGACCACTCTAAAATCCGCTCCGGCGATGCCAAACGCAGTCTTACCGATTCAAATGGCGCCTTTGGTTGCATATTGTTACCCATCATAGATTAGAGATTATGAACGAATTCTAACTTTCTTCCGACTACGCGTACGCTCTTCTTCCTTCGCTCCCACATGTTCGGTTTGAATACTGTCTATCGGTTTCTCCTGACCCACCAACTCAACATCCAGCGCCAACCCTTTCAACTCCTGTACCAGCACATCAAACGCCGCCGGTGAATGAGGTGTGCGAATCGGCTCGCCTTTCACAATCGCTTCGTAAGTTTTACTGCGTCCCACCACATCGTCTGACTTGATCGTCAGCATCTCCTGTAGAGTATATGATGCGCCGTAAGCTTCCAGTGCCCATACTTCCATCTCGCCGAAACGCTGGCCACCAAACTGCGCCTTACCACCCAAAGGCTGTTGTGTCACCAGTGAGTAGGGGCCGGTTGAACGCATATGGATTTTATCCTCCACTAAATGATGCAGCTTCATAATATACATCACGCCAACCGTCACTTTGTGGTCAAACTTTTCTCCCGACCGTCCATCATACAAATCAACCTTGCCCTCTTCTGGTAACCCGGCACGCTCCAGCTGGCGTCGCACCTCATCTTCTGATACGCCGGCAAACGGTGCCGTGGCCACATAATAACTCAAGCGCTCCGCCGCAATACCCAAGTGAGTTTCCAAAATCTGTCCGATATTCATACGACTGGCCACACCCAGCGGATTTAGCACAATATCTATTGGCGTACCGTCAGCCAAAAATGGCATGTCCTCTTCCGCCATAATTTTGGAAATTACTCCTTTGTTACCGTGCCGTCCGGCAAACTTGTCGCCAATCTGCAGCTTTCTGGTCTGCGCCACCGAAACCTGTACCTGCTCTATTACTCCGCTCGGCAGCTTATCGCCTGCTTCGCGCGAAAAAGTTTTAATATCCACAACCTTGCCCATCTCGCCATGCCGCAGATACAACGACGTATCCTTCACGTCCTTGGCCTTTTCTCCAAAAATAGCCCGCAACAACCTTTCTTCCGCCGTTAAGTCCGTCTCCCCTTTGTTGGTCACTTTACCTACTAAAATATCGCCGGACCGAACTTCAGCGCCAACACGCACAACGCCTTCCTCGTCCAAATTACGCAGTTTTTCTTCACTCACATTAGGGATATCCCGTGTTACCACTTCCGGACCCAGCTTCGTGTCGCGCACATCAATAATAAAATCTTCAATATGGATGGAGCTGTAGCGATCATCTCTCACCACCCGCTCCGAAACCACAATCGCGTCCTCAAAATTACTACCATACCAGGGAATAAAGGCCACCAGTAAATTCTGCCCCAAAGCGATCTCCCCTTGATCCGTAGAAGAACCGTCGGCAATAATCTGACCACGCCTTACCGTTTGTCCCTTTTTCACCAGCGGACGCTGCACCAAAGAGGTAGACTGATTACTGCGCAAAAAATTCTGCAGACGATAAATATGTTTTTCTTTTTTCTCGCCACCAACAACAGTAATGTGCTGTCCATCCATTTCCACAACCACACCGTCTTCCTGCGCCACTACCACTTGCCCCGAATCAATCGCTGCTCGCGTTTCCATACCTGTGCCCACACGCGGCGCTTGCGGCTTTATCGCCGGCACCGCTTGTCTCTGCATATTGGATCCCATCAACGCCCTCTGCGCGTCATCATGCTCAATAAACGGAATTAAACTGGCCGCCATTGACAGCATCTGGCTGGTAGACACGTCCATGTAATTCACTCTCTCCGGATCAACTTCCGCAAATTGCCCCCGCTCCCGCGCCTCCACTCTGGCGTTGGCAAAAGAATCATCGTCATTTAACGGCTCACCGGCATGAGCGATAATCATTTTGTCTTCCTTATAAGCGTTCAGGTATTCCACCTTGTCCGTAACCTTACCGTTTTCCACCTTGTAATAAGGAGTTTCCAGAAAACCATATTCATTCAAACGCGCGTACATAGCCATATGCCCTACCAAACCGATGTTCGGTCCCTCCGGAGTTTGAATCGGACAAATACGCCCGTAATGACTGCGGTGCACGTCACGCACCTCAAACCCAGCCCGATGCCGGTCTAGTCCACCAGGACCCATTGCCGAAAGACGTCGCTTGTGCTCCACTTCCGACAAAATATTTGTCTGATCCATAAATTGCGACAACTGCGAACTGGTAAAGAATTCCTTAACCGCGGCAATAATCGGCCGGGCGTTAATCAACTGCGACGGTGTCACTTGCGCCAAATCCATTGTGCTCATCCGATCCTTGGCAATACGCTCCATGCGCATCAACCCCACCCTAAACTTGTTTTGGATCAATTCGCCGACCGCCCGCACGCGCCGATTGCCCAGATGATCAATGTCATCCGATGGCTCCTGGGAAATATTTAAGCGGATTATTTCACGAATAACGGCTACCAGATCTTCTACGCGCAACACGCGATGCTCCGCGTCTTGCGGCACCTCCAGCTCTAAACGCTGATTCATCCGATAGCGGCCCACCCGACCGAAATCATAACGGTCAAACCGGAAAAACATGTCGTGAATCATTTGGCGCGCGTTATCTACTGTCGCCATGTCTCCGGGACGCAGGCGCTTGTACACTTCCTTTAATCCCTCGTCTTTTGTCTTCGCCGTATCTTTCTTCAACGTCGCATCTATATAAGAAAGTTCCTTATCAACATCAATACCGGCCAAAAGTTTCTTTATTTCCTCGTCCGTCGCCACCCCGAAAGCGCGCAACAGGGCGGTAATCGCTACTTTTCTTTTGCGGTCTATCTTAACGTAAATCGCGCCGTCCGCCGCCGTCTCCAACTCCAGCCAGGCACCGCGGTTAGGAATCACCTTGGCCCCGTACCAATTGCGCCCCTTGGTAAAATTAGACGTAAAAAATACGCCCGGCGAACGTATCAGCTGGGCCACAACCACTCTCTCCACTCCGTTTACCACAAAAGTTCCGCGTGGTGTCATAATCGGAAACTCGCCCAAATATACTTCCTGTTCTTTCACTTCACCCGTTTTCTTATTCACCAAACGTACCGCGGAACGCAACGGCGCTTCGTAAGTAGCGTTGCGCTCCTTAGCTGTTTCTTCTGTATGCTTGGGCGCATCTAAATAATGATCAAGAAAATGCAGTTCCAAATTACCGCCGTAATCTTCAATCGGAGAAATCTCGTTAAACAGCTCGCTTAATCCGCTATCAAAAAACCAGCGGTAAGAGTCAATTTGCATTTGCAGCAAATCCGGTGAATCAATTGTTCTAGTTTTGGCATCTGAAAAGTCTTGACGGTCGCGTAGGTTAAATAAGTCGGGAGAGGTGGTTTTTGGCATATAAAACAAAAATCCCTATTTAATGTAATTAAAACACATAACGTCTTCGATAGGGTATATACGCGTCATCCTCATCTTCCACGCAAGCTGTTAATCTTGCCTGTGGAAAACTAGGCATCAATCCAAGACTATAGTTCAGGCTAGGAATAATCCTGTCAACAGAGCCATAAGAGTTTACTCTGCGCCTTGACCACACCTTGATATTTATTTGCTTGATGCACACAAATCAATCTCGTCTTAGACGATTTATTGAGTATAAGAGCATAGAGCCAGCCATGTCAAGAGTTTTTGGCTCCTCTCAAAGTATGGTGGTGCAAAACTGGGAATGATGGCTTAACAAAGAGACAGAATGACATTTATTCGTTTCTATCCACTTTCGCGGTAGGTAATAGCCGCATGCATTCCCAGATAGTTGGTCTTTGGGCACTTTT
>JAUYKA010000029.1 GCA_030698495.1 bacterium
CCAGATTCTCCCCGGCCAGATTCACCTTCACAATCTTCCCCGGGCCGGTCGCTTCTCCAACCCCCAGGTACAGCACGGCCTCCTTCAGCTTGTCCGGAATGTTGGCCGCGAATGTATTCATGGTCGGGAAACCAAGGAACAGCGCAACCATCAGAATCAGTGCAAAATACCGTCTCATGGCTTTCTCCTCGTTCGTTTTCTATTCGATTGTGGAAAAAACCGTCCTTGGAAACTACATCACTACTATTTAGATAAAAATCAAATTTGTCAAGTCCTGTTTTGTCAATAATGACAATAACAAAGGGGCTTACTAGAACTTATCTCAAAAACACTGATTACCCCCTCTAACTCCCCCTTAATAAAGGAGGAGAATCTTTGCTAACCCTTAGGTTTAGAAAGGGGGTTAGACGGGCTGAATCTTTGCTAACCCTTAGGTTTAGAAAGGGGGTTAGACGGGCTGTAGAGGCCTTTCTAAACCTAAGGTTTAGAATATCCACTGTATTCACTTAATTTACTGTATTTACTGTTCAAGTCTCTCCCAAATTCGCCTTCAAATTACGCAACTGCACCTGCGACATCACGTCCACCGGCGGCGGATCATTGTTGGGATCGGCGTCAATCAATAAACGAAATTGGATATATTTTACCTCCGTTAAATCAACCGGCGCCAGCGCCGTTTGGTCAGCCGGATAGTCGCCGGAATAATAGATAAAAACAGCCTCGGCGCCGTTACGCACCGAAGACGCCACTACATTGGCATCTTCATTATCCAGATCATAAACTAACGGATCTCCCGTTGCCTCCGTTACGCCCCGCTCTAAATTGTTTCCCACTAACTCATAACGCACCCTTTCCGTCGCTTCATCCCCGTCAATATCGCTGTAAAAAATTATCCGCTGCGGCGACATCTCCACTAAGGGATACGCGCCCGTATCGCTGTAACGCGCCTCCCGCAAAACCTTGGCCATTCTCTTTAGTTGTAGCCGCGCCGTTTCCGTCGAACGCTGCTGCAATAAAGTCACTTTGGAAATCGGATACCCCACCGCCAAAAAACGCAGCAGTGCTCCCAACAACACCGTGGTTATAAACAACACCACCACTATTTCGATAACAGTTAACCCGGCTGACGCGCCAAGCAATGACTTCTGTCTTTTCTTTTTTAGCCAAAGTAAAAACATACCGGTTCTTAACCTCCGCTCGCCGTCATCTTCGCTTTCACCCGACTTTCCTCACTCACTTTAATCTGCGACTGTTCATAATCTTCAAAACCTGACGCCGAGACTATCAAATCATAATTATCTCCGTTAGGCAAATCACTGAAAAAAACCTGCCCCAGCACTCCTGTCCCCAAAGTTTCATCGTAGCCAGTACCGGTCAGATGTACCGTCGCGTTATCGACCGGATTGTCGTCACCGTTAACCACCGCCACTTGCAACGAGAAACTTGTATGTTCAACCAAAGTCGCGACTAACTCGATATTGTCCCCCGGCTCCACCGTCAGCGGCAGTATTAAACTCGTCTCCTTAATATCATAGCCCGTTGCCGCCCCATCAATCATTAGATCGTAAGTATCCCACGGAACTTCATAATTATTAGCCGTGCTTGTCGTCGTATCGGTTATATCGGTTTTATATACCGCGTTGCCGCTGCCATCTGTTCCGATAATATTGCTCCCTAGCAATTGATAATCAACCCCGCTGATATTTTGTCCGCCTTCATCAAGCGCTTGAAAAGAAATATTAACCAACCGGTCAATAAAAAATGTTTTACTGGTTAACTGTTTTAATATTATCGAAAACGGCGAATGATCAACGTCCGGCAGAAAATCCGCTGTCGTCTCGTAAGTCTGCTCTGAAGAATACCCATCCTTCTCTACTTGAACATGATAAGAATCAGATAAAGGCGGCAACCCCGGCAATACCACCCGTCCCTCCGCGTTAGTTCCCGTCTCATAATCAATCGTCGGGTCCGCTTCTTCGTTTATTATTCGCACCGTCGCTCCCGCCACGCCGCTACCCATCGCGTCCAGCGCCTGAAAATCAAGCGTGCCTCCGCCTTCACTACCCTCCACTCCCTGCGGCGCCGCGTAAGATATTAACACCACCGGCTTACTAGAAAACTGTCCCTGCCAACTTACCTCCACCCTCACTTGCTTATAATCCGCGCTATACTCATCCCCTTCGTCCGTACCATCTCCGCCGGAAGTTCCGCAAGCGCCCACCGAGTCGCCGTGAGCCAAATGAGCATCCAGCGCCGACGCGCCGACTTCAATAGTGGTCTGCTGACCGGGACTCCCCGGTGGTTTATGACAAATCACATACTTTTCTTCTTCTTGAGAACCTCCTGATACCGTTCCGTCATAGACGTCATCCACATAACGAATATCTACCTTAACCGTGTAATCCAGCCCATTGCGATTAACAGTCTCCTCCGGCAAAATAGCTCCCGCCGGCACGCCGCCAACAGTGCCGACCTCGACGTAAGGCAAGTTGCGCACCATTTCCATCCGTTCGTTAGCCAGCGCCATCGCCACCACCAGCCTCTCTCCTTCCTGCGCACTACGCAACCCCAACACAAACAAACCAAACAATCCTGTCACCACCGTGGCAATAATAAAAGCGGCGATCAACAGCTCGATAATCGTAAACCCAGACAACAATGACGCATCATGCCTTTGCAGTTCCTTGTCCAAAGCACTAAAGACTAATGACTAAAGACTAATGACTAATTAAATAACATTCACCAAATTGTAAATCGGAGATATTACCGACACCGCCAACGCGCCCACCGCCAAGCCGATAATCACCATCAAGATCGGCTCCATAATTGAAGTCAAATTCTTCATCACTTGGTCAATCTCCGCCTCGTAAAACAACGCTACTTCTCGCAGCACCTCATCCAGGGAACCGGTTTCCTCGCCCACTTTTATAACATTCACCACCAGCGGGGGAAACAGGCGCTTAAAGTCAACCAAAAATTCGCTTAATAATTTTCCCTGCTTCACGTGCTCTTTCGCCCCTTGAAAAACCACCGCGTAGCTGGCATTCGGCGTATTCTCGCCCAATATATCCAGCGCCTCCACAAACGATACGCCGCTTTTAAGCAACGAACTTAAACTTCTGGTAAAACGCGCCAAATTAATTTGCTGCATTATCTGACCAATCACGGGTGTGTATAACAAAACATGCACCAGAGCATCTTTAACGCTCTTTACACGCAATAAAAACCAACCGCCAACAAACACCGCCGCCATAATAATCAGCACCAGCCACCAGTAAACCTCAAAAATATTGCCTATGCCGATCAATATCCGCGTGGAAAGCGGCAATTGCACGTCAAACCCGGCAAAAACTTCCGCTAATTTTGGCACTACAAATACCAACATGGCAAAGCCCACGGAAATTAAAGCGATTAATATCACCGACGGATACATCAGCGCCCCACGCACGGCCCGGCGCAAATCGTAATCTTTTTGCAGCTGCTCGGCCAATATTGACAGCGACTCCTGCAAACGACCGGTTGTCTCACCAACTTTTACAAAACTGATAAAAATCGGCGCGAACACATTAGGAAAACCAACCATGCCTTCCGAAAGAGTCGATCCTCGATCTATGCCTTGAGTCACCCCGCTAATCGCCGCACGCATCGATTTACTCCGCGATTGCTCCTCCAGCGCTTGCAAAGACTGCTTTACGTCTAGTCCGGCCCGCAACATCAAAGAAAAATAGCGCGCAAACATCATCTTCTCCAAAATAGGCACGCGCGCGAAAATAGCGGACATCAGCGTTGCCCCCGGAGACTTCTGTTTCTTAATTTCAAATTTAGTCAGCAAAACACCCTCTTGCAGTAAATCCTGACCCAACTGCGTATGCGCCGCCGCCTCCCGCATGCCGGTCACCACCTCGCCTGTTTTTTCTTTTCTCCCCTGATAAGAATATATTGGCATTACATTAGCTATTAGTCATTAGTCTTTAGTCTTTAGTCTTTAGTCATTAGCCTGTAGTTATTATTCATCAGTAATAGTTGCAAACTATATTCATATTATAGCACCGGCTAAAGACTAATGACTAAAGACTAAAGACTAATGACTAAATATCTACTCCTTCGCTACCCGCAAAACCTCCTCCAGTGTCGTCACCCCCTGCGCCACTTTTATCAAACCGTCCTGAATCATCGACAGCATCTGCTGTTGTTCTTTCGCCGCCGTCTCCAATTGGTCTGTGGAGACATCCGACTTCACAATACTTCTAATCTCATCGGTAAACTCTATCGCCTCATAAATACCCAACCGCCCCTTATAACCATCGCTACAGCTCTTACATCCCACCGGCTGATAAACTTTAATATTTTTGATGTCACTGCCCTGATTGATTATCTTCTCCTCGACTAAAACAGCCGCCAACTCCTCTAGATTAATCAGTTGTTCCAAATTTTTTATCATCTTCGCGTCCAGCTTGACTTCCTTGCGGCAATCGGAACACAACTTACGCACCAAACGTTGTGCTAATAATAAGTTGACAGTTGACGACAGTAAAAACGCCTCCACTTTCATGTCCAAAAGACGGGGCAATGCCCCCGCCGCGCTGTTGGTGTGCAAAGTGGATAAAACCAAATGCCCGGTTAACGCCGCGTTAACTGCCAATGAAGCCGTTTCCTGATCACGGATCTCTCCCACCATCAATATATCCGGATCTTGTCTTACCAATGACCGCAGACCATTGGAAAAAGTCAACCCAATCTGGGGACTTACTTGAGTTTGATTGATGCGCGGCATACGATACTCGATTGGATCCTCAACCGTACTAATATTCACCTCCGGCTTGTTTAATTCCTTCATCGCCGCGTACAAAGTTGTCGTTTTTCCGGAACCGGTCGGTCCGGTCACCAGGATCATTCCGTGGGGCTTACTGATATTGCGCCGAAATATCTCTAAAATTTCCGCCCTCATACCCAAACTGTCCAAATCGTAACCGCGTCCGGACTCGTCCAGCAGACGCATTACCACTTTCTCTCCATCATAAACAGGCAGGATGGAAACACGAAAAGCGATGTTATAGTCTTCCGTTTCTATCTTAAAACGGCCATCTTGCGGCAAACGATGTTCGTCAATTTTCAAATTACTCAAAACTTTGATGCGTGCCACCAAACCGACCATGAACTCTCGCGGCAATGTCAATACTCTATGCAAAATACCGTCAATCCGGTAGCGGACAATCACCCTCTTCTCCGTCGGTTCCAAATGAATATCCGACGCATTCTGCCGTATTGCGTGTTTTAAAATCAACTCCGTCGTCCGTACAATCGGCAAATCCTCCGCCACCTTATTTAAATCATCACCTTCTTGCACCGAAATATTCCCCGCCGTCTGCAGCACTTCATTCAACTCCGCTTCCAAACTCTCCCGGTACTGCTCCAACCCCATTTGAATACTCATCCGGCTGGCCAACGCTACCGCTACCGCTTTATCAACCTTCTTCCGGATAAACTCGACAATCTGGCGATCGTTGGGATTGTGCATTGCCACTTGCAACTCATTGTTCGTCTGCCCATAAGCGACAATCATGTGCTCGCGTGCCGTGGATTCCGGAATGATAGTCAGCAACTCGCGAGGAACACTCACGCCCTTTAGATTCACGTATGGCAGTTCTAATAAAGCGGCTATTTGTCTTGTGTAAGCTTCTCCGTCCACCAACTTCTCGTCCAACAACACATCTTCCAGATCATTTCCTTCTTCCACCTTACGGCTTACTACCGTCACCTTATCCGCCGACAACAAATTACTATCCACCAACGCCTTCAATATTACCTCTGTTGTCACAATAGCCATATACCCTCCTCAAGACATTAACCACATTATTATAACACACGCCCCAATTTCGCGTTCACACAAACTTAAAAATTGGAAATTGCATCATTTTCTCTTTATAGTGTCCTTATGCAATCAACAGCCGTTAAACACTCAAACACCGGCGGAATCGTAACCGCGCTCGTTTTACTTGTATTTATCACCTCCCTCGCCACGGCCGGCTTCATCACCTTCCGCCTCTGGCGATCCAATCAGCTTCTGCCCTCGACACAGCCGATCGAACCTTCCGCTCCCGCCGTCAACACCAACGACCCTCTATCACCTCAATTCACCATCGATCCGTCTCTGGAAAAATACCGCGGTCAAATCAATGAAAAACTGTGGCAGCCCCTGCGCGATTATTATGCTACTCGCGACCAGCGCCTCACCAGTCTTACTGTCACTTCTTCCCCAGACGAGGAGCATCAAATTGAATCCAACCTCAAACTAACTAACACCGACGGCAGCGTGCAGGATATTACCTTCTTCTACGACCCGGATGAAAACTCAAATCTCCCCGACTGGACACCATCACTCCTGGACAAAACCGAATAAAAAAACCACGTCCACTTTTCCTCTCCAATCCCAGTATCTAAAGAGAATTTAAGCGACAAAATTCCTTACCTGTCTCTCGCTTAAATTCTCTTTAGATACCGCGCCAACGTCCTCACCCCATACCCCGTCGCCCCCACCCCGTAGTAAGGCAGACGCCCATGCGTGAAAAATGCCGGCCCGGCTATATCCACATGCGCCCAGGCGACGTCACCCACAAACTCCCGCAAAAACATTGCCGCCGTAATTGCCCCGCCGTAATCGGACGACGATATATTACGCAAATCGGCCACCGAACTTTCCAATAACATCCGATACTCTTCCGGCATCGGCAAACGCGCCATGCCTTCACCTGTGTCACCAGCCGCCGCCAATATCTTATCCGCCAACTCGTCAGTATTACTAAACAACCCCGCTACCGTTTCTCCCAGCGCCACCATGCAGGCTCCCGCTAACGTCGCCCAATCAATTATCACGTCCGGTTTCAAATCTCCGGCAAACGCCAGCGCATCCGCCAGCGTAATACGTCCTTCCGCGTCCGTGTTGGCCACTTCTATCGTTTTCCCGTTCTTAGTGTTTAACACATCACCCGGACGATAGGCTTTTCCTGAAGGCATGTTCTCGCAGGCCGCAATTACCCCATGCACCTCCACCTTGGGCGCCAACTTTTCTATCACTGAAAATAATCCCAAAACCACCGCCGCGCCCGCCATATCCATTTTCATTCCCTCCATATATTGCGCCGGCTTTAAACTCAAACCGCCGGAGTCAAACGTTATCCCCTTACCAACCAAAACCACTTTTTTCTGCGCTCCTTCTTTTGGTCGGTATGTTAAATGAATAAACCGTGGCGGCTTCTCTGATCCTCTGCCCACCGCCAAAAAAGCCGATAAGCCCGCTTTCTCCGCTTGTTTTTCGTCCCAAATTTCTACCGACACTTCTTTTGATTTGCTGTTGCCGGCAATTTGCTGGGCAGTTTCCGCCAGCTTCTGCGGCGACATCTCCTCCGCCGGACTGTTCACTAAACTGCGTGCCAAGTCCACCCCGGTCATAATATTCACTGTCTCGCGCACTCGCCCCGCCGCTTCTTTCTTTACATCCGCCTTAACCAAAACAATTACTTTGCGTACACTCTGCTTGGCTTGTTTTTGTCGCAAGCTTTTTGAATATTCTACAAAACCATAGCCCACCAGTCGCGCCGTCTCGGCCGCCGCCGCCGCTAAACCAGCCGCGCCTTCCTGTTCTCGCAAATCAACACTCAAAGTATCTAGTCCGTAACGCTTCGCATCGCCTATAACCTGCGCCAACCCTCGGCGCATTCCCTCGCTGCGTTTGGCTTGATCGCTTTCATCACCCAAACCAACCAAAGACCAATACTGACTTCCCCGCGACTTCGCCAGCAACAGCAAACCACTGCCCCACTCGCCTTTAAAACCACGCTCAACCATCGATGCGTGCAAAAAATCAGCCGTTGCTTTAGGCAAGCCGGCCTTTATTTTTCTTTTCCCGTCCACCGGCACTACGTTTACTTGTGCTGACACCAAATCTGATTTTTTATCTGTTACCAAAATAGAAACTGACATATTTAAAACAATTAAAAATCTAAGCT
>JAUYKA010000004.1 GCA_030698495.1 bacterium
AGCATTTTGATCTTAGTATGACAGCCTTCGGTAAACCCATTACTGGTGCCATGATCGAAGTGGTTAAGAATCTGATCTTGCCAGCGAATCAGCGTGCCGCGCAGGACGACCAGTGGTTTAGATTCAACTCCTTCCAGATAAACCAGAATGAGCTGAAACTTTTTCTCGGCGCTCTCTCGGTTCCGTGAGCGGTACAGATCACGGATCTTTTCTTTGACCTGCCAGGCAATCTTGAGATGGGGCCAGGACTGGATTGTCTGCCATAGCTTGTTCAGCCTGTCCTGATATTCCTCCGACAGCTTTTCTTTCGGTGTCAGCAGGGCACGTTTGACCCGCGGTGTCTCCCTGCCCATGTTGCCCAGAACAGTGCTGCGAACATCTTCCACCGCCCGTCCCGCCAGCTGCACCACGTGGAAAGGATCGGCCACGATGTTGACCTGTGGCCAAGCCTCCTCAATGGCAGAGCGAAAGCTAGCGCGTAAATCAATGCAAATCTCGGTAATGCGTCCCTGGGCGTCTTTAGGCACCTGATTGAGGAATTTCATAATCGTGTCTTTGCGGTCATTGGGCAGGATGGTCAGGACAGTTTTCTGGCCCTTGGTCAGATTAGTTACCGTGGTGACCATCTGCCTTCGCTTGCGCAGGGAGTGCTCATCAATGCCCAGCGAGATTCTCTTACCTTGCTTCTGCCACGGTATTTCCCACCGAATGTCGTCCAACAGACTGGCAATGCTGGCCCAGGCTTTGCCGTGCCGCTCGGCCGTGCTTTTAATGCTGGCGCCGGCGGCATCTTCAAGCTGATGTGTAAGGCAGTGGTTGGTGGACAAGCGCCGGCCGATGCCGAGCAGCGCTTCCGTGAATGGTTTGTTGCACGAGCGGCATTTGAACCGCCGTACTGTTAGTCGCACGAGAACCAGCTTGTCATGTAGGTAGTCATGGGTAACTTGTCGGCGGTGGTACTGGTGAACCTGGCGGCTTCGTCTGCCGCACTTGGTGCATTCAGCGGTGAGCCGGCGTCCTTTAGCGCCCAGAATGATGGTTGTGTCGGTGGTGGTGATGAGCTCCACATAGAGACCTTGTAAAGAAAAGATTTTGGCAATATTGTTGGCCATAGAGGCGGTTTTGTTTTAGTTGTTTATGTTTACTCCTAAAACTTACCGCCTTTTGTGGTTTTTAGGCTACTGTTCTGCTACTTTGCTAAGTTATCCACCACACTAAAGTGAGAGGAGCCAACAAAGGTTGACGCCCAGTACAGATAGTTGCTATAATTAATAGCTGTATACACCGGACATCCCGGCGTATCAGTCAAAACAACCGTTCCTTACACAATCGGAAAGGATGAACCATGGGACAACTCTCAACTAACCCGTACGTCGATTCGCTGGTTCTGTGCAAATTCGATCCCCGATACAACGGAGGTTATCTGCCAGTAGGGGGAATCGAAAATCAGCTCAATGCTGAAGGCCAGGAAAAGCTGTGCAAAATGCAAAAGTTAATGGGTGCGCAGATACTAAGTGTCATCAAGTGGGCTATCATCGGCATAATAACACTTATTATGCCGGTCATTTTGTGGGCGTTTTTCTTAGAAACCATGTCCGTGCTTTACTTTCTCTATGTTGGCCTTCTCTGCTTTTTCTTTTGTGTCGCTATGTATTTCAGGATGTTAGGAAAAGCCGCCCTCAAAAATGCCGCCATCTCTTGGAGGGAATTCTTCCAGCCGGATCCCGTATTCTTCGCGGCGTTAAACGAAACTGGAAGAAGCTATTATATCCAAAGAATGCTCAGGAAGCTTCAACAAGACCCCAGCACAAGCCCAGACGACCGCCAAGCCATCCAGGATCTTCTGGGCTGATATCGTTCGTTGCGCCCACCCCCAGCCGCCGTCCCACCACAGACCGTGGCTGTTTTCTTTTCCCTCCTCTCTCCCCCAAAATTGAGCGACGGAAGAAAACCTTCTCCGGTAATGAATTTAAGCGGAGAGGGCGGTAAAAAACCGAGTATCCAGCACGGTGGAATCATACCTTAAAAGACAGATGTACATATCCAGTCTTCAAAGCAACACGGCTATGACCTCATATAAACCCACAATACTGAAACTTTCGCGGCGGGTGACACTCGCGGTGCCTGCTTTCGGCAACCGTCTAAAAGCCTGCCGGCACGGTCTCCGCCTAAAAAGGCGGAGCGGCAGGCTTTTAGTCGAGCGCGGCCCCGTCGCTGGACGGGGCAAGTGTGTTGCCGGGAGTAGGTGCCGCGAAAAGTGTCGCCCGCCGGAGATAAAATAACACAATAAAATGTGTCGCAAGCAAATTTACACCTGTTGCCGTTCCAGATCCTTCAACTTTGATTGGATTTTTTCTTCCTGCCCTCGTCGCGCAAAATCATACTCACCCATGTTTACGCGCATCAGCTTCGTAATCAGCGGGTATACTTTCTGCAGTAAAATAAACTTTTGTTGTTCAATATGCCTGTAATCCGGATGTCCCTCCGGAATTGTTCTTAACTCCAGCTCCCAAAAACTCTCCCGTAAATTCTCCCACTGCATGAACCGCACCCGGTACGCCATCGGCACCGTGTATTGTGCTACTTCGGGATTCACCCGCGCTATCTTCTCATAAACATCCGCCGCCCTATCCATCGCTTTCTGATACGGCTCCACCAAATCCGCCTCCGCGATCTCCGGCGGCATATCGTAACCGTGACGACAGGAAAACAACTGTCGCTGCTGTGTCAGCATTCGATGGCGGTGCAAATCCCGCCAAGCGCCGATATTCATCGTAATCTCATAACGCACATACGCGTTCTCCAATGCCCGCCCCACTTTCTGCCAGCGCTGCGTCCGTCCGGCAAAATAAGTATCAAGCACTTCCTGTTTTTCGATTATATCAAGTGCTTTAACTTTCTCCAGGACCTCTTTCCATGAGTAATGATTATTGGGCGCCCCGTAAATCATTCCGGCAATTACCTTGTTTTCTCCTTCCGGGTCATATTCTATCAACTCAACCCGTGCTCCCAGGGGGCTGGCCTCGGATCGCACCGGAAAGATTTTATCAACCAACGGTGCCATTCGTTTACCCCTACCAGCCAAATATTTTTGATAATCTATCGCTTTCTTTATCCCTTCATCTGTCCCGGGATTAACGCGTCTCAAAAAAGAGGGGACAACCTTAAACAGCTCTTCGTAACCGCGCTGTGCCGCCCATCTTATCTCTCCCAAGCCGTTCTTCAGCGATTTGGACACCATATATTCAAAAGCCTGTCCGTTGCCAAAGAAAGCCACTTGTGACAGCGTAGATGCCGGCAATAACCCGCGCAAAGTATCAAACACCTTAGCCTGAATAACCCGCGCCTCCTCTTCCGGGTACTTATGCGTCAACCACTCTCTCAAAGGCATCGACAAAGCAACATACGCCTCAAATAGACCATCCATTGCCTGCCGGTAAGCCGCCTCCAACCCCATCTCGGCCAACAGCGGATCGGTATAATATCGGTACTGCCCGTTAATTTTACTAGAGTAATCGACGTAACGCGTGGATTTTTCAATCGGTGCCAAACCAATGCGCTGATCCTCAAAATGCTTTATCGCTACCATCGATAAACTGGAATAAACCAAATGCACGCCTGCCATCTGGGCGATAGAATCGTCTCCGTATTGCGCCAGCCATTTACTGTAAAAAGACCGTGCCCGCGGATTAGAAAAAATATCCGTTATCGGATGCTGCTGCAAAAAATTAATGAACTCCTGCAGCTCCCGTCCGTATTTCTGTTTCTCCCGCCATTGTTCCTCATCTTCCTTTTCTCCTCGCTCCGGCTCAAGGAAGGGGACTATATACTCGTCTAAAAATATCTTTCTCAAATCATCCGCCGCCCGGCTGGTGCGCGAACACAGCGCCCCGATAACTTCCGGTGAAAAAACCAGGGGAGCGTAAACCGACTTATCCAAATTAGAGAAAAAAGGCCCTAACTTATTCTTAGCAGCCTCTGTATATTCATCCGGCGCAAAAGCCGTCTCGTATTTGCTTAGATCAGAATTAGTCTTCATAAATGTTTACTATTATGGAACAATAGCTTAACCACTGACATTATCTTTCCACACCAACGTATGCTTGTAAACAGTCACAATAGAACACTGAACGATGAACTTGACTACATGTACAGCTTAGAGCGTTTTGGCATTAAACCGGGCCTTACCCGCATTAAACGGCTCCTTAGCCATTTTAACAGCCCCCAAAACAGCTTTCCCAGCATTCACATAACAGGTACAAACGGCAAGGGGAGTACTGCCGCCATGCTGGAATCCGTCCTTCGTGCCGCGGGCCTCAAAACCGGACTGTACACCAGCCCTCACTTGTACAACTTTAGTGAACGCATCAAAATTAGCGGCCAACCGATAGCAACCGCTAATCTTGTTCGATATATAAAACAAGTCAAGCAAACCCTTACTACTGACTACTTACTACGTACTACTACTTTTTTCGAATTTACGACAGCTATCGCTTTCAAATATTTTGCGGACCAGCAAGTGGATCTCGCAATTATAGAAGTAGGCATGGGCGGCCGGCTTGATGCCACCAATGTCATCCACCCGCTTCTGTCCATTATCACCAACATAGACCACGATCACACAAACATCCTTGGCTCCACCAGAATGGCTATTGCCAAAGAAAAAGCGGGAATAATCAAACAAGGCGCGCCGCTCCTCACCGCCGAAAAAGACAAGCGCATATTATCCTCTCTTCAAAAAACATGCCGCTCAAAAAAATCCGCGCTCATCCGCCTGAACAGGAAACTGCAAATTACTCCCGTGCGCTCCGATTGGCACAAGCAATCATTTACCGTCCAGGGGATTATTAACGGCAATTTTACTATTCCTCTACTCGGTCATCATCAGCTGGACAATGCCGGTTTGGTTCTTCTGGCCGTCAACAAACTTTCCCGCCACTACAAAATACCCATGTCAGCCATCAAAACAGGACTGGCTGCCACTCGCTGGGAAGGCCGCCTTGAAGTCATATCGAGCCGCCCCTTTATACTGGTTGACGGCGCGCACAACCCCAAAAGCGTCGAGGCACTGGCAAATTTTCTTACGCAAATTCCGCGCCGTGATGTTCTAATAATAGGTCTCAAAAAAGACAAAGACGCTGCTTACATTATCCGCCTGCTCGCCCCTTTGTTTAGCCACATTATAGTCACCGAAGGGGAGTACCAGCCCATGCCGGCCGATAAACTTGCCCGTCTATTTATCCGTGCCGGCAAAGAAGTAACCGTTATAAAAGATGTCCGGCAAGCCACAAAAACAGGCTTGAAAAAGATCAACAAGACAGGCGGCCTGGTAATAACCGGCTCTCTCTACATGATCCCTGCAGCACTCAAATACCTTAAGCGCAATTTTCAATAACCAATTTCCAATTTCCATATAATTACCAATTCGTCAATTTCCAAACCCTAATGACGTAGCGTCGTGTTTGGCAATTGAAACATTGATGCTTCTATGGAAACTGGAAATTGAAAATTCTGTAATAATTGCACCTAACCACAATTTCAAGTAGCTTAAAATATATGAAATACGAGGCAATAATTGGTCTGGAAATACACATCCAACTCAAAACCAAGAGCAAGATGTTTTGTTCATGCGCCAACATATTCGGTGATGTAAAACCGAACAGCGCTATTTGCCCCATTTGTCTCGGTTACCCAGGCACTTTGCCTGTTCCCAATAAGACCGCTATCGGGTGGACACAAAAAGCCGGTGCCGCCTTAAACTGTACCCTTGCTACTAAAAGCAAATTCGATCGCAAACACTACTTTTACCCGGATTTGCCCAAAGGCTATCAAATAAGCCAATACGACCAGCCTTTTTGCGGCCAGGGCTGGCTGGAAATTGTTGTTAATGACCAGCCAAGGAAAATAGGCATTACCCGCATCCATCTAGAAGAAGACGCCGCCAAAAATACCCATCCGGCCGGTGCCGATTACACTCTGACCGATTTTAACCGCGCCGGTACTCCCTTAATGGAGATTGTTACCGATCCCGACCTGCGCCAACCCGAAGAAGCTCGCATTTTTTTGCAGGAACTGCAGCGTATTATGCGTAATCTCAATATCTCCGACGCCGACATGGAAAAAGGCCAACTGCGCTGTGATGCTAACATTTCCTTGCGCCCCAAAGGCACCAAAGAGCTTTACCCTAAAACCGAAGTCAAAAATATAAACTCCTTTAAATTTGTTGCCAAAGCGCTTGAGTATGAAATAAAAAGGCAGACTGATCTTTGGCAGGACGATGACGTACCCAAAACGCCTTCCACGCGCGGCTATGACTCCACGTCTGGTACTACTAAACTACAACGCACTAAAGAAGAAGCAGCCGATTACCGCTATTTCCCGGAGCCGGACATTCCACCTTTTCAATTCAGCGAAGAAGAACTTGCTAAAATTAAACAAAGTGTTGGTGAACTGCCATTGGCTAAAGAAAGCCGAATAATAGACGAGTATAAAATCTCCGCCGAGCAAGCACGATTGATTTCTGCCGACTCTGCTCTTGATGAATTCTTCGAAGATGCCATGTCGGAAATTATGGAGCTGGACGAGGCCAGAGACGATATCACTGCCGAAGACGTTAGAAAAATTACCCCGATGGCTACCAATCTTATTTTGCGCCAGATGCGTGCTCTAATACTCAAAGAAGATAAACTGAACATCACTGCCGAAAACTTCGCCGAACTGGCCGTGCTAGTTTATCAAGGAAAAGTTAATAAGGGAGCCATAGATCAGATTCTAGTTGCCATGCAAAAAACCGGCGGCGACCCCGATCACATCATCGCTAATCTTGGCTTAGAACAAGTTAGTGGCACCGAAGAACTCAACAAATTCATTGACGAAGCCATCGCTGAAAACCCAGAAGTCGTTGCTAAAATCAAGGCCGGCAAACCGGAAGCCATCCAATTCCTCATGGGGCAAGTCATGCAAAAATCCAAAGGAAAAGCCAACCCAATAGAAGTGATAAAAATTCTACGGGGGAGAGTAAACTAATATAAAATTCTTCTTCCAGGACTCTCACCCAAAGCTTTCATAGCTTCCTGAACATCCGGTTCAGTCAGCCAAACAATTTCCCTCCGTCCCTTCCACCAACTCATCTGCCGGTGCGCATAACGCATATTCACTCGCACTATTTCTTCCAAAATATCTTTCACTTGATTATTAGAATCCACCCGCAAACCTTCCCGAACAATGTTACGACATATCGATATATCGTAACATTGTGGATTGTCTAAAAGTTGAGCGGCTTGTTTGTAGTTCATTGTCTGTAATAAGGGAAGATCAGCGCCGTATTTATCGCATAGCGCCTTAGTTTCTTCTATTAAACCCTCGTCTAACATTTCCTTGGCACGCAATTCCACTCTTCCGCGCAAAACCTCCCATCCGGGGAAAATACCAATCATGCGTATATTATATTTCGACGGTCTCTGCTGTCGCGCTTCAGAAAACGGTCGTCCAGTTACTTTTATAACCTCCAATGCCCGAACAATCCGCCGCTTATTTCCCGGTTCAATAAACTCTTTTGCCTTGGGGTCTTTTAGCAGCAGTTCACTGTAAAGCTCCGCTACGTCTTTTCCTACCAACTCTCGTCTCAATTCATTATTTGGCGGAACGCTGGGTAGCGAATAATTTTTTACAACACTGTCTACATATAACATTGTCCCGCCAACCAGCAGGGGAGTCATTCCACGATCAATCAAATTATCGATAATAGTAAAAGCCGCCTCCTGCCATTCGGCCAGCGACATCTGTTTATCCGGCTTTCGAACATTAAACAAATAATGTTCAACCCCATCAGCCATATCCGGAATTAATATATCGTGGGCGGTGTCGTCGTTATTTTGACTTTTATCTTGTTGTTTTTCGTTTTTCGCTTTGCCTTTTAAGTTTAGCCTTGGCTTTGCCGTACCAATATCCATTCCCGTATAAACCTGCCGTGAATCAGCTGAAATAACCGCGCCATTCAATTTCTTCGCCAGCTCAATACCCAGTGTCGTCTTACCGCTCGCCGTCGGCCCCACTATAACTATCAATCTATTTTTCCTCTTCTCTTTCATAATTGAAATAAGAATAGCACTGGTTAAAAATTTTCAAAGCTGGTGGCGCCCGCAGGCGCCTAGTCATACCTATATGCTTTTCGGCGACCGTCTGAAGTCCAGCCAGCCTGGTTCCCCGCCTATTTTTTGCGAAGCAAAATATGGGCGGGGATGGCTGGACTTCAGTCGATAGCGCCCACCGCTGGGGTGGGCGCTATGTGTCGCCGGGAAGCATATAGGTATGGCTAAGATACACCCGCCGGAAACTAGTTATTTCAACCCTCTTCCGTGTGCCATGGTTTCTCCTCAACTCCCGCCGTGTTATTGAGCGCCCGCGCCAGCGTAAACAAATAATCACTCAACCTATTTAAATAACGCATCAACACCGCCGGTACCTCCTCGTGCTGACTCACCGTCACCACCCGCCTCTCCGCTCGGCGCACTACCGTTCGCGCCACATGCACCGCTGCCGCAATTGGTGTCCCGTTAGGAATAATAAAATTTTGTAGCTCTGGCAAAACAGCCGTCATGTCATCAATTGCCAACTCCAGTTCTTTAACATCGCCGTCATCCGGCCTTATTTGTGCGCCTCGTGGGTTAGCTAAAACCGCACCAATTTCAAACAACATGCGTTGTATTTTTTCCAACTGTGCCCGTAAATTCAAATCGGTCACCTGCGCCGCCACCAGACCGATGTTAGCGTTAGCCTCATCAATGGTTCCCACCGCCTCCATGCGCACGTGGTTCTTAGGCACCCTCTTTCCTGTAAAGAGCCCCGTTTCTCCCGTGTCGCCTTTTTTAGTATAAATCGAACTCATCGAACCAGCATAGAACGTAAAGCAGAAAATGCCAACTTGGCTCATCTTGGCAGAGGAATTACACTAGTTATATGGTAAAACAGCTATCTATTGCCGCCATTGTTATTATCATCATCTTTATTCTGACCGGTGTCATAGAAGTTTCCGTTCACACCGAACGCCTATCAAACGTACCGGAAAAACTGATTTCTCTTAGCACCAATCAAGCCCTCATCTCATCCGCTCGTGCTTGGACCGTCAACATTAAAAGAGAAGCCGAACAAAAATTCATTCAGGACTCCGACCAAAAACTCACCCTCGCTCTGAACTATGTCAAAATCGACTCGGATCGACTGGATACCTTGGTGAGCGAAGCCAAAACCGACCCGGACCAAATCGTGCCTCAAGCCACCCTGCTTCTGCAAAGCATTAAACGCGTCAGTGCTCTACTCGAGAACGCTTCTGCTAACCAGCTAGCTGACGTCAAAAGCGAAGCCGGCCAGTCAATCATCACCGCCAATCAATCTTTTCGTAAACTGACCTTCTTACGCGATCAACCAGCCCGATTTAGCGACGAGCTTGTCGTTATTGCCGATTCTCTGAAAGAATACATCGGCAATGTTGACTTAGCCGCCGATAACCAGCCGGACGTTGCCGGTACGCAAGACAAAAACCAATCCAATATCCAACCGTCGCCTACGTCGGAGTCCTCTCCCATACCGCTGGAGTTTTGAGTCCTTGTTAATCGCGAAGTCTTACTTTTTCAGTTAATTCCTTCGCAATTTCCACTACTTTTTTAGTGCCAGCGTCTCCTTTTTCCCGCCATCTGACTGCCACCGTCTCGGCCTCAACTTCCTTCTTGCCGACAATCAACATCACCGGCACTTTCATATTCTGCGCCTCCCTTATTTTTTTACCGATACTCTCACTGCGATCGTCGACTTCCACCCGCAAGCCGCTCTTGACTAACTCACCCTGCACGCTGGCCGCATATTCATTCTGCTCATCGGATATCGGCAACATCTTTACCTGAACAGGGGATAACCACAATGGCAGAGCGCCGGCGTAATGTTCCAGCAAAATCGCCATAAAACGCTCCAGCGATCCGGCAATAGCCCTATGTATCATCACTGGAGTTTTCTCTAAACCATCTTGATCCATATATTTCAAACCAAACCGTTCCGGCATATTGAAATCAAGCTGTATAGTAGCCAACTGCCACTGCCTGTTTAATGAATCGGAAAACATAAAATCAAGCTTTGGCCCGTAAAAAGCCGCTTCACCCACGCCATCCTTAATTGGGACTCCCTCAAACTTTCCTGCTAGCGCCCGTCTTAATTCTTTCTCTGCTTTCTCCCAAACTTCATCCGTGCCCAAATATTTTTCCGGTTGATCAGGATCTCTTAAAGAAACTTGAATAACGGGCGCAAAATCAAACACCCGGTAAAAACCCTCGATAATTTCACCAATAATACTTACTTCTTCCTGAACCTGATCCGGACGGCAAAAAACATGAGCGTCGTCTTGCGTGATACTTCTTACTCTGGTTAGACCCTGTAATTCTCCCGCTTGTTCATCTCGATAAACAGCGGTTATCTCGGCCAGGCGCAAAGGTAATTCCCGATAACTGCGCTGTCGAGACGCATAAATCTGCGTATGGTGCGGGCAATTCATCGGCTTGATAACAAAATCCGCGTTAGCTTTGCCGGTAACATGAAACAAATCGTCTTTGAATTTGTCCCAATGGCCGGAAGTCTCATACAAAGCAGGTTTTGCCAAATGGGGAATGGTTACTCGTTGATAACCCCTTGGCTCTTGCAGTGATTGAATAAATTCTTCCAATTGTCGGCGAATCATCGCTCCTCGCGGCGTAAACAGCGGTAGTCCCGCCCCCACCAGGGGAGAGAAAGTGAACAAATCCAGCAGCTTGCCCAATTTGCGATGATCCCGTTTCTTGGCTTCTGCCAGCATAGCCAAGTAATCGCCCAACTCTTTTTTTGTAGGAAATAATACTCCGTAGATACGCTGCAACTGCTTATTCTTCTCGTCACCTTTCCAATAAACTCCGGCCAGGCGCGTCAATTTAAAGAAACCCACCTTACCCGTTGATGCCACATGACCGCCTCCGCATAACGTCACAAAAAATCCGTCACCCATATCCGATACTCCCACCGTGTCTCCGGGTATCTCCTCAATCAGTTCCAACTTATAAGGATCATGAACAAATATTTTGCGCGCCTCGTTTTTGCTGACCTCGCGCTGTTTAATCGGCAAGTCCATCCTTTTTATCTTTGCCATCTCTTTCTCTAACCCCGCCAGATCTGCATCTGTGTAATTCTGATCAACGTCAATATCATGATAAAATCCATCGTCAATCGCCGGACCAACCCCTAGCTTAGTCTCTGGTCGTAACTTTGTTGAAGCCGCTGCCAACATATGCGCCGCCGTGTGCCTCATCGTCGCTAAATTGTCCGCTGATATGTCTTTATCCATAACCATACTTTCTAACATTTTTATATTAACACAAGCAAGCGACAATACTAACAAGCAGACGTTTATTACTTCTGTTCACCGTCGGCTGTATCCATAACTATATTAACCGCTTTAGCACTACTCGGCACAGCCTTAACCCAAAAAGGCCAAAACTTTACTTGAACATCCTTAATACTGGAAAATTTAGAGAAATATTCTTTCACTTCGGCATCACCCAAACCCGCCAGGTTTTCTTTGCTGAATATTGCTGATTCCGTTTTCTGGGTAAATGTTCCCTCAAGTTGTCCCTGGACTTGCGCCTCGCCGCGGTCAAAATCCGCCCGCAGGAATTTTATCTGGAACGACTCCGGATCATATGCCACGAATTCTTCGTCAGCCTTTGGCGCTGCGCGCAACGCCAAAAGCATAAGCCCCAGCAAAGCGTTATCGTCAACGATAAACGCTTGTCCCTTTAGCCGTAAAAACGCCTCGTATGACGAAGCCCGACTGCCGGCCGTCACAGATGTCTGCCAGTCCTCAATCTGACTGCGCATTAAATCCGGACGAATAACTGCCCCGCCCGCGTCTGCCGTCATTTCTCCTTGAATCCTTTTTTGCGCACTGTCTTGCAACTCTTGCTTAACGCCGGCCAGTTCCTCCTCGGTAATAGGGGAGTCGGACACCTCGCCGCCGCTAAATGCCGTATCGCTTTTACCGTACACTACTTGCTGCAAACTTGCCGGTAGTTTATCCACGATAAATTTGCCTGCCGGCACATTGCCGCTGGCGCCTATTTCCTTGGCCGTAACATTTACCGTCATACTGCCGCGCGCGGGAATTCTTACCGGGTTGTCAGTCAAAAAAAACACGCCGGCTTGTTCGTGGCGTAAATTTGTTTGGGGAAGCAAAGGTTGTTCCTCATCCTGATCATTAATTAATTTTACCATACCGTGCGCCGCTTCCTCGCTAACTTTGCCACCCGCGCGCTTAATTTGTTTGCGCTCTTCCACTGTTTTATTGATTGTTTGCGCCGGCAATCCGAAATGAACAAAGTCAGGGTCAGACAACGACTGTGACAAAGAAATATTTTGAGTAACTTTTTTAGTGGTCATTGCCGCTCTCAACTCAATAGTGGCGCGCGGTAAATAGAACCACGATATTGCGGCGGCCACTAACAGCATTGTCAGGCTCACGGCTGCCAAAAGCATACCGCGCGACAAAATAATTACCGGCCTTGTTTTTGGCATACCACCTGGCGCCAGCCGCCATTAACGAAAAAAAGACAACGATTCTTGTCCCACCAATTGCCGCAAAGAAGCAACCGCCTCGGCTGTCAGTTTTACCTTCAAAGACGTTTGCAAGCGCGCAATATTTCCGTTTTGCGGCACTCTTAGCACTACCGGCGCGCCGTCTTCATCCTGCGCTTTCTGTAATACTTCTCTTAATTTATTAATCGCCGTCGGGGAAAAGTGACGGGGCAAGCTAATAATAATCTGCCGCGCCATCGTCGGGTCGATTGCCGTTGTCTGCTTTTTAACCATGCGCGGTACCGCCTTAAATTTCTGCATAATTTCCTTACTTAACGTCCAAGCTTTATCCGTCAGTACCTTCACTTCGCCATCCTTATCACTTAATTTACCCTCCAGAATAACCGCTGCGCCGTCCTGCCATATTTCTTGCGTTGTCTGCAAAATAGTAGGGAACACCAGTACTTCCACCTTGCCTGTCATGTCTTCAATTGTCACAAAAAGCATAGGCTGGTTTGACTTAGTGATGATTTTGTTAATGCGCGTTACCACTCCCACTACTCGCACCGATTGATTGCCGGCCAAATCCGCCAGTTCATTAAGCCCGGTTGCTACCTTGCTAATTTCCTGACGCAATTCGCTCAACGGATGTTCTGATACGTACATTCCCAGTAACTCCTTCTCCCAATGCAAGCGCTCTTCTTTGCCGGCCGCCGCCACTGTCTCCAGCTCCAGGCGCGGTGCTGGTGCGGCTACCGTTTCCCCGAACAAACCCTTTTGCCCTACATCACTCTGCCGATGCAGTGCCCGATTAAAATTCAGTAGCTTCTCCGTGTTATGCAGAATTTGCTGGCGTTCGCCCACGCAATCCATTGCTCCGGCCCTGGCCAAACTCTCCACCGATTTGCGATTAAAATCCTTCGAATTAACCCGGGCGAACAGATCAGCTAAATCCGCAAAGCGTCCGTTCTTCGTTCTTTCGGAAATTAATGCCGCCACAACATTATGGCCGACATTTTTCACCGCACCCAGCCCGAACCGAATCGCTTCCTTTTGCTCCGGTGTCGCTACTACCGTAAAGCTCTGATCACTTTCATTAATATCCGGCGGTAAAATCTGCAGGCCCATGCTCAACGCTTCACCCACCTCAATTGCCGCCCGGTCCATATTGCCTTCGTCGCTGGTTAAAAGTGCCGCCATAAATTCCGCCGGGTAATGCGCCTTCAAATAAGCGGTCTGATAAGCGATCATGGCGTAACAGGCCGCGTGCGCCCGGTTAAATCCGTAGCGGGCAAAAGGCTCGATAAAATCCCACACTTTATTCGCCGTCGCCAAATCAATCTTTTTATTATCGACAGCGCCTTTAATAAACTTATTACGCTGTTCATCCAGCAAGGATTTAATCTTTTTCCCCACTGCCTTTCGCAGAATGTCTGCCTCCGCGTACGTAAAACCGGCAAACTCCCGGGCAATTTGCAATACCTGATCTTGCGTAACAATAATGCCGTAAGTTTTTTCCAGTATCGGTTTCAGCACGGCATGCAGATAACTGATTTTCCTCCGTCCGTGCTTGGCGGCAATGAAATCGGGAATGGAATCCATCGGACCGGGGCGATACAGCGCTACCATGGAAATAATATCCTCAAACTCGGTTGGTTTCAGTTCTTTTAAGTATCTTTTCATTCCGGACGACTCCAGCTGGAATACCCCTGTTGTCGTTCCTTCCTGCAATAGGCGATAAGTCATCTGGTCATCCAAAGGCAATGTGTCGATATTTATAGCCACGTCATTTCTTTTTTTAATCCGGTCCAAGGCGTTCTTGATGATAGTCAGATTTTTCAGCCCTAAAAAATCAACCTTTAACAAGCCCAGCGCTTCCACGGAAGACATGGCGTATTGCGTTACGGTATCGTGCTCGTTACCGCTGGTCGTGGATAGTTGTATTGGTACGTATTCCGTCAACGGTTCATCCGTAATCACCACTCCCGCCGCGTGCGTAGAAGCGTGTCGACACACTCCTTCTAAGCGCTTAGCGGTGTCTATAAGTTTTTTGGCTTGCGGATCGCCTTCATAGAGCTCGCGTAGTTCCGACGATATCTTTAAAGCCTCTTCAAAATTTGACATTAACGGGATACTTTTGGCCACCTTATCGCAAAAAGAATAGGGGAAACCCAACGCCCGGCCGGCATCACGCACCGCCGCTCGCGCCGCCATTGTACCGAAAGTAATAATTTGCGCCACGCGCTCATCCCCGTATTTTTCCCGTACATACGCGATAATCTCGTCGCGCCTGTCATCGGCAAAATCCAGATCAATATCAGGCATGGACACGCGCTCCGGATTCAAAAAACGTTCGAATAGCAAGTTGTAGCGCAATGGATCCAGATTGGTAATATTCATAAGGTACGACACCAAGCTGCCAGCGGCGCTGCCTCGTCCCGGACCCACCAAAATGCCGCGGCGTTTCGCTTCATTGACGAAATCGGCCACAATCAAAAAATACGACGCGTAACCGGTTTTCTTTATAACATCCAATTCGTAGTCCAAGCGTTCGTTCGCTCCGGCCGGCAAAGAATCACCATAGCGAGTTTTAAGACCCTGCTTACAATCACGGCGCAATTTTTCATCAGCCGACTGTCCCGCCGGTAGGGGGTATCTCGGCAATTTATTAACCCCGAATTCAATGTCCACGTGGCACATGTCGGCGATACGCTGCGTATTATCTATCGCTTCCGGTAAATCCTTCCAAGCCTCCTTAATTTCCTGAGGCGGCTTAAGAGAAAAATTTTCTCCCAACATAGACAGGCGGTCTTTCTCGTTTACTGTTCGTCCCGTCTGCACGCACAACAACACATCCTGCGCTTCGGCATCATCGGCATTCACATAGTGCACATCGCTGGTGGCGACCAAGTGAACATTAAATTTTTTGGCCAGACTAATTAAACCTTGATTAGCAATATTTTGCTCTTCAATACTGGCGTGATGCTGTACCTCCAAATAAAATCTCTCCTTGCCGAAAATCTCCAAATTCCACTCCATTAGTCTTTCCGCGTCGTCGTTTCTTTTCTCCACAATCGCCTTGGCAATATCACCGTTCAGGCATCCGGATAAAACAATCAAGCCCTCGCTGTGTTTAGCCAGTAAATCGTAATCAATGCGCGGCTTGTAATAATAGCCGTGCAAATGAGCCTGTGTTGTCAGCTGTATCAGATTTTTATAACCAGCGGTATTTTGCGCCAACAGCGTAATATGCCGAGGGCTGGCATCCATCCGGCCTCTTCTCTGTTTATGACCGTTCGGTGCCAAATACGCCTCGACACCGATAATCGGCTTGATATTGTAAGCTTGGGCTGTTTTGACAAACTCAATTACTCCATACATTACGCCGTGATCCGTCAGCGCCAGGCTATCCATCCCTAACTCCTTTGTTCTGGCCAATAATTGGTCCAACTTACCCAAGCCGTCCAGTAGGGAATAATGAGAATGCACATGCAGGTGGGTAAAATCACTCATAGCCATTAAGTATAGCGTGCCATTTACTATTTCCCAACATTCTTTCACTTCCGCTACAATAAGACTATGTCCTTGCGCCGTATCGTTAAGCAAACCTTTTACGCTGGCGGCTGTCTGTTTTTTCTCGCCGTTCTTATCAGTGTTATTATAACCGTCGTTGTCCATCCGCGTTCAACGCCTCCACCCACCGCGCCGGCAGTATCCTATCAAGATATTCAAGTAGAAAACGTTTCTGTTGTTGAGCACAATGGCTTAAGTGATATTGTCGCTCGCCTGCGCAACCCCAACCCACAGGCGGGAGTCGGACGACTACCGCTTACTTTTACCATACTTGATGATCAGGGTAATCAACTAGCAACTAAAACCACCGACACCTACATTCTACCCGCCAGCCTGCAATATGCCGCCGTTTTTAACATCCCCACAAACAAACGCATTGCCACCGTCAACGTGTCTTTACCGCCGGAGATTCCCTTTATCAAACTTCCGTCATCCTTGCCTATGCCCACTTTCAACGCTTTTCTGCGCGATCGCTCCCTTAAACAAGTCGGCCGCAACTCCTACCAGGAACAAACCGGCCAAATTACCAATACCGGCAGTTTCGATTTTTTGCGCGTGGAAGTAACAGTTATCGCTCTCGATAACCAGGACAATATTATCGGTGCGGGGCAAACCTTTCTCGGCCAGCTTAATTCCGGTCAACAGCGCGATTTCGTCGTCCAATGGCCAGCGCCCAACGTTGAGATCGCTCGCGTTATCGTTCAGCCGTCTACTAACATCTTTCTAGAAGAAAACATCACCAAAATTATCGGCGACCCGTCTTTACTGCGGTAAGTCTCTATGACCACTCGTGAAGTCTTACGTTCCCTGGACTGGCTCATGATTGGCGCCGTCTTTCTACTGGTTTTAATGAATCTCGCCATGCTTTTTAGCTCCACCTACACCGATGACTTATTATCCGGGCGCTTCTTACGCCAAATCATCGCGATTGTCATCGCCGTAATTCTTGCCTTTATTTTCGCGCGTCTGCCTTATCACAAACTGCGGCACTATGTCTGGCCCATCTACGCCCTGGGGTTTGGCGGTTTGGTTGTAGTTTTTTTAACCGGACACGTCATCCGCGGTACTACCAGCCGCCTTGTTGTCGCCGGTTTTCAAATTCAACCATCCGAATTCATGAAAATCGCTCTCATTCTTACTCTGGCTTGGCTTTCTGCCCGTCATACTCGTTCATCGTGGCGCGCTCTAGTCCAAAGTGCTCTTATTATCGGTCCTCCCATAGCCCTGATCTTGCTTGAACCTGATATCGGCGTAGCTATGTTAATCCTCACTCTTTGGGCGGGAATACTAGTTTTTGGAGGACTGCATTGGTCAGCGATCTTTAGCTTAGGTGTTGTCGGTATGGCCGGTTTCATTGGCGCCTGGCACTGGCTTTTTGCTTCCTACCAAAAAGCCCGCATCATGGTTTTTCTCGATCCCTCCCGCGATCCGCTTGGCGCCAGCTATAATATCGTTCAATCCATTGTCGCTCTGGGGTCGGGTCGTCTGTTCGGCAGGGGACTGGGGCACGGCCCCCAATCCCAGCTTTCCTTTTTACCAGAGCGCCACACCGATTTCATTCTGGCTAGCATTGGTGAAGAGCTCGGTTTTATCGGCATCGCCGTCATTATTATTCTCTACACTATTATCCTATGGCGCATTCTTAAAATTGCCCGCGCCACCCGGGACCCGTTCGGACGCGTATTATGTGTTGGTACTTTTCTGATCATACTGGTCAGCTTCATGGTCGGAGCCGGTATGAATATGGGTATTCTGCCCGTGACCGGAGTGCCTCTGCCCATGTTAAGTTACGGCGGCTCCAACTTAGTGAGCACATTTGTTTTACTTGGCATTGTTCAATCGGTTCACGTGTACAGTAAATGGGTTCAGAAGCCGCCCACGGAAATTTCTGAATTTTCTTAAAAGCATAATCGTACTTAAAGAACACAAATAATGTTCACAGTCGCACTTAAAATTATTGACAAACGACTTTATTTAAGCTAAGATAGAAGTACTATGGAGTTCGATAACAACCAGCATTTCGTCTCCCGTTGCCCCTTCTGCAGTGCTGAATACGACTTAGATGGGGCAAAAGTCATTGGGGAAGAAGATGATTCTACTATGGTTTATGTCACCTGTTCCGAGTGTGAAAGTTCCATTATTGCCATCGTGGCCATGTCTGGCCTCGGTATCGTCAGCCTTGGTTTAGTAACCGACATGAGCGAAAACGACACCAAGCGCTTCGTTAAAGCCAAGGGCATCTCCAGCGACGAACTCCTGCAAATGTATGAACTAATGCAGAAAAACAGCAGCCAAGCCGTAGAATCTCTCACTAAAACTAAACACAAATAATTTTTTTGGGGGGCATAAAACAACCGGCCACCAGCCGGCTGTTTTTGTGTTTACCAACCACTCCTCACTCTCCAAAATACTGCGCCGCAGAAAAAACTTTTAAGATACTCGGATAAAACAATAGTCTACAGTTTGTTGGTTCATCACCACGCGGCAAGTACTTTGACCGGATTGGCAGGCCTTTTCGGCCTGGTCCCCGCCTCACAAGGCGGGGCGAAAAGGCCGGACTCCCTCGGAGCCGCCGCTGGGGCGGCGAGAATGAGGTCAAAGTACTTGCCGCGTGGTGATGATTCCAGTATCCAAACATTAGCAAGTGCGTCCTTGCTTTTTCCTGCCGGCCATGTTACAAAATCGTTTATGGCGCAATCAATAAAACTCAAAGCCGAAACACGCGACCAGAAAACCAATACCGTCCGCTCGGGCGGCGATATTCCCGCTGTTCTCTACGGCCATAACATCAAGAACCAGAACATTAAAGTCAATGCCCAAAGCTTCGACCGTGTCTTCGAGCAATCCGGCTTTACCACCCTACTCAATCTTGATGTTGCCGGTAAAGCCCACCATGTTCTTATCCGCGATATCCAACTGCACCCCCTTAAAGGTGATGTTACTCACATTGACTTTTATCAGGTTCGCCTCGACGAAAAAGTCACCGCCGAAGTGCCTCTGGTCGCAGTAGGCGAATCTCCGGCCGTAAAAGACAAAGGCGGTATTTTTGTCCGCAACATGGACACGCTGGAAATTGAAGCCTTGCCGCAAAACTTGCCGCATGAAATCCCTTTCGACATTTCCGCTATAGCCGAATTCGACGAACCTATTCATGTTTCCGATCTAAATATTCCCGAAGGAGTGGCCATCTTAAGTGCCGCCGAAGAAGTTGTCGCGCTGGTCCAACCGCCGCGCAGTGAAGAAGAACTAGAACAACTCTCCGAAGAAGCCGTGGAAGATGTCGAATCCGTCGAAGGCGTCAAAGATAAAGAACCCGAAGCTGAAGGCGAAAACGCCGGAGAAGAATCAGCCAAGAAGGAAGAAACTCCCGCCGAAGACAAAAAATAGCATAAAATAATTATCCCTAGGGTTTTCCCTGGGGATAATTGTAAGTACGTCACTCAACTCTGCTGTCGCGCGGAAAAAATATTCCATAATTGACATACCTGATTAACTCAATTATCCTCTTGTTGATATTGTTGATAATTTGGGTTGTTCTCTAGCACATTACCAATTCAATTTCTTCTGGGAAGGAGCGAGACGATGAAGATTCGTTGGAATGATTTCCCGCACGTCTATGAAATGCAGCAATTTTCAGCCGAGGATATGGAGGCTATCATCGGACATACGCTGGCTATGGAAGATGCTATGGCAGCACTAAAACCGCTGCCCCGATTAAGTCAACCGCACCCTTGGAATGTTCGCTTACTTTTCTATGAGCCCAGCACCAGAACGGAAATGACCTTCATTGATGCCGCGCTGGCTCTCGGCTGCAACTTCCACGCCGTCAAAGACCCGAAAACGTTCTCTTCGGCCATCAAAGGCGAATCGTCTTTTGCCGCTGTTGCCGCGTACGGTTGTACCGGCGGCATGGGATACTTGCGTCAAAGCGATATGCTTATCATTCGGCATAACGAAGACAACGCCACTCGTAGAGCCGCGGAAATAATCAATGCTGCTTTGGATGACAAAGAACCGCGTTTGTCGTTGGCCGCCATCAACGCCGGTGACAGCAAAAACCAACACCCTACCCAAGCTCTTGTTGACCTGGCGACAATCTTCAAAGAAAGGCAAAACGGAAGCCACCCCCTGGACGATCTCACCGTTCTCTTCCCGGGGGACTTACAGCGCAGCCGCGTCATTAACTCACTGCTCTATTCCTTTGGCAAGTTTGGACACGACCACCACATTAGCGTGATCTTTTGTTGTCCTAAGGGTTTTGGTCCCAAGGTGGAGATTCTGGAATATCTCGCTCGGCACCACGTCGCCTTTGAATTTCGCTTTAAGAAAAACGACTTCGTAGGTTCTCTTCCCGAAGCTGACGTAGTCTACATGAACCGTCTGCAAAGGGAGAGGGTTAAGATCGGGGAGAAAAAAATCCGCCGCAAGAGGCGCCGCGCTTATGTTTTCTGGGCTGATTATCTTCGGTACCTCAAAGATGGCGCTTTCGTTATGCACCCACTGCCCATCAACGAAGACCCTGCCGATCCGCCGCCGGAAATCGATCCCAAACTCATGCCGCTGGCGCACACTAACGACCTCCGTTGCGCCTGGTTTAGGCAATCTCACCGCGGCAAACCAATGCGCACCGCTCTGCTTGACATCATTTTTGCCGCCATGGATGAGGAAATGACGGCTATCAAAGCTATCTAAATCAACCGCCTCGTCACAAAAAAGTGCCGAGGCTTTTCATTACAAGTTTAACGTTTGAATTTTGCCTCCTGTAACTTCCACCACTGCCGGAATGCCGCTGGTTTTTATCTGATCAGTATATTTTTGACCATATCTCCCGCCATCAAGAGCTAATTGCGGCTCAAACTTAAGACCACGAGTCTCAATGGTGTTTGTTTTTAACAACTCTTCAGTTGGTACATACGGGGGGTTACTAACAATCAAATCAACCTCATTACTGGCAAGTGGAGTTAACATATCGCCTTGCCTGAACTTAATCGTATCCGCCACGTTGTAACGCTCGGCATTCCGCCGCGCCACCGCTAGCGCCGCCGCTGAAATATCTGTAGCCACCACCCTTAATTCCCTTGTCCCCCATAGCTTTAGCGACGGGGGATGATTCTTAATTCCCTTGTCCCCCATAGCTTTAGCGACGGGGGATGATTCAAGCAGTAGTGTCACCACAATGCACCCACTACCCGTACCGATATCAGCAATCACTAATGGCCGTTTTTTCTCTCGCGTCATATCTTCGATTACTTCTAATGCCCTGTCTATTAAATCTTCTGTAGCAGAGCGAGGGATCAATACATCTTTCGTAACAATAAAATCCCGACCGTAAAACTCCTGATGGCCTAAAATATATGCCAGCGGCTCACCCGACTGCCTACGCGCCACAAGCCGACTCATCTGATTTTTTTGCTTTTCCGTAAGCTCCTGCTCGCTATGGGCGTAAAGCCAACTAGATTCTTGTTTACCGACCACACACAAAAGCAACCGCTCGGCATCCAAACGGGGAGCATCAGACACTCGTTCCAATGTCTGGCTAATATAAATTAAGGCAATCTCAATTGTCATTAATTAATTTTCAATTATCAATTTCCAATTTCCATTTAAATCCCAATAACCCAATTTCCAAATATTACATACAACGGTGTAACTCCTAGCAGGTGGCGTATTGGAAATTGAAGATTGAAAATTTTATACATACATCTTTCTCTCCGCCTCCCGCAAGTCCTGAAATATCTTGTCCAGCCATCCCTCCATTACGCTCTCGATATTACTCCACGATTGTTTGATCCTATGATCCGTAATCCTGTCCTGCGGAAAATTATACGTCCTTATTTTCTCCGACCGATCGCCTGTGCCCACTTGTTGCTTGCGCTCGCTGGCCTCGCTCGAACGTCGTCTTTCCTCTTCCGCTTCTAGTAACCGCGAACGCAAAATACTCATAGCCTTTTCCTTGTTCTTATGTTGACTGCGCTCGTCCTGCACCGCTACTACCGTATTAGTCGGCAAGTGAGTAATACGTATCGCCGAACTAGTCTTGTTAACGTGCTGCCCGCCGGCGCCGCTGGACCGATAAGTATCAATCCGCAAATCTTCCGGCTTTATTTCCATATCAACTTCCTCCGCCTGCGGCATCACCGCCACCGTTATCGTCGATGTGTGAATACGACCTTGCTTTTCCGTTTCCGGCACGCGCTGTACCCTGTGTACACCGCGCTCAAACTTCAAAATTCCGAAAACCTGACGGCCGGAAACTTCCGCGATAACTTCCTTATAGCCGCCTTGCTCATTCATTGAACTGCTCACCACATGCGTTTTCCAACCATGTCTTTCCGCGAACCTGGTATAAGCGCGTAAGAGCTCCGCCGCAAACAAGGACGCCTCATCACCGCCCGCTCCCGCTCTGATTTCCAAAATAACATCGCGGCTGTCTCTAGGATCGCGCGGTATTAACAAAGTCTCCAACTGTTCCTCCAGCTTCTTCTTTTCCTCTAACAACCTCGTCTCATCCTCCTCGGCCAAACTTCGCATCTCCCCGTCATCGCTGGCAAGCAACTCTCGTGCTTGGGACAACTCCTTTTCCACCCTCTCAAAAGCCTCCGCCAACTCCGCTTTTTCTTTTAAATCCGCATGCTGCTGCGCCAGCCCTTTCATCTTATTGGTATTACGCATTACAGCCGGATCGCTCATCTGGCTCTCCAACTCTCGTACCTCCTCTGCTAATTTTTCCGCTGCCGGCAGTTTCATGACCATAAATACAGTATATACACCTATCAGCCTTTTCTTAAAACAAACTTAATTAGGCGTGGTTGAGGGCTCGCAACATTTGCTTTCAGTAACCGTCTAAAAGACCGCCAGCCCGGTCCCCGCCTTCAGGCGGAGCAGCGGACCACCCACGTCTATCCAATCTTAACAACCTTGCTTACGCTAGACTTCTTTTTGGATTTATTTGCCTTCTTCTTGTCCTTGGCACCAGCCTTACTCACGCGCGCTTCCTCCAGCTTCTTCTTAAACTTATCCACGCGTCCGGCCGTATCCACCAACTTCTTCTTCCCTGTGTAAAAAGGATGACACGCCGAGCAAACCTCGACATTTATCGCTTTTTCCGTCGAACCCACCTTAAACGTATTACCGCAAGAACAGATCACCGAAGCTTCAGTATAATATTTTGGATGAATATCTTTTTTCATATTTGTATTAGCGGACTATACATGAAACAATTGATTTCTGCAAGCACTTAAGCTATAGTGTCCACTATTACTGTTCCTACGGCTTGATTAGCCGGGAATAGTATTTCTTTATCAATAATTCACATCCGGCTCCATTTTCCACACAAAGTTCAGCATTTTACCCCAACTCCTCCTGAAATATGATTATTTTGGGCTTACGGGGCAGTATGGGAAAATGGGGCCGGAGAGGAAAAAGGAGAAAATTATGCTAAAAATAACCGAGGAAAAAAGCGAAACCAAAGATAAACCCTCTCAACCGGTTAAACTACCCGAGCTGGTGGAAATGCTGGAAGCCGGCGTCCATTTCGGCCACGAACGCAGTAAACGCAATCCGAAAATGGAACCTTATATCTACCTACAACGCAACCGCGTTACCATTATTGATCTGGAGAAGACCCAGACAGCGCTGGCTCGCGCCGCCCAATTTATCCAATCAATCGCCAAAAATCCTAGCAAGGAAATCCTTTACGTCGGTACCAAGCGCCAGGCTAGAGCCATCGTTCGCCGTCACGCCGAGTCGGTAAACATGCCCTATGTCACCAAGCGCTGGCTGGGAGGAACTTTCACCAATTTTTCCACCATCTTAAAAAGCATCGAAAAACTGGATGAACTAAAAGCGCTGGCCGAATCACCTTCTATTACCACAGCCACTAAAAAGGAAAAAGCGGTCATGCGTAAAGAAATCGAACGACTGGAAGAAGTACTGGAAGGGTTAATGACTATTCGCACCCTGCCCGCCGCTTTATTAGTTGTCGGCGCCCACGACGAAAAACTGGCCGTTCGCGAAGCTAAACGCATTGGTATCCCGGTAATTGGCTTAACTGACACTAACGCCGACCCCAGCTTAGTTGACTATCCTATTCCCGCCAACGACGACGCTGTTCGAGCCATTGATTTGATTGTCGGCGCTCTCACCCGTGCTTTTGCTCAAGAACGCGGCATAATTATCAAAAAAGAAGAAAAGACCGTATAATAATTATTACCGCGAAGCGGTAAATCACTGCATTGCAGGATCTGGTGAAGCCAGATAATTTAAAAATTTAACAATATAGAAATCTAGTATGTCTTCCTTAACTCAACTAAAAGAACTGCGCGAACGCACCGGCTGCGGTGTTGTTGATTGTAAAGAAGCCTTATCCGCCGCTCAAGGCGACATCGACAAAGCTATCGCTGTTCTGCGCGAACGCGGCCAAGTCAAAGCTGCCAAAAAAGCCGACCGCGCCACCCGCGAAGGCGTTATCAGCACTTACGTACACAACAACAATAAAATTGCCGCTGTCGTCGCCCTGCTTTGTGAAACCGACTTTGTCGCTCGCAACACTAAATTTCAAGAATTGGCACATAATATCGCTCTCCATATTGCCGCCGCCGATCCATCTGTCATCAGCCCCGACGACGTTCCTGAAGAACTCCTGCAAGCAGAACGCGCTATTGCCAAAAAACAAGCCCAGCAAGGCAATAAACCGGCCGCAATACAGGAAAAAATCATCAACGGGAAACTGCAAAGCTTTAAAGCTGAAAAAGCTTTGCTAACCCAACCATTCATCAAAGATCCCGGCAAAACCGTACAGGACTTGATTAACCAAGCCATTCAGGAACTTGGCGAAAACATTACCGTCGGCGAAATAAAACGCTTCAGTATCTAAATTAAGAGCAAAAAGAGCAAAACACGCGCGGATAAACTCCGCGTGTTTTGTTATTCATCTCTGTCCTCCTCTCCCTTAAATGAGCATTTTTGATTTATTCATTAACGCAACCACACAACGTTAGTAGCGACCAACACTCACGACATGCACTTTTGGCGACCGTCTAAAAGCCTGTCAGCTTGGTTCCCCGCCTTGAGAGCGGGGATGACAGGCTTTTAGTCGATAGCGACCGCCGCTGGAGCGGTCGCTATGCCTTGCCGGCCATAGCTTTAGCGACGGCTGGTGTCGCTAAAAGTGTATGTTGTGAAAGTGTTGGTCGCCATAAAAAATGAACTGCCCCCCCTCCCTGGGTATAAGTCACGCAAAAAAGCTATTAACCCCCCTTGGCGTAACGAACACTTCCTGATAATATTATCAGTAAACAAGCTGCCTGCCGCAAAATACCGCAGCCTACTCATTTTCAAGCTTCACCTTGGCAAAATAATAAATGAATATCCTTCACAAAAACAAAACAAACAGGTCCTTAAATAACCTGGCTAGTGCTAACACTACCGGGTTATTACTGAAGGATGCTGTATAACATAGTGCCACCTCTAATATTCTTCTTGTCCCTGGGGGGCGTAATTATTGTTATGGCGCGCGTCTCTATGCGCGTGAGACGTGAAGCTTTTTCCGCCAGTGTCAGATCTATGGCTGATACCGACTCCAAGTCAAAAGCAGTTACCAGAATAAAAAGTATCGCCGAAGCTGCTGACATACTAAAACCGACCCATAAAAGTGTTCAAGCAATCAAGAGCCGGCTTGGTATCTCTGTTGTCGTGTTACGCTCTGCTGGTCAAAAAATTTCCACCATTCCTAGTTCCTTGCGTTCTTGGCAAGCAAGAAGACATACCTCGACACTGCCTCAATTAGATAATAAAACCGTGCCAGCTAACCTGTCAGCCACAGCCTCGGCCAAAAGCCAAACGACGGCTGGCCAGACCATCAAGCAACCCGCTGCCTCATTTCTTACCCGCCGTGCCGATGCTGTCCAGGTATCAATGCGATCAGCGAAAAAGATCCTATCGGCATCGCCTCGTCATATTAAAAAAATACTCAACCGTTTACCTCGCCGCCAAAATACCCAAAAGCTCGACCAGTCCAATCAAAACTTTGAAGATAAAAGCATCGCCAGCGTTCCTAAAACGCCTCGCCAGAAAACCGCTCCTGTCCTTTCGAATGTCTTGCATCGCCGTGTCTCCACCCGGGTTATTTCCACCGTACCGGAAGAAATAGCAATCTCTAATAGCGGCTCACCCCCAACCCAAACACGCCTGGTGCGAAAAATATTACCACGCCATTCAAAAACTGTTTCCACGCCAATATCGGACGCCAAAGAAGCTATTTCCGCCCACGATTATCAACGCGCGGAAGACATTCTTATTCCGTACATTGTTAAAAACACCAAAGATACCGGCGCTTACCTACTTCTCGGACAAATGGCGCTAGAGAGAGGTGATTGGGAAGAGGCCATCGAAATTTTTGAACAGCTGGTTAATTGGGGACTCAAACCAAAAGGAGCATACGCCGGTCTTGGTCTGGCCGCCTGCCGCGCCGGCCATTTTTCCCAAGCAATTCGCGCTCTGCAAAAAGCGCACGAAGAAGAGCCAGAAAACGTCCAGATTTTGCAAAACCTGTTATCCATCGCCAAGAAGATGGATAACCAGGCGTTACAACACTCTATCGCAGTGAAGTTAGAAACGCTTCAAGAAACCGCCACCGCGCCGTCAAAAACCAAAGTTTAATTAAAATTTCCTGGAAAAATTTTTCTTCAGGTTATAAAGGCCTGTTGCCACAGCCATAATTACTGCCGGTATAATCCAATCCGCCGCGCCCGTAGGTGATGTAGGATTAATTGCTTGCGCGCCTGTCTCACCAGTATTCGTAATACCCTGTATAGACGGCAGGGGAGTCACTGCTGCCTCGATTGATGTTGCCGTTGGCTCTTCAACTACCGGCGTTTCCAAAATTTGTTCCTGATTTTGATTCTGCGCTATCAAACCCTCGTCCGGAGTTGGTGTTGGTTCCGTGCTTTTATCAGGCGCGACTACAAACAAATACCACAACACGCCCGCCACCACCACCGCCAGAACCACCGCGCTGATAATAACCCGCCGTTGTGATCCGTCTTCATTTATATCGTCATTCATCTCCATATATTTGCGTTAAAAATAACCCTTAAATCTAGCCCTGGAAAACTATCTTGTCAAGGCAAAGAAAAAGAAAATCCCCAAGACCAATGTATTGGCCTTGGGGAATAGATTCACGTCACCGCAATCGGATAGTCGCCGTCAACACAGGCTGTGCACCAGCCGTATCGATTATACCTCTCCAGCACTGCCAGCATGACCGGCAGGGGAAGATAGGTCACGGAATTGGCACCGATCATGTGAGCAATTTGCTTCTCGTCTCGGCCATGTGCCGCCAACTCTCTCAATGTCGGCGTATCAATTCCGTAATAACAGCAGAACCTTATAGGCGGAGCGGGAATAAACCAATGCACTTCCATGGCGCCTGCCTCGTACAGCATCTGGGTCAAAATCCGCGCCGTGTTCGACCTCACTATCGTATCATCAACTACACCAACGCGTTTGCCATGCACCATCCGCATCGTAACGCTATGCTTGTCTCTGATGACATCCTGTCTGTCTTCTTGCCCCGGCAAGATAAACGACCGGCCGGGAGCAAAACGATTACGGACAATTGCCCGCCAATCTTCAGTCGATAGACCGCGTTTCTTAGCAAAGCCGAACATGGCATCAAGGCCGGAATCGGGCACGCCAACTACCATGTCGACATCTACTTGGCAAACGTCCGCCAAGGCTCCGCCCAGTGCGTATCGGACATTAGACATTGTTGCCGTTGAACCTATGCCTTCATCCGGACGGCTAAGATACACGGCATTCAGCCAGCAAGCGTGTGTTCTCTCTAACCGACGAACCGTCTGCGCCTTAGTTCCATACTCGTCACCGGCCTTGTCGGAAACAACCACCGTCCCTGCCGGTATGTATTCAGCCCGGTAGTATACCCTGCCTAATGCTGGTTCTTCCGAAGCAAAAACTACGCCGCCATTGCCATCAAAGCCGTACCACAAAGGCCAAAAACCATGAGCATCCCTCGCTGCCACCAGATGCTGGTCGCTGATAGCGATAATAGAAAACGCGCCATCCACTCTCTCCACCAGATCATACACTGCTCCCGCCAGTGTGGTTGCCTCGCTGTGAGCTATAACCGCCGCCAATGTTTCCGTGTCGGACTGCGTTTGAAACCATTGCCCTTGAGCTTCCAATTCTTTTCGCAGCACCTCGTGACGGGGAATTTGCCCGTTATGCACCACATAAAACTGACCGAACTTCGGATGACACATGCCAATCGGCTGTCCGTGAGCAAGATCACTGGGGCCAACAGTTGAATATCTCGTATGTCCGATATATGCGGTTGGCGCGATCTCCCTGGCCCTGTCGCAGAATTCGCAAAACTTTGGATTACTCGCCGTACAGGCTGTTCGCACCAAACCCTGTCCGACAAAGTGATTGAACTGGCCGTCACAGGAGACTTGAGCCAACCCCACTGCTTCGTGACCCCGATGGTTTACTTTCACTGCTTGCTTAACCATAAAATCAACCGGAATCGTATTTTGGGAAAACGCTCCGCAAATACCGCACATTTCCTGCTCCTTTTTGTAGGTGACTATATTGTGAAGGTGCAGCCACCCTCCTGACTTCACCTTAGTACCGCCAATCAAAGAAAACTAGCTCTTGACACCGGCAAACAAAAATAAGACATTCATTACATCGCGTTAGTGTTCGTTCCCAAGTAGCCCTACTAGGCAAGGAGGGTTCTATCGTGACTCGTCCATACGTCGAACAGGAGGTAAGCAACTTATGGAGTGCGGGTGAAAACGTCGTTGAAGTGCGCTTTACGGCCGACACAACAAAGATTTGGCATGATTCGCCTCTAATCCGGAGATTGGCTGACGATCTACTGTTACTCGCAGACGACCCGGAGTGCGTACACGCCATCATTAACCTGGCTGGCCTCTCGTTTGTGTCAGTGCAAGTCACCAACTCATTCGAAGCGCTCCATGACACCCTCCGTGCCAGATCCGGCCGGCTCATTTTGTGCAACTTGCCGCCGGCGTTCCGCCACGTCCTGCGATTGTCCGGACGCGACAAAGACTTCGAAATCACCGACACCGTCGACGAAGCCTATGCCTTGCTCCTGCGAGACTGATCACGTCCGCGTCGCCGTTTAGGGCTAAACTCCATTATCCCCGCGCGTCTCGCCCCAAGCGAACCCGCGGGGATTTTTCATAAATAACCTAAAGTATTAACTCATATAAAAAAAAGCCACCGCGGTTTGTGCAACTACAGCGGCGGCGTATCCAAACGATAGTGTGACAAGACAAGACTACACCTGAAGCGTGGTCAGATCATAAGCATCCTGACCGATATCCACTCATCTTGTTTATTGCGCCTGACGACGCATAGCTGATCTCGGTGGGCATTAAGCAATCCCGAAAATGCTCCGCGTACAGAAGACCCGATCCCGGCACGAACATGAAATTGCTCCGTCCAAGGCAAGCCTGCCTCGGTGTTTATCCTCACACACTCCCTATGAACACCAACGACTACGGCCTCTGCCGAAGCAAGCTCTTCTTCCGTGTATCCTAGTATCTCACCATCGCACCAATCACCCACAACGCGCACAGAAGGCATCACCGCCAGACACCGTACTTCGGTGCTGACAATGAAAGCAAAACGACCCTCGGCAGGCCATAACAGAGCGCGAGCATCAAGATATGGCCATCTCTTAACTTCAAGCAAATCCCTCATCCGCTCCGGCGCTCCATCCAGACATATAATAAGCCACCATAACGACATGCCGTCTGTTGGGTATCCATCCGCCACCCCCAGCTCTTCCGGCGTCCACAGGTCAATCACCCGGCAGTGTGTTTTGTTTTTTGGCCAAGTCGTCGGTGGCTCAAGACAACACTCTACCAAGTTCCGTGGCGTAGAAGCCATATCTGCCAGATAACCCACCCACCATTTATGATCGTCTTGTTTGCTTGAACGGCCTCTCAAATCAATCGTTCTCATGTCACCATCTCCATTCAGTTTTCCAAGGGAACACTCCCCCAATAATTACATTAGGCCACATACCACCAAACAAAGTCAAAACTTATTTAATCCAGGCCACTACTAAACAATTTTGTAATCCGCTAACCAAAAGCTATATTAAAAAATCAAACACCCGCAGGACCGTTTCAACTTACAAAAAATCCCTACCTTCCTGGAAAGTAGGAATATCATCCAACCAAAGTTACTTTAACTGCGCCACGGAGCATATTCCCGTTGCAGCTGCGCTACTTGCCTGCCTTTGATTTTGAAACCAACGCATCCGACATCGGGGTATTTGTCTTGATCTGTGACCAGCCACCACTGCATGTGAAGCGGCGCTGCAAATTCGGCGATAGTACGCAACAGTCCCGCGTAATGCAGCTTACTTGTCCCTGTTTCTATGGTAGTGAAAAGAAGCAAAACCTTCTCGCCATACCTGACACCCGGACAAACATCTGTTACATCCACCGCCTTTTCAATCTTAGGTGAACCTTTTCCGCTCACAAGTTCAAGGTCGGTTGTAAACCCAAGCCCGAAAGCAAAAGGCTCCCCGCGCAATTCAACCAGCTCTTTCGGCATTGTTAAACTCCCAGATAGATTCAAAGAACCGAACCGTTAGTCCAAAAGGTAAGAGACAGTTGGAACCCAGTCAAGGAGGAAGTACGGGGGTTGGCGGGGATTTATAATAGAAGTGTTATGAAAACGGCTAATTTTTCTATTTTGATAAAACAATACAACACCCGATGTTTGAATATATGAATATACGCCTCACATTAAGGGAGCTCTTCAGTCCACTCCTCTGATGAAGAGATACTTCAGAGTTCTCGAATTCAATGATGTCGTCTTTTATATTGGTCACTTGCGTGACCCATTCTCGAGTCCAAAAGGTTAGAGCAAGTTGGAACCGCTTACAAGAAGAAATAACACGTTTCGCAGGCATTTACGACCGTTCTTTAGCCAGAGCACAAGCGTAACAAGTGATCATAGTGTCATTTTGAGTTCACAAATGCAAAAGTTTGGAACCACAGAATAGCATCTTCAAAATCCTTAAAAATAATCCAACAAAAATAGCCGCCACAAGGCTGCGGGTCAGCAGTGCCGTTGAGAGATAATGCGAATCAAGAATCGCTAGTCCACCAGGTCAAAGACGCTGGCTCAGGAGAGAAAAGTTGAAGCCCTCTCTCCACATAAGGAATCGAGGGCCGGATCGCACCGACTCCCGATCCGATTCTCACGGTACGGGTACTGACTACGCAGCCTTATAGCGGCTACGAGTATTTTGATGAGGAATGTGAAATGAACGTATCTTCACTTGAATCCACCAATATAGTATACCGGCGGGCTCAAGAAAGATGAGGTCGAATCCGTAACATTCGACCAAGAAAGTACCCTACGCGCAGTTACGGTGCGCAACTTACAACTACTCGACTTCGGCCAGTTCGCGATCGTACACGACTTGTGCGGCAGCGAGCGCCAACTGGTGGAGTTCGGCGACTTCGTCCTCGGTGAAGTACGGCTTGCTGCCGGGCTTCTCGACGACGATCGAAAACCCTCCGGCGGCGTTATAGCCCTGGACACCGGGCTCTTCCGGAAAGTCCTCTTCGGACTTATCCCAATGACCCGGCGCGTTGGTGTCCACGAGGTTGTCGATTGAACTGCCGGTGTCGGGCAGACCGTCGATGGCCGGAGCCACCTTCCATCCCTTTTCTTCCAGCAAGGCCGCGACACGATCGAACGTGTCCTGGACCTTGCCGTAGGGACGGATCTCGGCGAACCGGAACCAGAAGGAAACCTTCTGATGGTCCGCCAGGGCCGCCTGATCCGGGTGTTCAATCGCACCCGCCGCGTCGCACGCGAACTGAGCCGTCGCGTGATTGACGTCGCCGTAAAGGCAGACGCCATGCGCGTCGACTCCCTCACCGTATCCGCCGAAGCGGATGTGGTGAGCAAAACCTGGCGAATACTCCATGACGTCTTTCCTCCGAAAACAGAAACAGAAGCTGGAGTGTATTCAGTTGAAAGGGAACCGCTCCCTACAACTCTGGATACCGACCAAGACAGTCTGTGTCCAGAGAATAGGGGGAGCGAACGTGGTAACCCTATACCAGTATTCGCTCCCAAGAGATGTGAGGATTGTGGAAGTGCTTTGGCGCACACTTCCATAGTGCTCATGTTGGCGGCTGCCAAAAATCCGTTAGTCTCACTGACACCTCACGAGCCAGTGTTATTGTCCGGACTGGTATATTTTAGTCGCACCATCCTTGCCGCAAGGAATGGTGAGGGTCTTCCACTCCACATTATGCAGAGCTTCGTCTTGGAGCGTGCGAGCATTGGCACTGACTTCCAAGCACAAGCGTGTGAGAACATACAAAACTCACATGCCAGGTATGATGCCGGTTCTTTGTATCCTGTCCGACTAAAGGATTCTTTCGGGCACACTACCACGAGCGGCTTTCGCGAGTCATACCTTCGCGAAGCATCAGTAATAATGTGTGCAGTTTTTGTATTAGAGGTTCTGCACCCTTGTAACCCCCTAGCAGCTCTTACGCGGCTACCCTACGTCCCGTACCGCTGGGATGCGCCTCTAGCTTTGCACTGCTTGCCCAGTACCAGAGGTTGTCCTGGGTTTTACGTCCAGGCAAGTAGACCACTTGTAGGCGGACCACGAATACGCACCATGCTACGTTCCTTTCATGTCTCGGGTGGTTGTGGACCTTGGTGGGATACATTTCCCACTTCTCTGGACACAGTTTTCTCGTCAATTCTGTGCCCAAGGAAGTGAGGGGAGCGACAGAGCGGTAACCCGACCGTCATGTGCTCCCCAAGTAACCCTTGGCCCCTTAGTGAGGCCGATCGCGTGCCCTTACCATCAGAAGTCTCCTGTGTGCGATGGTGTTGGGAATGATACTGATCTGCCAGACCGGGCAGTAATCAGGTATAGTGCTGGTTCTTTGTGTCCTTTCCAGCTAAAGGACTTTTTTGGGCATATCAGTAAGAGGGACATACTCGGGCTATACCTCCGAGAAGTATCATCACTGATATGTGCGATTTTTTGTTTAGAGGTTTCGCACCCATTGTAACCTCTTTGCTCCCTTTGACCTCGTTGAGCTTGTGGCTCGCAGAGTAACGACGGAATCCTTGTGGGGTAGAAGCAACCGCCGGGCGACCTTGAGTGAAAGAGCGTTCGCCACTCTCCGTGAGGTGCCTGCAAGCAGGCGGCCCACGCACGTACACCATGTCAGGCTCCTTTCGTGGTTCGGGGTGTACGAAAAGCTACCACGGGCACTCGACCGTTTCGGTACCGGGGACGATAGGCTCGCTGCCCCACACGAGGGCGCGGCCGCTCCAGAACTCGATGCTGCGAGGCGTCGCGTTCCGGTCCCACGGTTCCGGTTCGGGCTTGTGCCCAATGAAGGCCGTGATCAAAACGTAATAGTCATCTTCCTCGGCCTTCTTGAGGATGACGACGATCTTGCTGCACTGCTCGGGAGCGCGGTCCTTAACGAACCGGCTCAATCCGAACCGTCCGGGCCGTTGCGCAAACAAAATCTGGTCACCATGCCCGGTGGTGACGCAGATCGTCTCACCGATGGACTGACCGAAGTCAATCTCCTCGATGATGAATTGCCTTCCGGAGCTGTGAATATGACGCAGCGCCTCCGGAAGCAGGCGAACAACGTTTCCGTGAATGTGCGAGCGGTGGCGATCAACCACTCCCTCGCCTGATCCGAGTTGCCATTGCATGATTTGCTCCTTTGCGTGGCAGTCTCGAAACCGACTCTGTTTCGTCTTTTTAAGACTCATCAGGCCGAGTACACACTCGACGACAGAGGAAGGTTTTTATTATCAAGAACCTTCCGAAAAACTTGGTTAACCCTTTGTGGTTGGATGATCCACTCCTTCCAACCGGACCAGAACCCTCGGTGGAGAGGGTTTATGATTAGAAGCTGTCGATCCCGACACCCCCCGTCGACTTGGCGAAATCCACCAGTGACGGATTGCGCACTTCCATGGCAAAACCATGAACGCGCGTGCCGTTGACCTCCTGCTTCTTGAGACCCTGGATCGAAGTGTCTTCGTCTGTGAGGACGACGACCTCCGGGCGGTACAGGGCAGCACCTTCCCGGATCATTTCCTCGATCTTCGTGTGAGCGGCGCGAACGGTGGCTGCAATGTCTGTGCCACCGCCAGAGAAGTTTCCTTTCGCGAACTTTTTCATGAGTTCGCGTGCCTCCTCTGGGGTTCCGGCATGCTCGACTCGCCCGAGTTGGGTGTCGAACACGCTGAGGAACACTTCTGCGTCTCCAGCAAGCACAGCCTTGAGGCGGTTCATCACCACCCCGGTGGCCTTCCAGTGCTTCTTGCCCCTCATCGAGCCGGAGCCATCGACGAGGATGAAAATGGCCTGCTTCTTCTCGAGGCGCGTCACACGTTCGCGCACCGGAAGCTGACCACTCACTGCCTGATAGAGAAAGTAGGACGGACTCTTCTGCCGCGTAGCCCAAGCAGTCTTTGCCACGCGCGAGAGTTCTCCAAGGTGTTTCATCGGCCGCTGCCGGACCTCTTCGCCAGCGGGATCGGGTTCGACCAAACGCTGCCGGCGAACCTGCAGTTTGGTGAACTGATCCAGCTTGCGCGAGATGTCCAACATGACTCGCTTGTCAGCACCGGGGACCAGATCCTCAGCGACCTTGAGTCGATCAAGACTCTTGGTGCCGCTTTTCTGGCCGTCTCCCTCGGGCGATTCCATGACGCTGTGGTTCTTGCCCTCGGGGTCGAGCATGTCCTGCTCTTCCTCGGACAGAGAATCCACCTCATCCATGACTTCGTTCAATGCCTCGGCCACCCCTTCCGGTCTCTCGTTATCCGAGAAGATCGGCAGAGGCTCGCCCGCTTCGCCGCCACCTTGCCCACCTTGTTGCTTAGAAAGCAACTTGAGCAAGCTCATGGCCTGCTCGAGGGGGGTGTTGCCAGGAAACTGTGCGAGGTCCACCGTGTCGAGGAAATCCACGACATTCTGGTGGTACTTCATCGCTGCTTCCAGGCGGTCGTTGATGGCGACCTGTCGGTCTTTGGTGTATTTCCGCCCGCTGATGGGTTTGGAAACACTCCATTCTCCTTCCGAGTCGGGAGCCGACAGGCTCTCCTCGACCCGATGCCGAACCAGGTCACGGTACTCGGACGGTGGGCTGATTCGGCCACCCGCCGCCAAGTTGCAGAGATCGGCCACAAGGTCTCTTGAGTACGACCCCAGGCCAACCTTCTGCGCCACCTCACGCATCTCATCTCCTGAGGGAGCGATATACGTAGGCGGAGGTGAAGTCCGAAAAGTGAATTGCATGTTCGTAACCTCCAAACGCGGTGTTTCGGACCCTCTCTGTTTCGACCTTTCGGTCTCGTCAGTCAGGATACATACCCTGAGACAGAGGGAGGTTTTATTATCGAGACCTCCTAACTCGGTTAACCCTTGTGACTAGTTATCCACTCCTTACTAGTCTGACCAGTGACTCTCGGTGGAGAGAGTTTTTCGTTAGGCGCGGGTGTTATCCAGCGCCATCCGCTGCGCCTCAGCGGCTTTTTCCGAAGCGGAATCGCGGACACGCTTGCGGCGATCCGTGAGTCCGTCGGTGACCTTCAACTTGGCCACCTCGTCCTGGAAGGCCAAGAGGCGCTTGGCCACCTGCAACAACTTGATGGGAGAGTCCTTGGCCGAGGACTGTTCGCTGAGCAGTGTCTGGAGCTTGCGCTCCGCATCGCTCAGTCGCGCCTCAGCTTCGGCTCGCTCGTAGGCGGCATCGAGTTCCGCCTTCAAGTTGGCCGCGAACTGCTCCATGCCGGGCAGATAGCAGAGATCGAGGAGATCCTGCTTTTCCACCTTGCCGGAGCCACGCAGCTCAGCCGCCGCCTTCACCACGCCGAGAGCGTGGACCGCAGTCCGAGGCGACACGACGTCGCCGTTCTCGCTGGCCTTGGCCATGACTTCCGCCAGGACGCGAGTGGTGCCATTCAGATCGGCACCGCGGAGTTGCGGGGCGACTTTCCCAAAGAGTTCGAGGTAGTCCTGAGCCGTATAGGACGGCCAGGACACTTTGTACTGCAGCGGGAAGCGCTCGATGAGAGCGGCAGCGGCAGGCCCCAGATCAGCGATTTCCGAGGGATCCTTGTTCGTGACCGCGATGATGACTTTCGTCTTCATCGGGTACGATTGGGACCCCTTGCGCAGTTTCTTCGCGGTGAGGGTGTCCTTCAGCGCCAGCAACACCGTTGCCGGAGCATCGAACATCTCCTCGAACACCGCGAAGTCCTTCGCGAGAAAGCTCTGATCCGGGAAGTATTTGAGAACCTTGTCACGCTCAAGGGCAGCGAAGTCGAGACCGCCCCAAAGGGTGGCCTCATCCATGCCTTCACCGAAGGACTGGACGTACACGTCGTCATCTTTGGCGACCACGGACAGTGCCGCGGTGACCATTTCTGACTTGCCGTGTCCGCCCGGGCCCCAGAGGAGCACATTCTTTCCTGACGCGACGGCCAGGGAAAGGATCCGTGCCAGCTCCTGGTGACGGATGAACTTCGAGCCCAGAGCTTCCGAAATACGCACAAACAGGTTCATCGCAAACCTCCTGACCCGATTGTTGGGTCTTGGATTGGGCTTGCCCTTGGAGGGGGCAAGCAATTTCTTGTTTGTCCCTCACCACAGGGCATCCCGTGGTTTGGATCTCTGTAACCATACAGAGAGGGCTACTCACAATTAGTGTGGCTGGTCGGCCACTTGCGAGCAGCGCCTCTCGTTATGAGAAGTAGGGTTAGATCACACCAGTCCAAGAACTGGTGGGGAGGGAAAGTGTGTTATCCGTGCCGCCCGGAGGCGGCTTTGGTATTCTTGCTTTCCTCCATCCCGCTTTACATGAAGTAAAGTGGGAATCTTGGATGCGTGTTGTTTACCTTGGACCAGGTTCTCTCCTGACATTGCGATCCTGTGTCAACTTAATGACTCGTCCAAAGCTGCAACCAGCGCCTGTAAAGAACAATCTTTAGTGAAAGAACAAATACGATCCTAAAGAACTAAACTCTCCTGATTTATGGGACTTATATCCCACTTATGTGCTGAACACTGTCGGCATTGATTTTGAGAATTGAGCCGGTGTTACAACACATGAGTGGGAAGTGAATAAGTGTTTACCTCATTCACATCCCTCATCAAGGCCTGTGCATGGGAACTACTGGTATATTTTCCCAGGTCGCTGCTCGTCATGCCCCTTGTTTATTCGGTTGTTAAGGTGCGATCCGTTTCTCTCCTGCCACAGTGGTGGGTGCGAGAGAGGCACACTCACTACTGTGGCTCGGTAACAAAAGAAGCGGTTACGCGACTTGTCCGAATCCTGGATACGAATATCAGGAAGAGAGGTAGACAAATCACCTAACCGCTTCTTACTAGACTTGGTCCCTTTCGGGGTGGCTGGCGCTAGTAAATGTAGTTGCCAGTTCTCTCCTGATTCGATCCTTTTGTTGTAAAGTGCAGGTGCCTTTCGGCTGTTGGTGTTTTGATGTTGCGGCCATCCTAGCATACCTAGTGGTATTTGTCAAGGGTCATTTTGGAGCATTTCTGAAGGGGTCCCTTGGCCTTGCCCGCCGTAGCCTTGGCGAAGGCTGGGAAGCCTTTATCTAGGCTTCTTCTGCCCTTACCTAGCTTTGGCGATGCGCCTGGGCTTGACTGGGGGCTTTGCTAAATGGCTGGTTGGAAGGTTCATCGCTTCGTCTGTTACCTCCATCTCTATCGTAACAATATATTATACTCCTATTAGAGATAAATGTCAATAGTGCAACTATTAAAGTAGCCTAATAAAGCCAATAATAGTAGTTCCAAATGTCCACAAGGTCAGAACTGTTTGGAATTAAATATGTAAAAGAAATAGCGGTATTCGCGGAGATTTATGAGAGAAGTGTTCTGAAAACGGCTAATTTTTCTATTTTGATAAAAAGTTTGGAATTAAAGAAAACCCCCAGCCTGTTTTTGATTTGCTGGAGGGTGAGTCTGTGGCCTGTTCGGTTTCGAAAACGCTCAAAAGAGTTAGTGGGAGGCCAATATATCCGAAAGGCGTTTGCGCACGGTCTCCCGAACGGATCCTTCCAGGGGAATGCTTTTCCCCTCGAGCCATCTATTAATAGTACCTTCGCTGACGACGAACTTGTCTGCTAGTTCGGACTTACTAATGCCAGAGTCAATGCACTGTTGAACTAGGGTCGCAAACGAAGTCTCTTGTGTCATGACCATCTCCTAAAAAGAGCCATGTTACTCAAAGGTGTAAAAATCACCGCAACACTTAAACTATTATATCTAAAGAGACTTGGCTAGCAAGCGCTCAAACAATACAAACAATACAACACCCGATGTTTGAATATATGAATATACACCTCACATTAAGGGAGCTCTTCAGTCCACTCCTCTGATGAGGAGATACTTCAGAGTTCTCGAATTCAAGGAGGCGTTATTAAATAAGGTCACCTTCGGTAACCCATTCTCGAGTCCAGGGGGTTGGAGTTGAACCAACCTAAACGGGTTTTACAGACCCGCGCATCAGCCGCTCTGCCACCCCTGGTAAAAACTCTATTTACAATAATACTATGAAAACCAAACAATACCTTAATTAACAGGGAAATTATTGCCCCTCATAACTCCAAAGGAGCGGCGTGGGGCCACCCCTGGCTTTTAATTAGTAGTAAGTAGAAAGTAGCACGCAGTAAGGGATTACACTTTTCTGCAAACCACCATATTCCATTGCTTGGCTTTACAACCAAGTACTTGATAGTATACTAGGCCGTAATGTCAAGGCAAGAGGTGAGATAACAAAGTCTAACAAAACGCTCTTTTCACAGCAAGGCTTATAAGGCGCTACAATTAATAAAAATAATCATCCCGCATCAGCGGGACACCAAAATTTTGCATTTTGATTTTCTTGTCCCGCGTAGCCTTGCCGCGAAGTGGGATGCATTTTAAATTTAGGCTGCGATAGCAGCCGCATGCCAGCTTAGCTCAGTGGTAGAGCAACACTTTTGTAAAGTGAAGGTCCCGAGTTCGAATCTCGGAGCTGGCTCAAAGTCAGTTCGCCGTGAACCACGTAGGGTTCACGGCGCCATGCACCCCATGTGGTGCATGGCGAATCCCGCTCGCCGGATTGGCGAGCGACAGCTGGCTCCGTAATTGTTCTCTTCAACAACACTTCAGGAAAAGGTGTTCCAAAATGGGAAAGACCAAAACCCCGGACAAGTGTGAAGCCTTGGGTAAAACACTGGCTGCCTTAGCTAAAGGGTGCGGCCTTGAGATCGTTGTTCGCGCGGCCCAGCCTTCGGAGCAGCTTCCTGAACACCGGGAAAACACTACCGAAGAACGGGAAGCAATCCGTCAACACAAGATTGATGACCTGTTCTGGCTGGGAGACAAGATTGCCAACGACGACGCATTTCGCGGCCGAGTCGAAGGGCAATATGTGGCGGTGTATGACCGGAGACTCATCTGCAGCGCCACTTCCGCCAAACCGGCCAGCCAAAGAGCCGCCAAAGTACTCAAGGTTCCCGAGGGGGCTATTCTCATTGTCCCTATAAAGGTAAGAGATCCTGACGCCGACGAGGCCTACCAAAACTTACAGCACGAACTGGGCATTGCCTAACCACCCCAACCCGCTCGCCCCTCAAAAGGCGAGCTTTCCATATAGCCTAAATCCAAACATCTGCTATGCTATTTACATGGGCAACAAAGAAGCCATCATAAACCGCCTCATCAAAAACAGCGCGGAAATAATCACCGAGGACGAGTTCAAAGAACGGCTCACCCGTTCGGTTGAGCCGTTAACTCATTACATCGGCTTTGAAATCTCCGGCTATGTCCACATCGGACAGGGGATAATGAGTGCGCTGGTTATGAAAGACCTAACCGACCTGGGTGTAAAATGCACTATCTGGCTGGCTGACTGGCATACAGCAATCAACGATAAGCTAGACGGAACCAAAGAAACTGCGGGAAAAATAGGCAAAGGGTATTTTACCGAAGCCATTAAAGCATCTTTTATGGCAATAGGGGGCAACCCCGATGACCTGGAATTTCGCTTAGCTAGCGAGTGGTATGACAAAGACGCGATGAAATACTGGGAAACTGTTATAGCTGTATTGAACAACACCACGCAATCTCGTCTTATGCGCAGTATCAGTATTATGGGCCGGGAAGAAGGCGGCGAAGTTGAAGGCGCTAAACTTGTCTATCCCGCCATGCAGGCTGCCGACATTATCTATCAAAATATTGATATTGCTCATGCCGCCATGGATCAACGCAAAGCCCATGTTATTATGCGCGACGTATTCAATAAAATAATACCGGACAAACCCAAACCCATTGCCCTTCACCATGCTTTAATTGACGGACTTCGCGGCAATAAAAAAATGAGTAAATCAGATCCAACATCCGCCGTTTTTATTCATGACAGCGAAGATGATATAAACCATAAAATTACCAAAGCCTTCTGCCCTGAAAAAGAAACTGAAAAAAACCCAATCCTGAACTGGACCAAGCATATTCTCTTTTGGAACCGCACCCAGCCTTTCGTTATTGAACGCGAGGAAAAACACGGCGGCAATGTCGAATTTCAAACTTACGAGGAGCTGGAAAAAGCCTACGCCGCCGGTGATGTTCACCCTATGGATCTCAAAGCCGCCGTTGCCAAAGAAATAATCGACTTGCTCAAACCCGCCCGCGATCATTTCGCCCAGCCGGAAGTTGCCGCCAAAAAAGCAGACCTCGACAAACTTCTCAAGAATAGGTAATTTAATAACGTCCCGCGGAGCGGGACACCAATATTTTGCATTTTGATTTTTGCCTTTTGATTTTGAGTGCAAAGCACGAAATGCCGACGTAGCTTAGTGGTAAAGCATTCGCATGGTAAGCGAAAGACCGGGAGTTCAATTCTCCCCGTCGGCTCAACGACATATATGTCATGCCGGACTTTAGAATCCGGCATCCAGTCCATTTACTTAATGTTGATCCCGGATCAAGTCCGGGATGACCTTTTACGTCCCCACTGGATACAAAATACAAAATACTGAATACTAAAGTGACTATATGCGTCACCGATTTTACATACTGATAATACTAACTACCCTTATTGTTACATCCGGCGCCGCCCTATTCTGGTGGTACTACCAAAACCAAACCGCTCCACCTCCCACACCGGCCCAA
>JAUYKA010000019.1 GCA_030698495.1 bacterium
GCCTGGATGGATTCCCCCGGTCACCGCGCCAACATTTTATACTCCGGCTTCAGTCAAATCGGCATCGCCACCACTCGCGGCACTTATGAAGGCCAGCAAGTTTGGATCGCCGTGCAGGAATTCGGCCTGCCTCTTTCTGCCTGCCCCACTCCCGATGCCGCCATCGGCAACCAAATCGCCGCCGACAAAGAACAACTCACCGCTCTCTCGGCAAAACTTACACCCGATCAAGCCGAACTGGATAACACTAAAAACAAACTGACATCGCTCGCCAACCAAGCCACCTCCCTCGCCAGCGACGGGAACAAAAAAGTGGAGGAAGGCAACAACAAAATCGCGCAGGGTAACGATATTTTCCAGACTACCGGCGACCGTGACCAAGCCCAGCCCTACTGGGATGCCGGCAAAAGCTTACAGACCGAAGGCAATAAATTACTGGACCAGGCCCAAAGCAAACAAGCGGAATATCAGACCACATCAGACGAGTATGAAAATCAACGCCAAAACTACAACCGGCAAGTCGACGAACAGCATCAACTAAACAACCAACTGCAATCACTAGTCGATCAATACAACCAACAAGTCAGCACATTCAATAACTGCCTCGAATAGTAATCTTTCTAACCCTTAGGTTTAGAAAGAGGGTTAGACAGGCTGTAGAGGCCTTTCTAAACCTAAGGGTTAGAATATCAAAGACATCTACACGTAACGAAAAACAACAAAACAACAACTTAAAACTCAAAACGTTTTTGCTGCTATCGCCGCATATTTTTTCTTTTGCGTTGTAGTTTTACGTTTTGCGTTTTTAGTTTTTCACTTTACCGCATGTCCCGCCAATTTCTGCCCATCCCCACATCCACCACCAACGGAATATCCAGCGTGAACACTCCTTCCATTATTCTTTTCATGTCGGCCGCCACTTTGTCCGCCCCGTCCGCCGGTGTCTCGCACACCAACTCATCGTGCACCGTCAGCACCATCTTTGTGGCCGGATAATTCTTTTGCAAATGCGCAAATAGCTCCACCATCGCTTTCTTTAAAATGTCCGCCGCCGTCCCCTGCAAGGGAAAATTAAACGCTGCTCTCTCCGCCGCCGCCCGCACCACCGGCGTGCGCGAATTTATCTCCGGAATATACCGCCGCCGGCCAAACAATGTCTCCACGTAACCCAAACTCTCCGCTTGTTCCACCGTTCTAGCAATTAATGCGGTCACTCCTTTATATTGCTCCTTGTATCTCTCTATAAACGACCGCGCTTCTTCCATCGACAACCCGGAGCTTCTGGCAAACTTTTGCGGACCCATGCCGTACAACACGCCAAAATTCAACGTCTTGGCAGCGCGCCTCTGCTTCGCGGTAACCTCGCTCAACTTAACCCCGTGCACCCAAGCCGCCGTGGCGGTGTGGATATCTTCACCCGCCCGAAACGTATCCAACATTTTCTCGTCGCCGGACATATGCGCCGCCAAACGCAGCTCCACCTGCGAATAGTCGGCCTTAACCAGCACCTTCCCTGCACCGGCCGTGAACGCCGCTCGAATCTCCTGTCCCAGCGGAGTGCGCGCCGGAATATTCTGCAGATTGGGATCACTCGATGACAGCCGCCCCGTTGCCGCCACCGTTTGATTAAACGATGTATAAACCCGTCCCGTTTCTTTATCCGCCAATTCAGGCAAAGTCTCCAGATAAGTATTCTGCAATTTGCTCAACTCGCGCTGCTCTTCTATCAACTCGATAATCGGATGCTGGCCGTGCAGTTTGTCCAGCTCTGCCGCCGCCGTGGAAAAACCTGTCTGCGTTTTTTTAATACCTTCCGTCGACAGATTAAGCTTGTTAAATAATATTTCCCGCAACTGCTGGGTGGAATTAACATTAAATTCCTCGCCCGCCTCCTGCCATATCTTTTGGCGCAAAGTATCCAGCCGCGCCCCAACTTTCTTAGACATTTTCTTAAGCAAAGTCGAATCCAGCTTCACTCCCGTCAGCTCCATATCAGCCAGCACTAAAATAAGCGGCAGCTCCAACTCGTTCAAAACCCTGGTCAGCCCTTCCTTTTTTATAGATCCCGATAATTTTTCATAGAGCCGCAGCGCCAGCTCTGCGTCCTCCGCCGCGTAGCGCGCCAGCTCCGGCAACGGCACCTCCGACATTGTTTTCTGTTGCTTCCCCTCTCCAATCAAATCGGTAATGGGAATCGCGTGGTGACCAAGCTCCTGCCCTGCCACCAAATCCAGCCCGTGCTGCCTTATCCCCGGCCGCAGCAGGTAACTCGCCAGCATCGAATCAAAAACAATGCCGTCCAGCCCCACGCCGGCGCGGCGCAAAACTTCCACATCGTATTTCAAATTATGCCCCACCTTACCCACCTCTTTATTCTCCAAAACCCCCCGCCACTTCCTCACCGACTCGCGTGTTACCGGCACATACCACGCTTCCATGTTTGGCCCCGTACCGGCCGCAAAACTCATTCCCACTATCGGATATTCCCGCGCGCCCAGCCGATCGTTTTCCGTATCAAAACCGATAACTTTTTCCCGCCGCAGACGCGCCATCAGCTCTTTCTGCTCCGCCTCGCTTTGCACCAGGTGATAATTGTCCGGCAGTTTTACCTCGCTCGCATCTTTCTCCTCTGCGACATTCTTAAACAAAGTCGGCTGTGCCGGATGTTTGCTCTTGGGCAAACGTGTCAATAGCGTCCGAAATTCCAATCTTTCAAACACCCGCCTTACTTCTTCCGCGTCATAATCATCCATCTCGGCCTCATCCAAATTAAACTTTATCGGCACTTTGCAATCTATCGTCGCCAGCCGGCGGTATTTCAAAGCCTCATCTTTATGCCCCGTCAAACTGTTTCTGGCGCGCTCGGACAACTCATCCAAATGTTTATAAATTTCTTCAATCGACCCGTACTGGCCCACCAATTGTCGCGCTGTTTTATCGCCAATCCCTTCCACCCCCGGAATATTATCGGAAGCATCGCCCTGCAACCCCTTGTAATCGGCTAAAAACTTCGGCGCGAAACCGTATTTCTCCCGCACCATGGCTTCGTCGTAAAGCAGAGTATCGGTCATACCGCGCTTCAAAGTAAACACCCTCGTGTCATCGTCAACCAGCTGAAAAGCGTCGGCATCCCCCGTCACGATTATTTTTTCCACCTTCCCGTCCAGCTGGCGCGCCAGTGTGCCGATAATATCATCCGCCTCAAAACCCTGCTTTTCCACAATCGGAATATTAAAAGCGCGCGCCACCTCCCGCGCCACGTCAAACTGCGCTACCAAATCGGCATCCGCCGGTTTCCTCTGTGCTTTATAATCGGCAAACTCCTTGTGCCGGAAAGTCGGCCCCTTCATATCGAACGCCGCCGCCACGTGCGTCGGTTTCAAAGTCGTTAACATCTTCAACAGCATCGTCGTAAACCCGTACACCGCGTTCGTCGGCTGCCCGTCCGCCGTACTCATGTAAGGCAAGGCATGATAAGCCCGATGGATCAGAGCATGCGAGTCTACCAGGGCTATTTTTATTTTGCGCTTATCAGGCATCTGTCATCAGCTTAACAATAATCCAGGTCCAGCGAACAGCACTCGCGGTATCTGCTCTTGGCGGCCGTCTCAAGACCTGCCGGCCGGGTCTCCGCTCGCAAGCGGAGCGGCAGGGCTTGAGTCGAACGCAGCCCGCCGCTGGGGCGGGCAAGAGTGCCGTCCAAGAGCAGGTGCCGCGATAAGTGCTGTTCGCTGGTAATATAAATCATCATATCCACGCCCATATTATCTATTCTATCTCCACCACTCGTTCATTCTCCTTCAAGCCGTGTTTTAAATAAAGCTTCTTCGCATTTACCGGCGCCGCCTCCCCCAACCTGTCCGCCCATTCTATTACCGTCAGCCTATCTTTATTTTGCGCCTGCTCCAGCGCCTCTTTAACTATATAATCACCGGCCGCGGCACCGCCAGCCAAACGATACAGATCAACGTGAACCAACTTATCAATTCCCGCCTGGCCGACTGCCTCATATTCCGCCACTATATTAAAAGTTGGTGAAGTCACTTCTTCTTTAACCCCCAACACCCGCGCCAGCGCCTTAACCAAAGTTGTCTTCCCCGCACCCAGCTCGCCATACAGCAAAACCAAATCGCCGCCGGCCAAATCTTCAGCCAACTCTTCAGCCAAACTGTTCATTTCCTCCACTCCCCGAATCACCCGCTCCATATTTATCGAACTATTACCAATATCACCGCGGCCAGCGCAATTAAATAAATCACAAACGGCCGAAAAGAAATTCTCTCAATGTATTTCATCAGCCAATATATCGCCAGCAAACCGCTGACCAGCGCGAACATAAACCCGACCGCCAACTGACCCACGGGAAAATTATGACCTTGCAGCAGCGCCGACAAAGACGACAAACTGGCTCCGGCTATAATAGGCGCTGACATTAAAAAAGACCAATTAACCGCCGCGCGCCACGCCAATCCCCGGCCCCGTCCCGCCGCTATCGTCATCCCTGACCGCGACACTCCCGGCAACAGCGCCACCACCTGCGCCAGACCAATCACCAGCGAATCCTTATAACTCACCGCTTTAACATCATCCCGCTCACTCACCTGCTCTATCTTCTTTTTACCGTCAAACCACCACAGCACCGCCGCCGTAAACAACAAAGACAAAACCAACCAGCGCGGCGACCGAAACCACAACGCCACCTCATCCTGCCACAACCAGCCGATTACCGCCGCCGGCACCGTGGCCACAATTAGCTTACCCGCCAACAGCCTCTCCGGCGTTTTTCCTTTATCAACCAACAGACTTTTCACCAACACCCGCCACGTCCGGGCGTAAAAAATCAAAACCGCCACCAGCGTCCCTAAATGCAAAAACGCATCAAAAACCGTCCCGTCCACATCCGAAATGCCGAACAAATACCTAACCGCCAGCAAATGCCCACTCGAACTAACCGGCAAAAACTCCGTCAGACCCTGAATGATCCCCAGCCAAATAACTTGCACATAACTCATGACCCCCATTGTAAGTGAATACAGCAAGGACAGCTACGACAGTAAATACAGTGAATACAGTGAATTAAGTAAATACAGTAAATACAGCTACGACAGCGAGAACAGTGAATACAGTAGCTGTACTCGCTGTATTTACTTAATTTACTGTACTCGCTATATATAAAGGTGTGGGTAAAATATCTTCTTGGAGGGAGCTGGTTGTTTGGCAAAAGACGCACTCATTAGTGTTGTTAACTTATAGACTGACAGCTTGTTTTCCGGCTGAAGAGAAGTTTGCACTGGTATCACAAATGCGGCGGGCGGCAGTATCAATTGCATCTAATATAGTAGAGGGGTTCAAGCGCCAAACGGCTAGAGACAGTATTAACTTTTACAATATAGCCGCCGGTTCTTTAGAGGAACTTAAATATCAATATTTCTTATCTAAAGATCTTGGCTATATGGCCGACGAGCAATATCAAGAAACAGTAGAATCCACAGAAGAAGTCGGCAAATTACTTTACGCTTGGACAGTCAGTCAAAAAGTAAATTCAGCGGATAGATAGCTGAATTTACCGTACCTGCTGTATTTACTGAATTTACTGTATTTACTGTATTCACTGTCGTAGCTGTATTCACTGTATTTACTGTATTCACTGTATTTACTGTCGTAGCTGTATTCACTGTATTCACTACTTAAGTCAGCATCGCAAAACCATTTTTCCGGTATGCTTTATCGAAACTCAAAATCCCATCCGCTCCCCATTTCTCTATCACCGCCATATTACTGCAATCAACTAAACTGACATTTTTCGATGTTTGCCGCTTAAAATGTTCCAACGCCTTGCCTTCCAGCTCTTCATCAATCCATACATACTCCAGCCCCGTGCCTGCCTGCCGAATCTTCATCGCCAACTTCCAAGCCGCTTCCTTCCCCGCCAATCTGCTCACAACCGTGATAGTTTCCGCAAACACATAATTGGAAGTTATAAGATGCACCCCTTCTTTCTCAAACTTCCTCATAACCGCCAAACACGCTTCGTGATGAGCGTCATTGCGGTTAGCTAAACCAACCCAGACATCCGTATCCACTACCACCTTTTTAACGTTCTTTGTCATACAAGTACTTATCATGCCGGCCGGCTACGTCGGCTGGCAAATCCATTTCCAACCCCGCTACATCCCTTAGCACACTGGCGCCGCCCTCTATTTGGGCTTCATACTTAGGCAACTCCTTTTCTAAAATTTCCCGTAGCACCTGTGCCATAGCCGTCTTCCTGACCTTGGCCAGCCTGGTTAGCCTTTTGTGCGTTTTAGGTAATAAATATACTTGTGTTCGCTTCATAACTACAGTATACACCAGACATATACATTATACAAGAGATTGTAATTTATAACTCCCTCGTCATGCCGGGTTACACGTACGTCATTCCGGGCACCGACCCGGAATCTACGTCGTGGATGATGGATGCCGGATCAAGTCCGGCATGACAACATATAGCTGTCTTCACTGTATTCACTGTATTTACTAACTTACCCCCTTCCCAACTTCCCCCTCCCCCTGTACCATACATAGATTTACATGACTAACTTCACTTGCCAGCATTTAAATATCGTTGTCCTGCCGTAGCAGGACTCCATAGTTTTAACTTTTTCGTTTTAAGTTTTTAGTTTCCATGTCCCTCCCCGAACTCAAACAAGCCTATTCTCTAATCAGCCAGGCCAGCCATATCTTGCTGATCGTCCCCCAGCGCGCCTCCTTCGACGCCATTTCTTCCATGATCGCGCTCTACCTGGTCCTGCAATCTACCAAAGAAGATCACGTTGACGAAGTCAGCCCCCAGCACGTCCCCACCGCTCTGCAATTTCTCCCCGGCTCCAGCCAAGTCGCCATGGCGCCGCGCAAACAATCGGAAATCGTTTTAGATATCGCCGGCCCCACCGCCATCGGCGCCGTCCGTTCCCAGCCCCTGCAAGGCGGCCTGCGCATTCACTTATCCCTGCCCGATAACGTAGACATTAACAAAGACCAGCTGGAAGTGTCCGTCCGCTCCCTCCCCTACGATTTAGTTATCACCTTTGGCGCCACCGACCTGGAAGCGCTCGGACCGGTTTTCGCCGCCAACGCCGACTTCTTTTACAACACCCCCGTCATCAACATCGACCATCGCGCCGCCAACGAACATTTCGGCACCGTCAACCTGGTTGACATCACCGCCGGCTCCACCGCCGAAGTAGCCTACGATCTCATCACCACCTTCCCCGACAACCCTATCGACGACGGCGTCGCCACCGCTCTTTATGCCGGTATCGTCTCCGGCACCGATTCCTTCCAGAAACCCTCCACCACTCCCCGCTCCTTCCAAGCCGCCGCCCGTTTAATGGAAGCTGACGCCGACCGCGAAAGCGTTATCCAGCACATCATTAAAACCAAGCCTCTTTCCTTACTCAAACTAACCGGCCGCCTTTACGCCCGCCTGCGCTACGACGAGCACATTCAGCTCTTCTGGAGCCTCGTGCGCCCCAAAGATTTCACCGACTCCGATGCCTCCACAGCCGACCTGCCCCGCGCCATGTATGAACTGGCCAACAACATTGCCGGCTTTCACGCCGCCTTTGTCCTAAGTGAAAATGAACAGCATGACCAATACAAAGTTTTTCTTCTCCTCGGCAAAGGCCTGCTCCAGCGCCGCGATACCATCCAAAAAAACCTGGCCGCCACCCGCGACAACGGCCTCATGCAGATAAAAATTACCGCCTCCTCCCTCGAAGAAGCCGAAAACACAGCCCTCGAAAAAATCCGCGACATCATCATGTAGTTATAACCCCAATCCACTGCCGCAGTGGTTTAGGGATTAGGTATTACTTCCGGTAATCACGTGATATTCATCTACCGTCTTGCCTGTATTTACGTCTATTTTGTAGGCATACATACACATATTGCCACAGCTGTAGTAAACAATTACCCTATCAGACCCATCCCATTCCCACCGGCTTGTACGTATATCATTACGATAAACTTCCTTGGTTTTCCCCGATTCATTATCCATTATCACTAAAGCAACATCCTTCAAAGAATCACCGTCCGGATAATAATAAAATCCAATCTTATCATAAGTTTTCGGAGCTAATTTTACACTACTAACAGGGTGATCATAATAGACAATTTTACTATACTGCCCAGTTGCATTAAGAAAATAAAACTCATCATGCTCTCCTTTAATTACCTTTTGACCCAAAAAATCATCCCCCTCCCAAAGCTGCGAGGGAACAAACGACACGTCAACAGGATCGCTTAATGGCCGAAAAGATTTAGCTAACACTGGTTCACTTAAAGGAGTAGCCCTTATTTGCGCGCGCACCAAATCCTCTTTCTCTTTTGTCTCTATTAACGAATTATAACGAGCCGCGTCAACAACCAAAGTAATTCCTACGCTAGCAACAACAATTAATAAATATAAATAAATCTTTTTCACAACCTATAAAAACGAACGGTGTTAATTTGAATAACAAACTTGTCATCATCAACCCAAGTGGGTGTATAATTTTGAGTCACATCATAATAATGGTTGGCGCCATTCGTCGGGTCGTCAGCAAATCCATCCATCACTTGGCCAGCGATTTTATAACACCGATATCACATCTCTTTATCAATCGGCTTGCCATCACGGAAAGGATCTTCAACAGAAGTTTCAAAACCGACAACATCTTTTTCGGCAAGATCTCTCTTAAACTTTTTTCTAAAAATCTCCTCCATATTCTCTAATCATAGCACATATTTCACCCCCATCAGCATCAAAACCACGTACCAAAACCACCGCATAGGTGGAATCGGCGGTCCCAATCATCGTCACCATCACTCAATCGCCTGCCTCTTAATAATAGCCAGTTCCCGCTGATATCCAGCCCGATCTTCACAAAACTGCCGGTACTCTTCCCCCGTCATATCCACTAGTCCGTCATAATTCGTCATCGGATACTTTACCTTTTCTCTGCCAACATATTCCGAATAAGATGAATATGGCCATTGCTCCGCTTTCTCGCACAAACCTGCCGTTACTGAATTCAAATGTATATATCTCGTTACGTGCAACAGCTGTTCATCGGTTTTCACCAGCACGTTATTAAATCGCCCCACCCATAAGGGACCTTTTCGCTCATGTTTAATATTAAAATAACGCGTATAGGTAATAAGAATTTTATTCATAAACGACGATATATTACCATTATCTAACTGCTTCGCTAAAATGTGAAAATGAGTCGGCATTATGGAATAAGAAATAATCTGCACCCCTCGACCTTCAATACGAGCTAGATCACCAACCACTTGCTCAAAACCATCAGCTAAAACCCTTTCGTCCTTTTTCATAAAAAGCGACATCTTATTTGGAGGATCTAGCAACGAAAAATATCGCAATGCTTTTAGCATATAATCGAATTCAGCCGGTGTATTGAAAATCCTATATCCAGCGATGCTCTTATTCATCAAATGATAGACCTCTCCAGAAACTAGCGGGTCTTTTCTCATAACCACATTATACAACCTAACTATTCCCTATTCCACTGCCGCAGTGGTTTAGGTTGTGGTTTAATTTCGTCCGAAATCTCCTGCGACTCCGGCCGCTTCATAACGGCACCATATCCTTTTTAATAAACTGCCAAAAAACAGCCCGCTGGCGACGCATTTTTTCCATTTGGCGAGGCGTAAACTTTTTTGTCGGCAGCACGCCCGTTTCTCTAAAAACTTCATTGGCCACATGCGTAGCTTTAAGACGCGCCTCCCACGAAACATCTTCCATTACCACTAACACATCCACGTCTGAATGCTTCGTCGCCTCTCCCCTCGCTTTACTACCAAACAACTTCAGCTCTCGCACCCGATCCGGCAACTTCTCTTGAAGACGCTGTTTAAACATTTTTAATGCCTCTTTTTCCTTTTCCGTAAGGTGCTCCATATCCCTATCATAAAGCAAAAAGGCTTACCTTGCCACTCTTCCTGACCACGTAATCGCCATCATGCCGGTCTTGTTGTCAAAAATACAACATTCCCCATTCCCCAATCCACTGCCGCAGTGGTTTAGGTTGAATCCAGAAATTGCGCTATCGGTATAACTGACTATGAGTGCCAAGCACATAAAATCGAACCACTTTTATGCCTTTCAAGCTCTCTTCTGAAAAAATTGCCCGCCAATCACCCGTAATATTAATACTGCGAAATCCCCTGTAATTCCCCGTCAGGGCGTGATCGCGCAAACGTGGCTCCCTTGGATTATGTAAAAACCGCTCAATCCGTCGCCTAACCGCCACGCGCACACTCAAGGGCGCTTTTAGCAACTGTTTTTCAAATCGCTTTGAAAACTCAATCCTGGTTTTCTTTATTTCTGGCATCCGCTATCACGCTGCCCAAATATACTAGTGCCTCTTTTTCTGACCCAAAAGACGTTGACCGCCCTGCTCGATAATCCGCTTGAGACATCTTTAACTCCCGCTTCGCCCAATCAGATAACTCCTCCTCCCTTAAACCAACGTTAATCCGGCGAGTACGCAAAAACTCCTTCAAATACGCGTTAATCACGCCGCTCAAGCTAAAACCCAGTTCTTTTGCCACCTTCTGTGCCTCCTCTTTAACAACAGAATCAACCTTAATATTTATAGCCATCTTTTTCATATATCTATAGTATACACTAAGTGTGTATTAAAGCAAGTCTAATCAACCCAAACCCATACCACATTCCCTCTCCCCTATTCCACTGCCGCAGTGGTTTAGGTTGTGGTTCATTTGACCTTTGGATTTTGACACTCGTCTTGCTCTATCCCGCGAAGTCCAAGTAATTTTCCCGATGAATAACTTTTACCTCGCTCTCACCGTAAGTTTCGGTAAATAACTTCGCTCCCTTGGCCTTTCCTTGCGGATTCCATTTGAATTCATAACCATATAACCTTCCTCCTCTATCTTCCACCCAGTCCAACTCCTTCTGGTCATATGTCCGCCAAAAATAGTTATTGGCCAAAATATTGTCGTAATGTTGTTTCTTCAATCGTTCCATTACCAGCCAATTTTCCCAAAGGGCGCCCACGTCGCTACGGACTTTTGTATCCGGCGGGTTGAAATTAGAAATCAAAGCGTTGCGAACGCCGTTATCGTAAAAATAGTAACGTGAGGTGCGGGTAATCTCTTGCCGCAAATTGCGGGAAAAGCCGCGCACGTTCACAATCACAAAGGATTGTTCCAGCAAATCCAGATACCGGGCGATGGTTTGCGTACCCATCTCTAAAGCGGTTGCCAACTCATGGTGCGAAACTTCCTGCCCCACCTGCAAAGCCAGCATTTGCAGCAAATCCCGTATCTTGGCCGAATTCCGCACGCTGTCCATTTCCAGAATGTCGCGGTATAAATAAGTGCTAATCAGCTCTGATAAATATTCCCGCTTCTCTTGGGCGGATGTTAACAGCTGGACTTGCGGATACCCGCCATACACCAGTAAATCCGGCAGTCTTTCCGCCAAGCCTAAATGTCCGTAATAATCATTGATTTCTTTAACCCACAACGGATACAGCCACACCGTTGATTTTCGGCCGACCAGAGGTTCACCCACCTGCCGCGCCAGGTCAAATGTCGCCGAACCGCTGGCGATAATCTTAATCCCCGGTATTTGATCAACCATAATCTTAAGGTTTAATCCGATATTCGGCACAGCCTGCGCCTCGTCAATTATGACAACCGTGTGGTCTCCCACCACTTCCTTCAATTTATGTAAGTTTTGGGAAGAAAGTACCCTCTGGGTTTCCGCTAACTCGCCCTCTAACCACAGTACCTTCTCCTCCTTTAGGTTGTCCCGAACTTGGCGCAACAGGGTAGTCTTTCCACTACGGCGCGGACCATATATAACCACCACATTATTTGGCTTCATATAACTATAAACCTGCTTTTCAGCCGCTCTGGGAATAATTATATTATCATTAATATTAACCATATAAAGTTAATATTATATCAAATATATACACATGTCAATCGTTGTAGTTATAACCCCAATCCACTGCCGCAGTGGTTTAGGTTGAA
>JAUYKA010000005.1 GCA_030698495.1 bacterium
CTTCAGCTTCACCTCCTTTCTGACAATGGGCAGAACCCATCGTAAACGTTCTTCTTGAATGGTTTGGGGCATATGGGCTGACATTCCTCAAGCCTACGAGGCTCTAGGGGAAAACCGCCATATGTGTGTGCACATTACCAACATCTATTGACATAAACTATATATAATGATATACTTAATCTAAGTGACCCCCAAATAACTGTATTATTTAGCGCTAAACAGCGCTACTTTTGTGCCTAAAAACAAAAAATACTACTGTCCCGTACCGGCAGCTGGCCTTATTCTACGATAAAACGACAAAGTATTCGAACCGTTCTCTACTTCATGCGCCAACTCAAAGTCATCCGCCAATCCCTTTTCAATTTCCGAATACTCCATCATAAAAGAAAAGCTTGTCTGCTGCTCATTCAAAAACCACCGCGCCTGTCTAAACGCTCCCACCATCTCGTCTTTTGGCGGCAGAAAAGTATCCAACCGGTCCGGATCTTCGCGCGTAAACTCGTAGGCGTACCAGCGCGGATGCGCAATATCCAGTGCCACCTGGTGCCCGGATAAATAAGGCACCGCGGCCGCGCCGGTAAAAATAGACTCGTCCGCGGGAATATTTTCTTTGGCCCACACCGCCGCTTCGTTCAGCGCACCCAGATCAAACGTACCTGTGTGTTCAAATATATAGGTCACGTAACTACTGACAAAAACCGACCAGACAATAATCAGCGCCGCCGCCAAGCCAATAAACCGCCGCCCGATTGTCCATAGGGGGTGCTCTTCCACAAATTCCGGCGTCACCCTGACCCGCCGCCACCAAAGCAGCGCCCCTACTCCCGCTAGCGCCGCCAACGGCGGCAAAAACTCAATGATGTAGTTAGCGTGAAATTTTATCCAATGCATATACAAAAATACCAGCCCGATCAGCCATAGCGGTATCATCAACGCTCCTGCCCAAGTTCCAACCAAATTTCCTGATTTATTTTCCTCCGCCTCAAACGGCACATTTGTTCCGGGTTTTCTCCCCACCACGTTCGGTAAAATCGAATTAACCGGCGGCTGGGTGCTTTTTTTGATCTTCGCTGTGCCGGTATCGCTTGCCTCCACCCTCTCCCGCACCGCCCGCGGCCACAAGGCCGCCAAGATGATCACGCCGCCCATCGCGTACCAAAGATACTTTATTCCATCCAGTTTCCAGAAAAACTCACCCTCGTATTCAAAAAAGAAACTCCAGGCCCAAGCGAACACTAGTAGAGGTAAAATCCACAAAACTTTAGGCAACACAACATCACCCAAAAACCTTACTGCTCTCTTCCGCTTTCCCAAGCCGATAGCCGCTAATGTTTTCCTACCCGCCTGCTCCAGTAACAATCCCCACCCAAGCAAAGACAACAGTATTAGCGGCAACGATTCCCTAAAGAAAGGCGTCATTCCTTTTAACGAATATGCCCGCACCTGGTCTGCCTGATCCGGGTCCACACTACTCAACCCGTCTTCCGCCGAATTCAAACCCGTAACTTCCCGTATGCCCACCAGCCCGTACAGCCACCAGGCTAAACCAAGCATCAAACCTATCACCACCCCAAAACCTAAACCAACCATAACCAACACTTTGATTTTCTGCCGCCATCCTCTCACTTCCAGTAAAATCAGCACCAGCGCCGGCAAGCCCCAAGCCAGCATGCTCTTACGGCAAGCCACCGCCAAGCCCAATAGTAAACCGGCCGCGAACATTCGCTTCATACTCAATTCTTCTTGTTTTAAATCTTCTCCTATATTCTGTGCCGCTCTCAAAGTACTCCAAACAACCGCCACTCCGGCCAAGCCCAAAAATATTGCCAGTGTCTGCGTGTGCACATAAATAGTCCCCACCGTTGTTGCCCCGAACAGCGCCCAAGCCGCCGCCGACAGTAAGCCCGCTTTCTTACCGCCCGCCTCGCGCCCGATGATATACATCGGCCATACCGCGGCTGCTCCCGCCACTGCCGAGGCAATACGTCCGGCCATAATCGTATGCCCCAGTATAAATTCCCACACCGCCAGCCAGCCGATAACCAGGGGTGCCTTCACATAACCATCGCCCCCAGCCAGTTTTCCCCGCAAGAGTGTGCTCGCGTCATATAAATAGTTCCCCTCGTCGTTTGTCAGCGACATCTGCCTCGCGTAAAACCACCGCGCTGCTAACGCCAGCACCACCAGCACCGACACCCCCAAAATAATATACTTCCTCGGCAAATCATCCGCCTCCCCCCTACCCAGCGCTATCAATAAAGATAAAAACAATACCGCCGGTATTAAAAGTTCCGCCAGTAAATAATAGTCCCCGCGCCGTGTTGCCCAAGTCACCACAAATTCACGCCCGGCCGCTATAACACTGTTAGTCATCGCTGTTCTCATCGATACCTCATGATAAGTGGTAAATACCACGTCTATCGTTTGTTTGCCCGACATCGCCAACTTGACCGGATCCAAAACACCGCCAACCACGCCGCGCGCTATAAAAGCCGTTCCTAAGTGATACGGATCGGTTGTGTCCAAATCAACCGTTACCGAATTCCCCGGTGTAGAGTCCGGCGCTTCCACATAAAAGAAATATGTTGTGTCCTTACTGTCCTTGATCGGCTCAAATTTAAAAACATATTTTTTATTATCGCCCAGCGCCAACACCCCCACACTCTCTCGACGGATGTCATCCCTCGCGTCTATCCCTTCGCGCAAATGAAAAATAACCCGGCCCGTATTATCACGATCGGAATAGGTGGCGAACATAACTCCCACTGCCGATAAATTATCCTCTCCCGCCACGAAAGTTTGGCCGACCACACTGTCACTGGTTAATTCGCCGGCGTTTGTTGTATAACGTGTAAAATCGATCAGTTTTTCCTGCACCAGCACAAAATTCGCCGCTACTGCCAAAACCGCCAGCAAAACCAGCCCTCCCAAAACACTTATTTTAGTTGCCGTGCTCATACCACCCTCCTTCCTCTCCTCTCCCTCTATTTAAGGAAGGATAAATAACATTATTGCGTTTTTCGTCAGGACGCCAATTTGGCTCTTTTATTCTTGGCGACCGTCTCAAGGCTTGCCGGCCTGGTCCCCGCCTAAGTTTTGCCGCAGCAAAATTTTGGCGGGGCGGCAAGCCTTGAGTCGAGCGCAGCCCGCCGCTGGGGCGGGCAAGTGTGTCGTCCAAGGATAAAAGTGACGAATTGGCGTCTTCTTTAAATAAACGCTCAATATTTCCACTCATAATCATATACATTTCACCAGTACTTTTCCTTATTCTTCCTGTAAAACTCAATCATCTCTCTAATTCCTTCCTTAAAATCAACCCTCGGTTTCCACCCGCACGCCTGCTTTATTTTGCTGATATCCGCTACATAATTTCCCGTTTCGTTCTTCTCGTAATCCTCCGGCCACGGTACATGTTTCTTCTCCCCCTGTCCGGCCGCCGCTATAACCTCGTCCACCATATCCACAAAACGCAGCCGCTCATGACTGCCGACATTATAAACTTCGCCCGCTTGCCCCTTGACCGCCAAACGCAGCATCGCATCGATAATATCGTCAATATATATGTAATCCCTCTCCTGACTGCCATCGCCAAACACCTCAATCGTTTTACCTTCCAGCGCCTCGCGCACAAACCAACCGACAATCGAATACTTACTGTGCTTCATCTGCTGCCTCTGCCCGTACGGATTGGGAATTCTAATCGACACACCCCCGATACCAAAGTTATGCGCGTAATACCGATAATACTTCTCGCTCAATAACTTATGAATGCCGTACAAAGACAGCGGCTGGGTCGGATGATCTTCCCTTACCGGCATGGATAAAATTTTGCCATAAACCAGACGCGACGAAGAAAACACAATTCGCGCCGTTGGGTTCTGATGACGCACCGCTTCCAACAACACCAAATTACCCCGGCCGTTAAAATCCAAATCTTTAAATGGCGCGTCCTTGGCATCCAAATAACTGACCTGTCCCGCCAAGTGAAATATATAGTCCTGATCAACTACCAGCTTGTTCATTAATATCTCGTCCCTAATGTCGCCATCTACCAGTTCTAACTTATCTTCTATATCCCCCACATTGAATCTGTTTCCTCCGTACGGCGGCAGCAGCGCGTCCAGGATAGTTACGTGCGCACCTAAATCCACCAAAGCATGTGCCAGGTTACTGCCGATAAATCCCAGCCCTCCCGTTATTAAAACCGCCTTATCCCTATAGGCGTTTCTATATTCATCCGGCAATTGTTTTACCAACGGCTCCAAAGCCATATCCTTATGTTGTAGCAAAAACAGTAAAACGTAAACCTTAAAACGCTAAACGTAAAATAACAATTTTAAACCCAAAACACCCACCCAAAAAATCTGATTTTAGTTTTGAGGTGTTATTTTTAGTTTTTCACTTTTACTTTTGCACTTTCTGTACATCTCGTCATATCGTGCCATTATCCTGCCCCAGTCATAGTCAGCCGCCATTTGCCGACTGCGCGCCCCCATGCGCCGGCGCAAATCGGCATTATCAATCAAATTCACCAACTTGCGCGCCAAATTATCAATATCATCTCCGGCAATCAAATATCCGTTCTCGCCTTCCTTAACAATTTCATTATTACCGCCCACATCGCTGGCTACCACCGGTAAACCGCATCCCATTGCCTCCAATATCACCGACGGCATACCTTCCGACAAACTGGTCAATACAAAAATATCCGCGTACTGATACGCTTTCTCCAACTCTTCGTAAAGCACCGTACCGACATATTTGATTAAATCCGACACCCCTATCTTTTCTGCCAGATTATCCAGCTCCGATTTCGCCGCACCGGTGCCAACTACCTCTACTTCAAACGGCACCCTGGCCTGTTGACGCACTTGCGGCAAGGCCCGCACCACCCGCTGAAAACCCTTGCGCGGAATTAAGCGACCGATAAACAGTATCTTAACTTTAGGGTTAGTCGTTCTATTGATTGGTTTAAATCTGGCCGTGTCCACTCCGTTTGGCACCCACAAAAATTCAGTGTCCGGATCCGCTTCATGAGCCAGCTTGATCAAATCATGCGAACACACCGTTCTGAACTCCGCCCCCCGCCAAACGACTTTCAAAAGAGGAGTCAAAACAGGATACAGCCTGGCAAACCGCGACGGATTGGCATTGGGAATATCCGACCCCCCGAAATATACCGCGTACGGCACGCCTCTTAATTTCTTTAGCATCCAGGCCACCCACCCGGCCGGCACCGCGAAATACGCCTGCACAAAATCCACCCGGTGACGCAGTGAATAAAAGAAAACATAAACCAAAGCCGAGACGCCAAACGTCACCAGCTCCCACGGAGCGCAATAATCTTTATAACGACGCACTGCCGGTATCCTGATAATCTTCGCTCCGTCAATAACTTCTCTTTTAGGTAAGTCTTTATACTGTGATGTAACCAATGTCACCTCATGCCCCGCCCGCACCAAATATTTAATCGCGTACTTGGTAACCGTCGATCCGCCGCCGCCGATAGGCGGAAACTCGTTGTTGATTAGTAGTAGTTTCATAACATTCACACCATTTAAAAACAAAAGTACTTATGCAATTCAGTATTTGAAAATTGCTTGTCCTGCGTAGCTTTAGCGCAGTAGGAAGTCATTGGAGCTTCAATGGAAATTGGAAATTGATAATTGGAAATTACTATCCGCGCTCGAGCGCGCTTGTCTCAAACCCTTCTACCTCTTTTATACTGTAAGCTTTCTTAGTCGAATAATAAGTATGCGCCACCACATCGGCCAGCACTCCGGTCAAAAGAAACTGAAATCCAAGCAGCACCAACAGCACCGCCAGCAGCGGTGTGGAGCGATTAGCTAAACCGATAACCCTAAAAAGCCACAGTCCGCCTAATACCCCTCCCAGAATAAATCCAGCCACGATAAATATCATTCCGATTGTTCCGAAAAAATGCATCGGGCGCGCCGAATACTGAATCCAGAATTTCACCACCAGCAAATCCAGAAAACCTTTCATTTTCTTCTTGATAGAATAATTCGTTCGCCCGTATTTACGCTCGTGATGTTTTACCACCATCTCGCCCACCCTAAAGCCCTTCCATGACAGTAACGCCGTAATATATCGATGCATCTCCCCATAAAGCTCCAGATCTACCAGTGCCTCCCGCCGATAAATCTTCAAACTGCAACCGTGATCGTGTATTTTTTCCCCCGTCACGGCGCGGTGCACCCAGTTGCCAATCTTACTGCCCAGTTTTAACAGCCCGTCATCTTTTCGGTCTTTCCTCCAGCCGGAAATAACATCCCAACCCTCCCCGTCCATCTTGGCCAGCATTCCGGGAATATCGGTCGGATCGTTTTGCAAATCGGCGTCCAGCACAATAACATATTCCCCGCTAGCCCAGTCAAAGCCTGCCGACCACGCTGCCGTCTGTCCAAACTTGCGTCTGAATTTTATGAGCTTCACCCGTTCGTCCTTGACCGCTATTTCCTTAATTTGCTTACACGTACCGTCATCACTGCCATCGTCCACTAAAATCAACTCCCAATCGCCTGACAAATTCACCATAATCTCTTTAACCGTCTCATAAAGCGGTCTAATGGACTTCTCTTCATTATGCGCCGGCACCACAATCGAATACACCATGTTATTCATTATGACTGGAAGTTAAAATATTAGGAAATTATTTTAGCATGTTTTACTGTCATTAGCAAATTTTTGAACGCCGATATAACCCAAATGAAAAACGCTGCTGGTCATTCATGCCAACAGCGCACATCATCACTCACTCCTTGAGTCTTTCTTGTTTCTTAGCCGCCTGATCCAAAATAATCGACAAGAGCAGACAAACAACGGCGGCAGCAACCAGCAACCAAGTCAGCCACTTTGATGAATCAATAAAAACAGCTATGCGCATAAAAATGACAGACAGTAATATCACCAGCAATGTATCCAGCGCTGTGCCAACAGCCGACAGCCAAACTACCCAGAGTCTGCGTTCCGAATAATCCTTCGGAACGCTGCTTCTATTATTAGCGAAAGCGATCATGTCACTCTCCTTTTGTAGAGTACAAACCGTCAAAACCGAACCGGGTATATTAGCATACGCGCTGCCGTTGTCAAAACCTCCGTTCTACTACTCTCCGGCTACTTCCATTAGATATGCTCCGTACCCACTTTTCACCAGAGGTTCAGCCAATTCAACTAACTGGTTCCTATCTATATAACCCATGTTATAGGCTACCTCTTCAATGCAGCCTATTTTTTGGTCCTGCCTGGCCTCGATAATCTGCACGAAATTTGCCGCCTGCAATAGCGAATCATGTGTCCCCGTATCCAACCAAGCCGTTCCGCGCGATAGACGCGCCACCTTTAAAGTCCCCCGGTTTAAATATTCTTTATTCACATCCGTTATCTCCAACTCACCCCGCGGCGACGGCTCCAGCTTCTTGGCAATATCAACTACATCATTGTCGTAAAAATACAAACCCGGCACTGCGTATGACGACTTTGGCTCACTCGGCTTTTCCTCCAGCGACAGCACGTTTCCTTCTTCATCAAACTCCACCACGCCGTAGCGTTCGGGATCAGCAACGTGATAAGCAAAAATCACTCCACCCGTTTCCGCTTCCATTTTTTCCGCCACCTGCCGCAGTGTCTCATGCAGATCACTGCCGTAAAAAACATTATCACCCAAAATCAGCGCCACCTTATCATCACCGATAAACCGCTCGCCGATCACAAATGCCTGCGCCAATCCTTCCGGCCGCGCCTGTTCAGCATAAGCAAATTTCATCCCCAAACTCTCACCATTACCTAACAATTTTTTAAACGCCGGTAAATCCTGCGGCGTGGAAATAATCAACACCTCGCGAATACCGGCCAGCATCAAAACAGAGAGGGGATAATAGACCATCGGCTTATCGTAAACCGGCATCAACTGCTTGCTCACCGGAATCGTCAATGGATGCAATCTTGTACCGGAACCACCAGCTAAAATTATTCCTTTCATACAGTTAAATTAAACTGCAAATAACATATTGTGTAAATACATAGTCGTCGTCTCCTTTGAGTTTTTTCTTGTTGTTTTTCGTTTTGCATTTTCCCTTTTACGTTTTCTATGCCTCCAGTCTCTTCCCTAAAACCAAATAGTTACGTACATAGTCCGCCACCGCGTCTTCCAAACTCATAAACTTCCCCTTATATCCCGCTTGACGCAGTTTTGATATATCCGCCTGCGTGTGATACTGATATTGATTCTTCACCTCTGCCGGCATATCTATATAGTTTATCTTCACTTCTTTGTCCAGCGCGGCAAACATAGACCGCGCCACGTCATTCCATGTTCGCGCTACGCCCGAGCCGACATTAAACACTCCGCCCAGTACTGGATTATCCATAAAAAACAACGTCGCCGCCACCGCATCTTTTATATAAACAAAATCCCGTTCCTGCTCGCCATCGCCAAACCCATCGTTATATGATTTAAATAACTCAATAACCCCTTTGTCGCGCACCTGCTCAAACTTTTTTGCTATCACACTACGCATCGACCCCTTGTGCTGCTCGTTCGAACCAAACACATTGAAATACCGCAATCCCACCACCTTATCTAAATATCCGCCGTCCCTCGCCCAAATATCCACCGCTAACTTGGATTTGCCGTACAAATTTAGCGGCTTCAACCGATCAAATAAATCATGGTCGTCTTTAAATCCCAGCTTGCCGTCGCCATAGGTCGCCGCACTGGAAGCATAAACACATCGCCCATCCCGATCAAAACACCAGCGTATTATATCCTTTGAATACTCAACGTTATTATCAACCAAATAATCCCAGTCATTTTCTGTCGTACTGCTGCACGCCCCCATATGCAACACCGCTTCAACGCCGCTATCGTTGTATTCCCCGGCTACCAGCTTTTCCCGAAACTCTTTTATACCTGCCAACTGCTCATACTGCAAACCGGCAATATTTATTTCCTTGTCATCACTGTCAATGTCATCAACAACCAAAACATCGCTAACCCCGCGTTCGTTCAGCCCCCACAACAAAGCACTGCCGATAAAACCCGCGCCGCCAGTGATAATATACTTCATATATTTAGCTCTCTTCCTTTATTTTTTTCACAATGTCGCTCGTGGCCAATCCCGGGCGGCGCTTAACCGTATAACCTTGCGCCCCAACTTCTTCCATTACCGGCCACTCTATCCATGTTTCCGGTTCACCGTATTCCGAACCGTTTACATGCACCTGCGGCTTTATCAAGCGTATTAAGGTTTGCGCCACCTCATCGTAAAGCCGATCAACAATCACCACGTAATCCACACTCTCTAGCGCCGCCAGCATTGCCGCTCGCTCATCTTCAGGAATATACGGCCGGCTCTCTCCCTTGCCTTCCCGCACCGACTTATCCGAATTCAAACCGATAAACAAAACATCACCCTGCCGCTTGGCCTCCTCCAGAAAATCCAAATGCCCCGCGTGCAGCAAATCAAAAGAGCCGTTAACAGTCACAATTTTCTTCCCCGAAACCCGCAACTCCTCCGCTCGTCTCCCTCCCTCCTCCAAGGAAAGGATTTTGTCGTATCGCCAATTATGTTTAGTTTTATCATCCATAAATTATTATTACATTCTCATAATGACACCAGTCTTACCTATCTTGCAATGATACACACAGTGTCCAGCACTCACACCGCGTGTCTTTTGTGACCGTCTAAAAGCCTGTCAGCTCGGTTCCCCGCCTTTGGGCGGGGATGACAGGCTTTTAGTCGATAGCGACCGCCGCTGGAGCGGTCGCTATGTGTCACAAAAAACACGCGGCGTGAAAAGTGCCGGACACTAGTGAACCCGCGAAAGATAATTTACCTAATAGACAAGACCATCTTCACCGCTTCAAACAAAGAATCAACTATTAAATCCGGCCTATCACTCAATTTATCCTCCTCCCAAAACCTGCTCGTAATTAAAGCTGTGTGCATTCCCAGCGCCTTGCCAAAACCTAAATCCGCCTCCTTATCTCCTATCATCCAACTATTCCCATAATCAATCGGCCCCAGCGCCGCTTCAACCTGCTTGGCCATGCCCGTTCGCGGTTTACGACAATCACATATATCTTCCCGCCCGTGCGGACAATAGGCGATATAATCCAGTTTTGCCCCTGATTTTGCCAGCTCTTCTTCCATATACTCGTGCAATTTCTTCATATCTTCTGCCGTGTACAACCCGGCCGCTATGCCCGACTGATTAGTAATCACCGCCAACTTAAAACCGGCGTCCCGCAGTGCTATCAACGCCTCCGGCGCCCGCTCGGTGAACCGCCAATCTTCTATTTTATAAGTGAATCCGTCATCAATATTTATCGTCCCATCCCGGTCCAGAAAAAATACCTTATGTCCCTTACCGCTCATTATAATGCGTCAGCAAATCAATAACTTCTGCCCCCGTTGTGCCGGCGCTGCCGATCTTATGCGCTACCACCGCGGCCGCCGCGTTAGCCAAATCGGCCGCTTCCGCATCTTCTGCCCCGCCCAGCTTAGCCAGCAGTACTACCGCTGCCACCGTATCACCGCACCCCGAAGGATCCAAAACGTCGTTGGATTTTACATAATCTTGAGGTATGTGTTCACCTTCTCCGCCACCGTCAAAAACGTAAATCCCTTGGTCGCTCAAAGTCAAAAATATTGTGGCGCCAAACGTCTCGTGTAACAGCGCCGCCAGTTCTTCCTTATCCTTGCCTCCACCGTCAAACTGATTCAACCCCAAAAACTCATGCGCTTCCTTTCGGTTGGGAGATAAATATGTCGCGTTGGTAAAGTAATTAATCCGCGACGGCTTTACGTCGGCCATCAGAGGCAAATTATTTTCCTTACACACAACCTGCACCGCCTCCGCCACTTTTTCTGTCACCACCCCTTTGGCATAATCGGACACCAATACTCCATCTGCCTCTTTTGCTGCTTCTCTTATGGCCGCTATTAGTTTTTCCTCAACTTCACCGGAAACATCGCTTGCTTCTTCATAATCCACCCGCAATATTTGCTGCGTCTTCACAATAAACCTGGTCTTATCGATTGTTGAACGTTCTTTATCCCGCACCGGTTTCAAATCGTATCCTTCCTTACCCGCCGTTTCCGCTACCTCGTCAGCCACATCATCTTCACCGGATACACCAATCAAAATTGTTTGGGCGCCCAACATCGCCAAATTTTTCGCCGTATTCCCCGCCCCGCCTGTCGCTTTCTTTTCTTCCTGCGCCAGTAAAATCGGCACCGGCGCTTCCGGATTTAACCGTTCCACTTTGCCATAAATATACCTATCCAAAAAAACATCCCCAACCACCAGTACGCACTTACCGGCAAACTGATTAATCAATTCTTTTGCTCTACTTAATTCCATTATAATAAGTTATGAGTTACGAGTTCCAAGTTATACATTATGCTTCCGGCGGTTCAAACATCTCACACATCAGGTGTATTGCGTGCAAATGCATCTCTTGTATTCTGGCACCCGTCTCACTTGGCGACACAATCGCGTAATCCGCCATATCCTTAAATTCACCTTTTCTGCCTGTCATCGCCACCACCGTCATTCCCCGTTTTCTCGCTTCCTCCGCCGCCAGTAAAATATTTTTCGAAGTACCCGACGTTGTCAGGCCGATAAACACATCGCCCTCCCCGCCTAAAGCCTGTACCTGGCGTTTAAAAACATCCTCGTACCCCCAATCGTTACCAATACAAGTTATCACCGCTCCATCAGCCGTCAGTGCAATTACCGGATAAGCCGGCCTCTCCTGCTTATATTTCCCCACCATCTCGTCCGATAAATGCTGTGCCTCCGCCGCCGAACCGCCATTACCGGCCACCAACACTTTATTCCCCCGCTCAAAAACCTCCCGCAAATGTTCTCCCACTTCCTCCACCTGCCGGTGAAATTCCTCCACGTCTGCCGTCACCTCGTGCAGCTCTTGCGAATGTTTTTTAAATATCTCTACTGTTTTCATACTGTTATTATTTAATGCTTTATAACTATGACACAAAACATACAAATACCTTACAACCTTCCCGGGCGGGTGGCGCCTGCAGGCGCTTAGTCACGGCTGCTTTTGTTTTTTGCGACCGTCTCAAGAACTGCCAGCCCGGTCCCCGCCTTGAGTTTATCGAAAGGCGGGGTGGCAGATCTTGAGCCGAGCGCAGTCCGCCGCCGGGGCGGACAAGTACGTCGCAAAAAGCAAAAGCAGCTGTGACTAAAAATGCACCCGCCAAAGACCGCTCTCCAACACTAATCACTTACCTCGTTTTAATGTACTCGTCAAGAGCCGTCTCCCACGGCCGCAACACCGGCCCCCTCGTATTATTCAATATACTATATTTCGGCCTCGCCGCGGGCAAAGGATATTCACTGCTGGCAATCGGCCTAACTATTACCTTCATCCCCGCCAACTCAAAAATCTTGACCGCAAAATCATACCAACTGGCACGGCCGCTGTTCACGGCATGATAAACCCCCGGCTCATAACCGCCCGACACAACTTCCTTTGTCGCCCCGGCCAAATCCATCGTATACGTCGGACTGCCCCACTGATCATTAACCACCCCCAACTCTTTCTTCTCGCCGACCAAACGCAGCATCGTCTCCACAAAATTCTTACCATACGCACCGTAAAGCCACGCTGTGCGTAATAAATAATACTTTGGCGCTATTTCCCGCAAAGCCTTCTCTCCGGCCAACTTTGATTCTCCATACACATTCACTGCCGGACCAGGCTCGTCATCTTCGCCGTACCCCGCTTCCTGCTTACCATTAAAAACATAGTCCGTACTATAATGTACTAATATCGCGCCGCTTTCTTTGGCCGCCAATGCCAGATTTCTCACGCCCGTCTCGTTTATAGCAAAAGCCAAGTCGCGCTCTTTCTCCGCCCCGTCGACGTTCGTATAAGCTGCCGCGTTAATAATCAACTCCGGTGACAGCTCACTAATTTCCCGATTAACATCAGACTGTTTCGTAATGTCCAGTTTATCCTTATCCCCCACAACAGCTTCTGCCCAAACAGAGCGCAGCGCGTGCCCCAGCATACCGTTGCCGCCCACAATCAGCACCTTGGCCATACTATTATTTACTTGCCAGATAATTCTTAAGCCATATTACAAATTTTTTCGCGCCTTCATCCACCGAGATTTTAGGCTCATACCCCAGTAAATCTTTAGCTTTATCGATATTGGCGAACGTAATCTTCATTTCGCCCGGAGGAGTCGGGCGATCTTTCACTTGCGCCTTCTTTTCTGCTGCTCTCTCTAACAATGATACCAGCTCTCTAATCACCACCGGCTCCCCCCGTCCGATATTTAACACCTCAAAATCCAGCTCTGTATCTAGAGCCGCCAGTACCGCCGGAACCACATCATCAATATATGTTAAATCTCTCTGCCGCTCATCCACGTTTACCTCCAATACTTCACCTTTTAATATGCGCTCCGCAAATATCATCGGCGCCATATCCGGCCGCCCCCAGGGACCGTAAACACTGAAGAAACGCAGCACGGTTATTTTAGTGCCATACAACTCATGCCACATCTGACAATAAACTTCCGCCGCCGCTTTCGAAGCTCCGTAAGGAGACTTCGGCTTTAAAGGATAACTGTCTTCCTTAAACGGAACCTGCTCGTCGTTATAAACAGACGAACTTCCCGCCAATACCACCCTGTTCACGCCATGACGGCGCGTCGCCTCCAAAACCGACAACGTCCCGTCAACATTAACACGTGTGTACTCAAAAGAATTATCCAGGCTGGTTTTAGGATTGGCGTGCGCCGCCAAATGCAGCACCACATCAACACCATTTTTCATCGCCTCGTCTAAAACCGCCGCGTCTAAAATACTTCCCTCAATCAGCCTGGCTCCCTTCCCAACCAACTCTGCCAATCGCCGGCGCTTTAAATCCGCTCCGTACACTAAGTCGCTAAAATTATCCACTATCACAACATCATCTCCACGCTCCGCCAGCGCCTTTGCCACATACGCGCCGATAAAACCGGCGCCGCCGGTAATAAGTACTTTCATACAAAATTATATTCGCCCTTATCAAAATCCGGAAAATTCGCGTCCCTTTCGGATACTACCGGATTTTCTACCGGCCACTCGATATTCAGCTTTGCGTCGTTCCATCTTACGCCACGCTCGTGATCCGGCGAATAATAATCGGTGCAGTAATAAATCACTTCGGCTTTATCTGCCAGCACTACAAATCCGTGCGCGAATCCCGGCGGAATGTATAGCAACTCTTTTGTCCGCGCCTCAAGTTTTTTTCCCACCCACCTACCAAAACTATCCGATGATTTCCTTAAGTCAACCGCCACGTCAAAAATTTCTCCGGTTATAGCCGTAATTAATTTGCCTTGCGTCTTTGGTTCAAGCTGATAGTGCAAACCGCGCAAAACACCATGTTTACTTGCCGAGTGGTTAACCTGAACAAAGCCCATTTCAATGCCGTTGTCGCTAAATTCCTTCTTTCGATACATTTCTGCAAACAAACCACGCTCATCCGGATATAATTTCGGCCTGACGCTCACTACGCCACTAATTTCCAGCTGTTTAAACTCAAAAGACATAATTTTAGTATCAGTTTATCCTATATACTACGCTTTCTCACCCCCATTTTCTAGTTTTAATATCCTTCTAAAATTTCGTTTGTTGCTCCACTAAAAAATCATCCAGCCACATCCTCGCCTCTTCGCCTTTTAATATCTCCTCCGCATTACTGCCTACCGCCGCGCCGGTCTTAGCCGGCAAAAGCGTATACGCGCCTTCCGATAATAACAATACCCGCTTTTGCCGGCGACCAGTCAAAACATCGCCGCGTACCGCCGCCGCGATAATCGCGCCGACCAGCCATAAAACAAAACTCAACACCGGCACCGTATGCAAAATAACACTAATAAACAAACCGACCAAGGCGCCGCCCAAGACCCATAAAATAGTTACGATATTCTGTGTCGGCTTATCAGTAATCATAAATAGCTCCAAATCCTACCAAACCTTCGCCAAATAATCAACCGCCATACCAGCGAGTACAGTAAATACAGCAAGTACAGTTTTTCTAACCCCCTCTATTCTAATCCTTAGGTTTAGAAAGACCTCTACAGCCTGTCTAACACTCTTTCTAAACCTAAGGTTTAGAATAATTAGAATACTTTTCTGTATTTACTGTCCTCGCTGTATTTACTAAATTTATCCTCACGTTCTCTTTAATACCGCCAAATATGCCTGCGTTGGAATTTTCACTTTGCCTTGCTGCCCCATCCGTTTCTTTCCCTTCTTCTGTTTTTCCAGCAACTTTCTTTTGCGGGTCACATCCCCACCATACAAATATCCCGTCACATCCTTGCGCATTGCCGGTAATGTTTCCCGCGCAATAATATTGCCGCCAATCGCCGCCTGAATCGGTATGGCAAACAACTGGCGCGGAATCACCTCTTTAAGCTTCTTCACCATGCGTCGTCCGATTGCTTCCGACCTGGAACGAGCCACAATCACCGAGAGCGCCTCTACCGTCTCATGATTTACCATTACTGCCAGCTTTACCACGTCCGCGTCGCGCCATTCCGTCAATTCATAGCTCATCGACCCATAACCCGCCGTGACCGACTTCAAATGATCGTATAAATCAACCACTAATTCCCGCAACGGCATTTCATACGTCAGCTGAACACGATCGGCCTCCAAATAATGTTGGTTTTTTATTACCGCCTCCCGATCTTGCATAATCTCAAACACCGCCCCCATATACTTAACCGGCGTCAGCACGTCCACTGCGGCGTATCTCTCTTTTATTGATTCAATATTAGACGGATCAGGCCAACTAGCCGGAGTGTTGGCTTCTATTTCCTTCCCCCCACGCCCCATTATCTTGTAAGCGACACTGGGTGTGGTAATCACCAAATCCAGTTTATGCTCCCGATGCAGCCTCTCTTGCACAATATCCATGTGCAACATACCTAAAAATCCGCAGTGAAAACCTTGGCCCAGCGCGTCGCTCCTTTCCTGAACCACCGAAATACTGGAATCGCTAAGCAGTAACTCTCCGATGGCGTCGCGCAAAATCGGAAAATCATCGCCTCGTTCCGGAAAAATTCCGGCGAACACTTTCGGCTGGGGAATACTGAAACCGAGCAAAGCCGTCAATTTGCCACCATCCTTAACCAGCGCGATCGTATCTCCAACCCTCGCTTGCCGCACATCTTTCAACCCGGTAGCAATGTAGCCTATTTCCCCGGCCGACAACTCGGACTTTACCTGCCAATCGGGATTAAAAATGCCAACCTCCACCGCGCGATCCGACGCTCCCGTTCCCAAAAAAACAATTTCATCACGCGCCTTTACTTTCCCCTCCACCACGCGCACATAAGCCACCACTCCTTTATAATCATCGTAAACGGAATCAAAAATCAAAGCGCGCAGGGGACTATTAACGACTTGTTCAGCTGCCGGCACCCGCGACAATATTGCGTCCAGAACCTTCTCCACGCCTTCGCCCGTTTTTGCCGAAATCAACAAAATATCTTCCTCCCTGCCGCCCAAAAGACTTATTATTTCTTTCTTCGTTTTTTTAACATCCGCCGCCGGCAAATCAACTTTATTGATCACCGGAATTATAACCAGATTCTGCTCCAATGCCAGATACAAGTTGGCAATTGTTTGCGCCTGCACTCCTTGCGTAGCATCCACCAGCAATATCGCTCCCTCCACCGCCTGTAGGCTTCGGCTGACCTCGTACTGAAAATCAACGTGCCCGGGCGTGTCGATTAAATTCAAAACACTATCACGCCTGTCCCCCATAGCCGTCACATCATGGGACGCGGCGGGGGGCCAGCTCATCCGCACCGGCTGCAATTTAATGGTGATGCCGCGCTCCCGCTCCAGCTCCATCGAGTCTAATAATTGCTCCTTCATGTGGCGTTTATCGACCGTTCCCGTCAACTCCAGCATCCGATCCGCCAAAGTGCTTTTACCGTGATCAATATGAGCGATAATACAAAAATTATATATATTCATAAGCCTTAGTATCGAGAATATAACACAAGACCGTATCAGCTGCCATAAATAAAATTAGGCCGCCGTTATCTGCCAAGTATCGCGATCCCCCCAGGAATCAATGCGACTCGACAAACAACGACGGCCAAAAGGGCCAAGATTCTCGCTTCGCCTTTTGACTTCACCGCGTGAAAACCGGACTGTCTCTTGGCATCCCTTTTACCTCCAACTTTAGGGTTTAGGGTGCACAGGCCAGGGGATCGCGGTACGGCTGTCGGGTGACTTCCCCGACATTCAAACCGTTACCCGCGCGCCCGGGGGCCGCCGTCAGGAGGTCGTCGCGCAATAAGACCTTTTCTCGAGCTTCCCTCGCATACGCGCTCCTTCCTGCCAGGGCAACTAGATAGCCACCCGGCAAAGAGACAGAAAAAGAGAACAACTAACTACCCGTTTTATAGTACCTATTGACACACGAGTCAATAGTCACATAAAAAATTAACGAGAAACTCAAAATGAAAAACTCAAATTAACAAGATAAAACCAAAAACAGTTGCGGCAGTTTTGCCTTTTGCGTTGTTATTTTGAGTTTTTCGTTTTTAGTTTTTAGTTCTCTCTACTCCAACATCCCCCCAAACCTCGGCGTCTCCGTTCCCGCCTCTATCTTCGCCCGCCGCGGCAAATATTTCCGTATCGCCGCCAGCTCGTCGCACCTAAACAACAAACACATAGCCACATACGCCGCCACCCCGCCGCCGAAAGATACTAACAGCTGCAGCAATACCCCCCAAAACCTGGTCATATCCACCATCGCCGCCACCGGATATTTTAGCGCCTGCAAAACCATTCCGGCCAGTACCGCCGCTACCGTTATCCTCGCCAAACTAAACAGCACCTCGCGATCATTAAAACCGTTCAACTGCCAATGCAGCACGCCCAACAGCATCACTAAATTCAAAATCGCCGCCACCGAAAAAGCCAGCGCCAGCCCCTGCACGCCCATTCGCGGCGCCAACCATATTGCCAGCGCCACATTTACCACAATACTGATTAAAGAAACCGTCACCGGAATAATCGTGTTTTGCCTCACATAAAACGCTCGCGTCAACAACGGCACCGTCGCTTGCGCAAACAAACTGATCAGCAGCAACCCCAGTGTTTCGAAGGTTAGAATAGTATCTTCCCAGTCAAAAGCGCCGTCGCCAAACAGCACCCGAATCAACTGCGCGCGCAGCAAAAAGAAAAAGACCGCCACCGGCACCACTAGAAACAAAATATACCGAAAGGTTTTTGTCAGTGTATTCCTGAATTCTTTTTCCTGTCCTCGCGCTACTTGCTCCGCCAAGGTGGGAAAAGCCGCTTGGGCAAACGCCAAGCCGAATACCCCTATCGGCAGACTCTGCACATTACTGGCCAAATGAAAAACCGAAATGGTTCCCGCCGCCAGCCCGGAACCGATTATCGTAACTAAAAACAAATTCACCTGTGTTCCGGCCAAACCGAATATACGCGGAATTATCATTCGCCGCAGTTTTTTTACATCAACGGAAGACCACTCCATTATCAGCCGCCAGCGCCAGCCGACCGCGATCGCGCTCGGCAATTGCACCAACATATGTAGTGCTGCGCCCAGCACCACACCCCACCCCAGTCCGGATACTCCCATCATCGGCACCAGCCAAACCACGCCGATAATTATACCGACGTTATAAAGAATCGGCGCCATCGCGTAAGCCACAAAACGCTTAAACGAATTCAGCACCCCGGAGAAAATAAAACTGATACTCAATAATATCGGCTGCAGCGCCATCACTCGGGAAAGCATTATCGTCATTGCCAACTTGCCGCCGCTAAAACCCGGCGTTATCAAAGGCACAATCTTATCGGCCAACATCACATATAAAATACTGAATATTATTACCACAATCAGGACTAAGTGAAGAACGGACAAGGAAAAATCAAACGCCTCTCTCTTTTTTTTATCTTTGCTATGAACCAGTTTCTCTGTGAACAAAGGAATAAACGCGGCCGACAAAGCTCCTACTACAACCAAATTAAAAATCAGGTCTGGTAAACGAAACGCCGCCACAAAAGCGTCAAACGTATCACCCGCGCCAAAGGTCGTGGTAAAAACCCTTTCTCTGATTAAACCCATGAAACGCGAACCTAAAGAGGCCGCTCCTAAAATCAGGGCCGCCGACACTACTCGACTGCTTACACCGTTTCTGGCCATATTTTTTCCTTGTTATATCTTAGCCCCCCAAATACAGATTGCTATTTACTCTCCAGCACCGCACCGATCAGCCTATCTTCCCTCAACTCGCCGCGATACGTAAAACGATTATAATCTGTTTGCGTAATTCCGTCACTTGGCACTATATAACCCACCCTAACGTTTTCCGGCAGTCTTATCTCCGTTCGTAATTGCGTACGCGTATCTCCCGGCTGCTTAGCCACATACACCGAGTAACGCCCCGCTTTATTAATTAATCCTGGCATCTGCACACCCTGGGGAATAATATACCGATACAAAGCCACGGACGTCGCTCCCGGTTGCGTCACTATCCAGTTGGCAAAATACAAATAGCCCGCTTCTTCACCTATCAACGTACCATTTTCCCCCTGCCGTTGCGCCTGCTGCCAGGCAGCCACGTCGGCATCAGCCGACAACCCCTCAATCTCCTCTGGCTCAACCAGCTGTGGTACTTGCCCGGCCGGAGTAAAACCTCGCACCTCCTCAAGCACGGCGCCTTTCGGAACAAACACCCGCTGATATATGACATTATCTTTAAAGGCCGGGTCTTCTCCTTCCCGATAATTCCCCGCGATCTTCTCCTCCGGTCCGCGATGCGTCCGCCTGATTGTTACCGTTGCCTCCACCTCCCCGTTTTCCCTGACCTCACTGCGATAATCTATCTCCTGCTCCACAAACTGATCGCTTTTATGCCCGCCGATATTGGCGTTTATCACACTCAAAAAGCCCGGTTCCGCCTGCGGCCACGTACCGCTGCCGCCCATCTCATCCAGCCTCTGCTGCTCGGCACCGTCTTTCATGTAAACCAGCAGTTGCTTCTCTTGAATCATTTTTGCCAGCGCCGACATTGCCTGTAGATTATTCTGTCCCGCTCCCGTAAAAACCTTATTCATCAGCAGCGGAGTTAAATCAGCCAAAAATTGTTTCGGCTTATTCACTTCCCGGTCATATGAATAAGTCACCTGGTCTTGCGTTAAAGCCACAAAATTATCGGCGCCCACCGTCACACCGTACGCCGGCACTTCAATCGGTCCCGTAATTTTGAGCAGCTCTTTTACCACCTCCGGCGTCATAGCAATAACTCCGTCCACCGTCGGACCGCCTTCTTTCTCAAAAAAGTCCGCCGCCTTAGCCGCGCTCACACTGTAATCCGCAAACCAATTTACATCGCGCAAATACCACCGATTCGTTATGCGCCTTAGCGGCTCCGGCGGCGCAATATAGTCTTTCATCTGTCCGTCCGGATCATACACCGTTTGCACATCAACTGTTTCAATTATCCCCCGATCCACATTAACCAAGCCAATACTGCCGATAAATCCTCCAGTCGGCCGCTGTTCGTTGTTGTTTTCAAATAAAATCAGATACTGCCGCTCGCGCTTACTACCCAACAAAGTTAACAGCCAATCTCCCTGGTTAACCAATAAATCCAACGGTTTTTTTATCTTCGCTACCGCGTTTTTCGTTTCACTCACCTGCTGTTTCAACTCATTAGGCAAAAACACGTCGTTGACTGTGTTCAAATTCGCGTCCGCCGCGTCTATCTCCGCCGCCGCCGCTCTCATCTCCTCCAGAGAATCCGACAACGCTGACATAAAATTACTCCCCTCCGCATCGACACCATTGACCAGCGGCTCGGCTCCGCGGGCAAAATGTTGTCCGGCACGGGCAATAGCTTCGGCGGCACGTAATATTCTGTCCCCGGATTTTACCGTTCCCGTTAAATCAACAACCTCCAACACAGTTTTGGCTGTCGCTAACGCCCCCGCCAACTCACTCCTGGCTTCAGCCAACAACTGTTCCGCTTCTCCAAACTTTGTCTCGCCTTCCGCAAAATTTTGATCGGCCAGCGCCGTCTGTCCCATCGCCACTCTCTCATACGCTTCCTTAGCGTTACTAGCCACCGAACCGAGCGCTGCGTAACCCCTGCCTAAAGCCTGCAAATTCCACAGCAACCCCCAAGACGCTGACAAACCAACCAGCAGTAAAATCAGGTTAGCGGTATAAAATACTGTTTTTTTTTACCCCGCGCCGCCTCGTCGCAAGAGAGGCGAAGTGGGTGTTTGCCCCGCGCCGCTTGATTGTAATCGGACCTCTGCGGGGTTTCACTCAACCCGACTTGATTGTCTTCAGTCATCCCGCCCGCGTCAACAAATTCCGGCGTCGGCTTATAACCCAAGACTGGTTTATGTTTCATTGGACTATGTTTTTTCCCAGGCAGCCGCCCAAAAGGCCAGATACTGAAATGCAATGGTAAGGCAAATCGTCGCCTCGGCTCCTCGATTGTTGCCGACGCTAAGATTGGTTCCGTCATTTCCAAAGTAGCCGGAGCCGAACTTTTTTCTTGCGACCAAGAATATGACACGTCTCTTTCTCCGCTCACCAACAGACCTGTAGGGATCTTTTCTTTTTTCCTGCTCGGCCAATTCGCCACTCCCGGTCGCTTAATTTTCTTGCGCGTCATATTTTCTGCCTTTACCGGCACTGTCCGCGCCACAGTCACTTTCGTCGTCGGTGCGGTTCTCCTCTTGACCGCCAAACCCACATATGGCGGTAATGTCATTTTTAGCGTCGGTTTCGACTGGCGATAAACATCTCCGGTGTGATATTCCACGCCCCTATTCACCTGCTTGGGCACTTTCAATCTGCCGTAAGCGGGTGCCGTACTCGGCAATTCGGAATATATCGGTCTTCTCTCAAAACGAACAATTGCCTCGCGTTGTTTTTTCTGCCGCCGCATACGCGTCATTTCCTCCCTCACTGGCCGGCGCAGTCTGGCCGGCAGACGCCAATCAATTTGTACCACTTTCGGCCCTGCTTGGTTCATCGTCTGACGCTTTCTGCTTTCCGCGCCCACTAAACGACGCCGGCGGTCTTTCCCTCCGCGCTCTTCGTGATTGTATGAAGGATTATTGGGTGCAACTACATCCAGCACACTCCTATTGTAGAACCAAACTCGTTCTTAAGCCAGCCTAAAACAAACCGGATCATCGTTTTCCTGTTGCCTCTTCATACACCTTAAGATGTTGTTCCACCGCCTTATCCCACTTAAAGAATTGCGCCCGCGCTCTCCCTTCATCCGTTAATCGCGCCCGCAATCTATCGTCGTTCATAACCCGCTCCACCCCGGCCGCTATATCAACCACGCTTTCCGGATTGACATAAATCGCCGCCTCCCCCATTACTTCAGGCAAACTGGACACGTTAGATGTAACCACCGGCGCGCCGCAGGCCGCCGCTTCCAGTACCGGCAAACCAAACCCTTCGTACAAACTGGGCCAAACAAAACACGCCGCTTCTGCGTACATGGCCGGTAACAATTTCTGCGGCACATACCCGGGAAAAATTACTTTTTGCTCCAGACTCAATGTCCGTGTCAACTTTAAAACTTTTCCCCAACCCGCCTTGGGCCGTCCGGTAATCACTAATTTATAATCGAATCCTTTTTTAATCAGTAAACCAAACGCCCTGATTAAACGATCCAAATTCTTGTGGCTCATCCACACCCCCACAAATAGCAAATACGGTTTGTTCGTACCAATAAGCAGCCTGGCCTTCTGCCTCTCCTCTCCGGTCACCGGCCGCCAAAATGACTCGTCCACACCTTCATATATCACTGTAGTTTTATCCGACATCTGAAGCGGCAAAAAGTTCAGCGCTTCTTTTGTCGCTTGCGACACGGCGATTATCGCCCTTGCGCCCTCTATCGCTCTCTTAAATACATACTCGTACGCTATTTGCTGTTTCAAACCCTGGCGCCGCTGGCCAGGAAAAATAAACCGTGTCACATCATGCACGGTTACCACATACGGTCCCCGAAAAAATACCGGCACGTTAAAATGAGTAAAATGCCACAAATCCGCCCGCACTCCCGCGAGCTGCCGCCAGAACACAGTCTGTTCCCGCCAGGAATAATACGACCCATCCACTAATTTCATCTCAACTTTCCCTTTCGGAAACTCCGCGGCAAATCGCTTAAACGCCTCAGCGTCCGGCGCGCTTACCAGCGCCACATACTTATGATTATCCTCACAGCGCGCCAGACCCGCGATGATATTTCTGGTATATCTCCCGATCCCCGCCCAGCTAAAAGCTCTCGCGTCAATTGCTATTCGCATACGTTATAGATTATACATAATTTTTAATCTTCAGTTCGCAAACAAGGAGTTTGGAAATTTCTAAGTCACTCCAAGACGCTCTCCATAACTTCTATCGTCTCCCGTGCCGCGTTCCCCCAAGAATATCTATTCCGTATTTCCTCCCTTTGCTGACTGGTAACTTCCGGCAAATCATTCAACAGCTCGCGCAACACCACGGCAATTTCCGCCGCGTTGGCGGGGTCCACTAAAGTCGCCCAGTCGCCGACTACCTCCGGCAGTGATGAGTTAAAAGAAGTAACCACCGGCGTTCCCGCCAGCAACGCTTCCAGCGGTGGAAAACCAAACCCTTCGTAAAAACTGGGGTAAACAAACAAATCCGCTCCGGCATACAAACACTGCTTATCTTCTTCTTCCACAAAGCCCATCACCTTAATTCGCGCGCGCGCCGATGACTGCCTGACCGCCGCTTGAATCGGCCCCATTAACCAGCCCCTGCTGCCGGCAATAACCAGGTCTTGCTCGACACTATCGGCAATCGCGGTATACGAACGCACTACGCCAATAATATTTTTACGCGGTTCAAAAGTACCTAAAAACAGCACATATCTACGAGGCAATCCGTATTTTTCCCGCACCCGGTCAATCTCTTCGCGGGAAGGCGGCTCTTTCCAATCCGGCGTACCGGAATGAATGACCGTCACCTTAGCCGCGTCCAAACCGTAAATATCCGTTACGTCCCGGGCGGCGGCGGCGGAAACCGCGATTATGTGATCGGCATTCCTCAATAATTTTCTCGGCTGAACATATCGATGCCACAGACGCCTCTGTCGGGAATAAAATTCCGGAAAGCGCTCAAAAGATAAATCATGCACCGTCACCACGTATGGCGTCCTGGCCGACACCGGCAGGGGACGCGCGTTTGGCACAAAAAAACAATCCGCCGTGATCAAACCATCCCAGCGCGGCCAATTCAGTACATACTGACTGGCGTTGAATAGTTTATTGGGATATTTAAATACTGCCCTCTCAATATCTTCGCCTAAATACGGCAACTCAACCGGCGACCAGGCGTTGTAGAAAACTTCGTATTTATTATCTCCGGGCACCTCCAGCATAGCCCTGATAATTTGCGAAGTGTACTCTTCGACTCCGCTGTGCCTGCCTTCCATCAGCGACCGAACGTCAATCGCTATTTTATGTCCCCCCTTCATAAGGAGGAAATTAAGAGGGGGTAAATAATTTTCACGCTTCTTCTTGATTCAGACTTTTCCATAATAACGCCCCGTTAACCAATATCAACAACGTCATAACAAACGTCGCTACCGTTATTACCGGCACGCTTACCGCGCTTTTCCCTTCCCACGGCGTACTGGTCACCACCCTGAACTTCAGTGCCGGTATCCCTTCCTGCTGATATATATCAACATTATTAGCCATTACCTCTTCTAGTCCCTTCGCCAGCAGACTGGCCTTTTCTTCGTCTCGGTCACGCACCGTAACCTGAATCAATTGCGGCGCTGTTTTTTCCGCCGTCACACTGCGCGCCAAGATTTTCGGATCTTCGCCGGGCAAATCCAAACCGGCCGACTCGTATGCCGCTACCACCGTCTCCGGAGTTGTTGCCCACTTGGCCAAAGAAGCCGCGAATAAATCCGTCGCCTGCAACGCGTAATAACCGTCAAAGGTGTATTCCGAAGGATTCTCGCGTTCACTTAAAGAAACCAAATAAGAATAATGCACTTCGTATGTTGGCCCGGAGCGCTCCGCCAGCGCATATGCCACCGCGGCGACGGCTAAACTCGCGATTAACAGCCACGGCATCATCCGCCATAAATACTCCCGATAATATGACAAGCTCCCCCGGTTCATAATCTTACCGAATTTTCCTTTTGGTAAACCATCCATTGATTCTGCACCTCTTCCCGAATAGCGCGCAAGAAATTCTGCCGGCGATATTTCTCTGCGTGCCGCCGAATCAACTCCGGATCGAAATTCTTTTGTTCAAGCCTCAATATCGCCCCCATTAAACTTGTCACCGTCTGTTCTTCAAAAAAAACGCCCGTCTCATCCGCCACCACCGTTTCCAGCGCTCCTCCCCCCGCGTACGCCACCGTGGGCTTTCCCGCCGCGGCCGCCTCCAGCGGCGTTATGCCAAAATCTTCCTCCTGCGGAAAAAGCAGAGCCCGGCATCCCGCGTATAATTGCGGCAACTGTTCATCTGGCACAAACCCCAGAAATTCCACGTACTCGCCCCCGCGCTTACGCAGGGATTCATAGTCTTGTCCTGTTCCCGCAATTTTAAGCGGACGCTTCAAACGCTCGCATGCTTCTATCGCCAATTCCACTCGTTTATATGGCACCAGTCTTGATACCACCAAATAATACCCCCCCGTCTCTTTACTGACCTTAAAATCATCAACATCCACCGGCGGCGGTACCACACGCGAATCACGATGATAATATTTCTTTATCCGACGCGCCACCACCTGCGACAGTGTCAGATAGCTATCAACCCTTTGCGCCGCGTAATAATCCCACAAACGCATGTAAGACAAACCTAAGGGCGCTAGTGGCTTAAATAAAGCTAATCGGGAAAATTCACGCACGTACCGGTGCGAATCATCCCACAAATATCTTGTCGGCGTAAAACAATAAGATAGATGCATAGTCGACGCTCCGGTAATAATTCCCTTGGTAAAACTATGCGTATCCGATAACACCACATCGTATTCGCTAAAATCAAACTGCTCCACCGCCAGCGGCATCAGCAGGGGAAAAAAACGATGGTGACGCTTGGCGCCCGGCACGCGCTGCAGGAAAGACACCCTGATCCTCGCCTCATCGAAACCGGCCGGCATCACCCGCCCGTTATGCAACAATGTGAACACGGGAGCATTCTCAAATGCCTCCATTAGCGCCAACAAGACTCTCTCCGCCCCGCCAAACTGGGTTAAATAGTCATGGACAATAGCTACGCGCATCCAGATATATTAACGTAAGGTTGGCGACAACGCCAACCCCGCCATAAACTTAAAACTAAAAACTAAAAACTAAAAACTGCACCATAAAAAGAAAAAAGAACCGCGTAAAATCGTTCTTTTTCGTTTTTCACTTTACGTTTTGCGTTTTCTTATACCGCATTCTTATCCTTCAAAAGAAGCACCAAAGTTTTAAACAATAAAATTATATCCAAAAACAAAGACCACCCTTCCACGTACGCAATATCCAAATTAGCTTCCTGATCAAACGAAAGACCGGCGTTTCCGTTTACCTGCGCCATCCCCGACATGCCCGGCTTAATGGTAAACAGCTTTTGGTGATGCTTGCCGTAACGGCTCACCTCATTCGGCAAATGCGGCCGCGGTCCGAACAAGCTCATTTCCCCTCGCGCCACATTAATCAATTGCGGCAACTCATCAATCCGCCATTTTCTTATAAATCTCCCCACCCGCGTCACCCGCGGGTCCATTTTCATTTTAAAAAGAGGCCCCGACCTCTCATTCGTTTCCTGCCGCAGTTTTTCTTCGTATTGCCTCGCTTTTTCTCCACCGTAATTATTCCCCGTACAAAACTCCTGCTTCATACTGCGGAATTTATAAATATCAAACGGCTTCTTATTCCGCCCAATCCTGGTTTGACTGTATAAAATCGGTCCGGGCGAATCCATTCTTATAGCCACCGCCGCGGCCATGTAAATCGGTGCTAAAATGACCGCCCCCACCAACACGCCGAACAAATCCATCAGCCGCTTGGCCACCCGACCCCAGCCGTCCAATGGCGTGCGCTGCAATTCCATCACCGGCACTCCCCCAATCTGGCGAAATTGAACATTGGCCGCGTGCGCCTCAAACGTATTGGGCACATATTTATAATCAATCTTGTATTTATCGCAAAAATCCAACAGCATCAAATTATCTTCATCCGTTAATGTCGGCGCTGTTTGAATAACCTCATCCAGCCCCGACCGCTGATACAACTCCTCCATTTCCTCCCAGCGCACCTTTTCCGACATTCCCACCACCACATAGCCAAGCTGGGGTTTTCGCCGAAAAACCCGCTCTAACTGATCGCCATATTTTCCGTTGCCTATCAAGGCCACGCGGTGGACCCCCGTGCCGCGACGCAACAACCATTTCTGCGCGTACCTGACCCCGAACCTCCCCGCCGTCACAAAAATAATGGCGAACACATAAGCCGCCATCACAATGAATCGAGATTGAAACAAAGCCGCACTTAAGAAAACATAAACCAGCACTATCATCACCCCGATTGATATACTGGAAAAAATATGTGTTAACTCATCCAGCGGACGACGTGTCGCTCGCATCACATAAAGTCCCTGCATGGCGAAAATCACAATCGTTACTACCGCCACCACGCTTATCAACTGCAGATACTCAACCAGCGGCAAATCCAGCTGAAAAACAGCCGGTCTTATCTCCTGCGCCGTCGGACTCACCCGCAAATAATAAGCCAGCAACCCGGCCGCTATCATCGCGACGAAATCAATGGGCACTAAAATCGCCCCGAAAAATAACTCGGATCTTTTCATACTCTTGTATTCAACCAGCGACCATACGACCAATCACCTAAATTGTCAATACAATATGACACTGTCTTATATTGTAATGCCGCTACCACCTAAACCGCAACGGTTATTTAACGTGCCTATCACGGCGGGTGACGCGCTGGGGGGTCCCCCGCCGAGCGCCTGCACCCGCCTAAATTTTGCCGCAGCAAAATATTAGGCGGGGAAGCCGTCGGGCGGGGGCTCGAGCGCGGCAGGACCCGCCGGAGATGAACAATATTAGCCCCAGTCGCCTAAACGTCGTTTGACAAACCCCACATTTCGTATATAATGTCAAATGAAGACAGGTGAATGGCCGCTCTTTGTTCAAAGTTCGAGGCAACCCCTTAGGGGTTTACCCTGAGCTTGTCGAAGGGAGGAAAGTCCGGACACCTTATTGATCTTTTTCAATAAACGGGTGGCAGATAACGTCTGCCCGGAGCAATCCGAGGGACCGATACAAAATGGATAGATAGACACACGTGTATATCTATTTAATCGGCCAAGAGTGCAACAGAAACATACCGCTTTCACCCGCCGAAGCTTTACGCGAAGGCGGGCTAGTCCACTTCTTGTGGAGAGTAAGGTTGAAATCGTGAGGCCCGCCTTCGCGCGGGATACCCCTCGCTTCGGCGAGGCAAAGTAAGAGCTCACGCGGCCGCGCGGCAACGCGCGGACGGGGCAAGCCCCACCCGGTGCAACCTCAAGCAATTCCGCCTTAAAACGGAATAGGTAGAGGGCAAGAGGCGTACGGCGACGTGCGTCCCAGATAGATGGCCATTCCAGACAGAATCCGGCTTACAGCCTGTCTTCAAAAAAACCGCCCAGATTTTTGTCTGAGCTGTTTTTTTATGCCAACCAAATAGATAATTTTAATATGCCCTGCCAAACACAACTCGTTGCCTGGACGGTTTCCCGCTCTTAATGCACAAACCCTTCTCTTTCTCCGCCTTAAAGGGAATACATCGAATGGTTGCTTTCGTTTCCTCTTTTATTTGTCTTTCAATGGCAGCGTCTCCCGACCAATGCGCCAGCACATAGTTACCGGCGTTAATTTCACGCACAAACTCATCCCACGTATCCACTCGGCGAGCCTTTGTCTCCAGCAACTTTTGGGATCGAAGAAGCAAATTGTTTTGGATGTCTTTAAGCATATTTTCTACCGATTTTTTCACATCGTCATTCGCGACAATGCTCTTCTCTCCCGTATCTCTTCGCACCAGCACTACTTTATTATTCGCTAAATCCTTGGGTCCCAACTCAAGTCGTAGAGGCACCCCCTTCTTCTCCCACTCGTAAAATTTTTCTCCCGGCCTGACTTCCAACCGGTCATCAAAAATCGGATTGTATTTTTTAAGATGCCTGTACATTTTCTTGGCGGCATCCGTAACATCTGACGGGGCGCTATTGGCTATTGGCACGATAACAATTTTATGAGGCGCTATTTTTGGTGGCAAAACTATACCCTTATCGTCTCCATGGCTCATAACTAGGCCCCCGATAAGACGCGTACTGACTCCCCAGCTCGTATTGTAAACGTACTGTTGTGTCCCGTCTTCGCTCAAATACCGCACATTGAATGCTTTGGCGAAATGATCCGACAAATCATGGCTTGTACCCGATTGCAAAAACTTACCGTCGCGCATCAACGTTTCAATGGAATACGTGCTTAACGCGCCCGCGAACTTTTCACTCTCCGTCTTCTGTCCGTCAATAACCGCCATGGCCAAATGTTTTTCCGCAAAAGGCTTGTAAACTTTTTTCAGAATCTTAAGCGCGTATTGCCTGGCTTCTCTTTTTGTCGCGTGCGCCGTGTGCCCTTCCTGCCACAGGAATTCCGTCGTGCGCAAGAAAAGACGCGGCCGCATTTCCCAGCGCACCACATTCGCCCATTGATTGATACGCAGCGGCAAATCCCTGTACGAATGAATCCAACGCGAGAACGCGTCGTAAATAATCGTTTCCGAAGTTGGCCGAATCACCAAAGGTTCCGTCAGCTCCTTGCCTCCGCCGTACGTCACAACCGCCAGCTCCGGACTGAATCCTTTAATGTGCTCCGCTTCCTTTTGTAAAAACTTCTCCGGAATAAGCAACGGAAAGTAGGCGTTCTCCACCCCTTGTTTCTGGAATTGACTATCAAGTTCCTTCCGGATATTCTCCCAAATTGCGTATCCATACGGCTTAATCACCATACAACCGCGCACCGACGAATTCTCCGCCAGATCCGCGGCCGTGATAACGTCCTGATACCACTGGGCGAAGTTTTCCGCTTGTGGAGTAATTTTTGTATTATTTGACATATATCAATCGGCGTTGAGATTAAACAACCTGAACTAATTTAATCATTATAACCGGTTTATAACAAGGTGAAATACGAATAAAGACTATTCCAACACGGACATTGAATTTTCCCTGAAACGGCTCAACCGTACGGATGAGCCGTTTCTATATCACCTCGTACCGCACTCCCCGTCCGGTATTGCCTTCCTGTTTGAGCTTCCCCCGGAGTTCCAGCTCTTCCAAATATCTGGTGGCCGTAGCATCGGATACTCCCGTTGCCTTTTGCACCTCATCGTTACTCACGCCGCCGTGCTCGCGCGCGTACGCCATAACCTGCGCCAAAATATTTTCTTTGCGCTCCTGATCCTGCCGCACACTGTCCGCCAGCTCCGCCGGCACCGCTCCGCCACCACCGGAGCCCGAATCGTCCGCGCCACTACCAACCAAACCCAAACCGCGCCGCCTCAAAAACCAAGCACCCGCGCCCGCTACAATAAACCCAACTATAAATCCCCAAATAAATCCATTCATAAACAAATACCTAACCTACTGCAAAAGCCTAAATGATGAAATAACTTGTCTGACTTCCTTCACGTTTTTATCAAAATCTTTTTGAGGACACGTAAATGTGATTTGATAATGCTTTTGTGCCCTTACACTATCAACCAGTAATTGCCGGCCTTGTTGTATTATGCCATTTGAATCAGTTGCTTCTTCTTTAGCAACCCTCTCTACCGCCATATTCCCCAAAAGCATAATATCGTCCTTGCTTATTAAGCTACTCGGCGAATTACCTATATGTGTCCCCGCTACAATCTGATCCAATGTCATCATATCCGGTTTTAATTCTCCAATTTCAACTTTAAAATCATCTTTTGCGTTATCAAAAGTTAAGTAAATAATATCCTCGTCTCCCGGTGCATTTTTTTCATAAGTAACCTTTACCCTCTTCCATGACGACGGGTATGTAAACTCAAAACCATACTTATTATTTTGATAGGTAACCGAACGACTCAAACCGATAGCGGACAAACCATTGTGACTGTAGAAATAGTAACCTCCACCCAAAACAATAGCCCCTAGCAACAACACCGCAACTGCCGATACATAGCCTCCCTGCTTATTCATAACTCAATATTAACACTAACTAAAAATCTCCCCAAATAAACCCGCTCATAAAGTCAGTTTAGCATAAATTCGTAAGTGAAAATAAAATTCTATACGCCAAATTATGACTATTCAAACATCGGGGGTGAATTTCTATTTAAACCTCTCAAAGTACTTGTCAATTTCTCCTCTTAACTCAATGCCAACTCTTTCAAAACAATCTAATAGGTTCTTATAAGCATTTTTACCACCTAGAAAATCCCAAAATTCATCAGCAACCTTAAGCTCATTGGGTAAATCCAACATTCCTCTCATGGTCCAACGATTATAAGCCTGCGGTTCATATGGATTATATGGAATAGCAATATAAGTATGTATGGATGCCTTCGGTCTTTCTACTAATATTACAGCAACCCATTCTAGTAGTGTGCGCTTGAATTCCTTAAAACCACCTGCATTTGGTTTCGCTGTTTTTATATCAAAAAGATAGTAGTCGTCATTACCAGATTCAACCATTAGGTCTACTCTCGTTGGTTTAACATCTACTATTTTACCTTTTTGGCAAACTTTTCTTATACGCTCAATTTCCTTTTGTTTATCGGGTGAAACACTCGCAGTAGTCAGCCCGTCGATAATTTTCTGGATTTCAGTTTGAGCTTCACTGCTTATCTGATGCCCCACAATCACTTGTGACTCAGCCTTTTTGAAGTTTTTTTGAGCCAAAGCTAAACCAACTGGTTCAAAAATACTTGTTCCGAAATTTGTATTTAATGAATGAATAAAAGAGTATAGAGCTAATCTATCCTTACCAAGTAATCTAGTATGGAATGGCATAACCGCCGGCTCTGGTTTGTAGTTCTGAAACTTGTTTCTAAGACTAGTCTTTAAAACCTCCTCGACTTCCTTAATTTGTTTATTTGATATAGACATACTAAATTTGCTTGAGATGAAAAATTATCTCTGAATATGGGTTTCTGTCACGCTCTGTTCTATTTAAAACCGGCCGCTTAAATCTATTAACTATTTCCATACCCGCTTTTTCTGCAATAGAAGGATATAAGTCATATTTATCATTTGCAACCAGGAAAACATTGCGGTCGTTTGCCAAATACTTTTTGCAGTTGTTTAAAACAAAAGCAATACCTTCAACGTATGACATTCTAGCTTCCGCACCTTGTCCTCTATATAAGGGGCCAATTTCATATTCGTCCCTGCGCTCAAAGCCAAACAAATCATAAGCATAGGCATGCTGCTCATGATAATCAATCTGACCAACATAAGGCGGCGAAGTAAAAATACCAGCAATTTTCTTCTTCTGCAAAATTCCATACAGTGTTTTATTTCTCTTTTTCACTTCCTTAAATATATCAACTTGTCTCGAATCTGCCGGAAGAATAGCATAGTGACTACCTGTTTTTAGATTGTCATATGTTTTGAGTCGATAGACAGTATCAGTTGCGTAACGATCAAACCAGGTTTTTATAGAAAACAATGGCTTACAAATTTTCTTATGCTTCCAACAATAATAAGTGGCCAGTTGCGGTTCTTTTAGTGTCGCTAAATCCGAGTGGGTCGTAGCACGACACGACCTAATGGTCCTGCTTAAAATCACTGCTAATATCTTTTTGTTTTTTATATCCGTTACTTTCTTAACCAAATCAAAAGCATAATCAATCTCTTTTCTAACTCCGTTAATATACCACCTATCAAGAAATGTATTTGTTCCTTTTTGCTTTAACTCAATACTATACTTCTTAATTTGACGCTTATAAACACTCAAAAATTCTTTTTCTTTTTCCTCTGCATACTGTTTCTCATTAATCTGTCCCCTGTTTACCTTGTATTTATACTCAGGGCTTGGAAAATACTTATTATTAAATACAGCCAACTCATTTAGTAGCTCATTTTCAAAAGTGGACATCATACTATCATTTTCATATCCAGCTATTAAGGTTTTAATCTTATCAACATCCTTATCTAAAAGGTTAAAATCATAATCCAGCAGCTTAGTCTCCGTAACCATACAGTTAAAGTGCGATATATCTACACCAATCGCATGAATACCCATTTCGTTAGCCTGAACTAATGCTGTTCCCGAACCGGAAAACGGGTCAAGAACCACGTCTCCTTTTTTAAAATAAACATCCTTTTTGAAATCATCAGTATGGCCATCTAAAAAATATTCAACCAACTGCGGAATAAACTTACCTTTGTACGGATGAAGTCGATGAACATGTTTAGTCGTGTCTTTTTCACGAAGATGATCAAAAGACAATGACCAATTCAAATCGTTGCCCAAACGTTTTTTATACACTAACTCCCGCTTCCCACGAAATGATTTATAGTAGCGCTCAAGATCAGTAACGCTGACATATACACCACTTTCGTTAACCCTTTTCTTTACTTTTCCGTACTGAATTAAGTAAGAAATATTAGACTCGCTTATATCTCTTTCTAAAAAATCACTAGCCCATCGACTAGCTTCCATAAGAGTTAATAATTTCGTGTTGCCATTCATGATGTCTTTCCTAATATATCATTCCCCATACAAAAATCAAAAACCCCGTCCCCAGCCAACAATAAACGGCTCAAGCGGACGCTTGAGCCGTTTATTATAAGTCTATTGTTTGTAACTAAACCCTTCCCCTATCTTCCACACACCCTTCTCCCGAAAAGCGGGAATAGACTGCCGCCGCGCCGCATTAGTTATCGCCGACGCCGAAAGATTATTTTTCTTAATATATTCAGACAAACTGACAATGTTCTCTCCTTTTAAATAAGTCACCCGTTTGTACAGGGATTCAATCAACATCAAAGCTAATATCTTTTCCATTGTTTTGGTATTCTTTTTCTCCCGATAGTCATCAAACGCCCGATAATAATTGGTTTTCTCTTTATTGCGTACAATTAGACGGGGAAATCCCAATCGCAAGAGTTGAAAATTAACTATAACCCGCCCAATGCGTCCGTTACCATCATTAAACGGGTGAATACTTTCAAAATCCAAATGCCACTTGGCGATTTTATCTAAGAAATACTTATCCAATTCACTGGAGTACTCCAACATAATTTCATCTATCAAACGCTCCACGTGCTCCGGCGGAGGCGCTACATGAGTTCCTACCCGAACATATTCACCTGCCTTGCGCCAACGCCCGGCAATTGCATCATCAATTCCACCTATCAGCATCTTGTGCAAAAGCAAAATCAATTCTTTGGAAACCTCTTCTGTTATCGCCTTGCCTCGCTTGTAATCAACAACCTGAGCCAAATTTTTTGCCTCGAAAACCTCCCGCAACGATACGTCCCGTGCCAACTCCTGTTCCAGCAAAATCTTCTCCGTTTCTTTCAAAGTGAGAGTTGAATTTTCTATCGCATTTGAGTTATAGACACTTTCAGGAATTTCCGCTTCATCAATCATGCTTAAGAGCGACTCTTTACCCTTTTTTAAGGCATCAAAATCAGCCTTTAGCGTCTTAATTTGCTCCCTAAATTGTTTGGTTGTTGCCATAATTACATTATATCAAATTCACGCGTTTTTGTCAAAACCACGTGAATTGCACCCAATAACAGCCCTTCATTCACGCGTTTTTCTACAAATTCCCCCCCTGTCCACACTCGGTGTGGACAGGGAAATCATCTATTTCCTCATCAGCCCATTTTCCCGAAAGCTGAACAGTTGCGTTTTGCTGACTACCACATGATCTAGTAATCCTATTCCCATCAATTTTCCCGCTTCAGTTATTTGTTTTGTCACCGCCAAATCCGCTTCGCTCGGATTGGGATCGCCGGAAGGATGATTGTGGCAAACAGCGATGCTGGCGGCGTGCCGTCTTATTGCCGCGTCAAATGTTTCGCGCGGATGCACTAAATTAGCGTTAAGCGTCCCGACACCAATCAAGTCCACCCCTAACACCCGGTTACGATTATCAAACGAGGCTACGAAAAAATGTTCTTTCTGCCAGTCGCCAATAAATGGTTTTACCAGCCGGGCGATGTCCTCCGGTGCCGCCACCGCTTTTGACTTATTTCTCTTTACCTCACTATCAGTTTCCTCCCGCACCACCCGCCGGGCAATTTCCAGACATGCTTTTAATTGCAGTGCTTTCGCCTGCCCCAATCCCGGCACTTTCTGTAACTCCTCAACTGAAGCCGATACTACACCTGCCAACGATCCAAAACAACTCAACAAATTCTGCGCTATCTGCATTACCGATAACCCCGCCGTCCCGCGACCAAGCACGACGGCAATCAACTCCTGTGCCGAAACACTGCCAGCGCCGTATTTTACCAAACGCTCCCGCGGCCTCTCCTCCACAGGCATGTCCCGCACCGTGAAATTTTGCTTCATGATTTTATCTACTGAATTTCCCCGCCCTAAGCCGCCATGATTAATTAGTAAATATTTACCCCCCCACCAAGAACAAAGAGTACCCATACCACCAGAAGAAATCCAACCCAGGCTACACTACCATACAAAGCAAATAGATTTATCAAAAAAAATCTACTGGGCTTTTCCAAGTTATTAAGTCGTATTAAATAAAAAAACTCTAATAAAGCAACAGCCACTGGAATAATAAACGCAAATATTAAATCATTCTCATTAAAAAAAACAAGGATCGTTAGTGCAACACTAACCACAGCTAAAATTACCGCGACTGCTAAATGTATTTTTATCATTCTCATAAAACTCTTTATATTTTACAACGTTTCTCTAATTGCGGCTATCATTTCCCGTAACGGTAACGCTTTCTCCTGATCAACCCTACCCCCGCGTATTGACCCGGCAAAATATATATACATATTTTTATTCTATCCCACCCATACAAAAAACAATAAATCCAACACCCGATGTTAATATTACACCGTAACACTACTGTGCATTAACCACACTAGCCGTTTGGGTATCGTGTTTTTAGTGCTATGATTAAAGAAATTATCATTAATTTTATTCTATGGAAAATATGGGGATGGACAATCAAATAAATGAACAGCAGGAAGGTCAGTTTAATAACCAGCAAGCGGGTCAGCCTACTGAAGTTATTAACGAAATAAAGCCTAGAAAAAATTATACATTGGCTATTGTTCTATTGGTTCTTGTTATATTTATAATGGTTTTTGCGGGAGGAGTTTTCGCTTATCTGTATTTTTCTTCCAAGACTAATAATATTGTGGCTGATGTGCCGATGGATACGAGCGCGCCCGTAGAATCTGCTACGCCAAGTCCCTCTGGTGAGTTGTCTGTAGTGTTTACACCTCCATATCCGGTTGTGTTTTCGGAAAGGGACAATACGCCAAACTTTGGCGGCGCGGGAAAATTTTCCCTAACTGGAGTTACGATAGGTGATTATGAGGTTACGGAAAGTAATAAGATGTCTTTCTGGGACGGATTTAAATACACATACGACGTGGGGCAGAAAATTAATTCCGTTGCATTAGAATTTAAAATTAACGTCACTGAGGGAGGCCAGCTTCCTCAAAGTATTAGAATGATTTCCGTGGATGAAGCGGGGGGTGAAGACAGGACACCACCGATAAACAGAGATTATTTGTATGATGGCCATAAGCCGATGAATGATTTTGCGACGACTGACTCTACTGTCGAGAATGCACAGGTTGTTTTTGCAGTGCCGGAAGGCGCGACTTCATTTATGTTTACGAGCGGGGGAAGTTCAGAAATTAAGTTTAGTGTGGCCGTAAACAACGGACAGATATCAGTTAACCAGGCAAATCTTGGTGAAACCAGTACATTCACGAAATATATGACTGGAAATATTGGGATTGATGTGGTTGAAGTGATGATTAATAGAGAAGGAGGAGTGCTGGCAGGAAATTTTGTGTCGGATAAAAAAGTCGGGATTATAAAGGGGACAGTGGATAGTGCCGGAAATTATTTTATGCAGTTAACGTTTCTAGAAGATAATCAGGAGTACGGAGTAATGACGGGCGCTCTTACGCTAGTGGATGATATAACTGGTAATTGGCGGGCGGCGGGTTCACTTGAGGATGTTCCGTTCACTTTGACCAAGGCGCAAATACGAATACCAGCCTTTGCTCAGTAGAAGAGATAAAAAAATTTGTAAGGAAAAATAAGCCAATCCAACACCCGATGTTAACATCGCAAATCGCGTGAATTTTAGTGAAAAACGGGTCTCATTCACGCGTTTTTCCTGATTTTTCCTACTTCACATACTCCACTGAACCACCCTTAATCTTCTTGTTTTTCAAGCAATCAACTGCCATAGGCACCATCTATGACAAACCTTCAATACCACCGTCCGGCAAATCATCCGCCTCAAACCACTCTATTTCTTCATCCGTAGTAGTAGAAAAGTCGTTGGTATCCCCTTTATAAACAATGGCGTATAAATCTACCCGCCAACCTTTTGCTTTTAGCTTCCCGAAATATTTCCAGTCTTTCTTTTTGGTTTTCACGCCGGCTTCTTCTTTTACCTCCCTGACAATACAGTCACTGCTTTCCTCACCGCGCTCAATCCTGCCACCAATTCCATTCAGCTTGCCCGCTTGCCAGTCTGGCCTATTTTTATGCATCAATAAAACCTTTAAAAGATCATGGCTAAAAATAAAACCGAGAGTATAAGCTTTCATACTCTAACTATATCAGAACCTGACACTCCTATCTGATCCGATCCAGTGCCTCGTTCACCATTTTGTCCGCTATCTTGTTTTTCTCCCTGGCCACACGATATGGTTTATTTCCGGAGTTAGTTATTCCTTAAACTTGAATGAGCGCTTGTTAGCTTCTTGCAGGATTTTTAATGTTGCCTGCACAGACAAATTGTCGCTTGGTAACAGCACCAGACGGTCGCCTAATTCATCGGCAAGAGGACTTAAAAATTCATCAGTCCACGACGGCGACAGGGTCAGCACCCCGGAAAAATCTATTTCCAAAACATCATCCCGTGGTAAATCACGTAAGGTAGTCCGAAACGCTTTAAGGGCCTCACTTCCCAACTCCCGGGTAATTAAAGTGGTTCCGAATTTTTCCAACATCAATTTCATAAATTTATATATTATCTTATTGCTTAAAAATCAATCTTGGCCAAACACCCGTTTATCGTATTTACTCCCCTAACAACTTTAAAGTCTTTATTGTCATTCTGTAGACGCACTTCAGCATCTCCGCTGGTAAAAAACAGATTAATCGGATTACCGACTACAACTTCCCGAACCAATTTCAAACCGTTGCCTCGTTTCTCCGGCGCCCGGCCGGAAATAAATTCAGTAAAAGCCACTTTTACCGCGGCAACATGGTTAGACAACTCCGGACGAACTTGACGCAATGTCCTTAGAATACCAAGTCCTCTGTCAGCTAATACAATTACCCCCTTCTTAATATCATACCCAAAAAATATTCCGGGCACATCCGGCCATTTGCCTAAATTATGAGCAAATGAATTATCACCTATTTCACCGGCAATCAAGACAATAAGTGAATATAACTCTTCAAATCCAGGCTTGGCCATAAGTTCACGCTCCATTTTTACCAGCCTTGCTTGAAAGACAGCACTTGTCTGACAATAGAATCTCTCCGGAAATTCAGTTTTGTCACCAGCCCATTCGAAAGCGAATTTTAAAAGATCACTCGCGAAAATTTCGAGATCTTTCTCTCGATAATATCTGTGTGTTCCGCCTTCCTTTTTAATGGCAACCAATTTTCCTCTTTCATCCCACCGGCGCAGGGTATCAATTGAAACACCAAGTATTTCAGCCGCTTGACTGATTGTTAACAGTTTTCTTTCCATATCTACACTATAACATACCCTATAAATCTATGCAATTATTACATAAAACTATGCATTATTACTATAATCTATGCATTTTATTGATATTTATGGGCAAATTTCATACTTTCAGCTCATAAATTCACGCGTTTTTCCTGATTTTCTATTTCTCCCGATCCAGCGCTTCATTCACTAGCCTATCAGCTATCTTATTTTTATCCCGCGTCACGTGCGTAAAAGAAGTTGTCTCAAACTTATCCGCTAGTTCCTTCGCCTCAACAAATAACTGTTTTAATCCGTTATTTTTCACCCGATAATTTCCTTTCAACTGCTCCACCACCAACTGGCTGTCCAGAAAACATTTTATCTCGGACACCCCCGCCTCCAGCGCCATAGCTAATCCTTTTATCAACGCTTTATATTCCGCCTGATTGTTTGTCGTCTCGCCGATATACTCGCCGTACTCCAGCGCCTGTTCCCCTTCCACCCTAAGCACTAAACCGATTCCCGCCGGCCCCGGGTTCCCTCTGGCTCCTCCATCGGTAAATAAAGTGGCTTTTTTTGACATATTTTATTTTTGAAATGTTATTTTCATCTCGCCCGCTCGCGCCGCGTCCCGGACGTTAAACTGCAGCCTTCTTCTGCCTTGCCATTGATTTTCGGTTAATTCTCCCAATATATCAATAGATCCTTTGGTAATTTTAGCCGCGGCCATCTCGTGTGCCAATCCGAAACCGATGCCGTCAACTAATTCGTTGTTTATAACCAGCCCCAACTTGGCGTGATCCGAATTTTTTCCCACCGCCCGCCACTCGTGTAGCTGTATGTTTTGTGCCACCAGTTGCGGCCTTTTATTCCCCTCCCCGAACGGCGCGAACTCTTCTATCACCCGCACCGTCTGTTTATCTAAAATTTCCGGCGCCACCAGTGCTTCCGCTTCCAAAGTCAGCAGTCGTTCCCGCTCTTCAATAACTGCCCCGGCTTCCATCCCCCGCATCGCCTCGGTGAACATCGGCAGATTACTCACGTCTATCGTCAACCCCGCCGCCTGACTGTGCCCGCCCAGTTTTACCAGCATACTTTGTGCCTGCCGCAGTATTTCCAGCACATTTGTTCCTTCCGGGCTGCGCGCCGAACCTACTCCGCCCCGCCCGAAGACCACCGCCGGTTTGCCATATTTATCCGCCAGACGATTAGCCGCCAAACCAACCACGCCGGGCGGCCAGTCTTCTCCGCTGGCTACAATTACCGCGCCGCATCCCGCCAGTTGTTTTTCCGCTTCCCGCACTACCTTCTGTGTAACCGTCTGCCGCCTTCTGTTTAACAGATTCAACTCGGCCACCAGCTTGTCCGCTTTGGCTTCGTCTTTTGTCATTAACAGCTCCAGCGCCGGCTGGGCGTGATCCATTCGGCCGGCCGCGTTCAGCATCGGTACTATTTTAAACACCACGTCCTCCGTCGATACTTCCTTGCCGGCCAACCCGACAAAATCAATCAGTTTCCGCAGGCCCACGCGCTTGGTCCGCCGTAAAACATCCAAACCGAAACGTACAATTGCCCGATTTTCTCCCAGCACCGGCACCGAATCGCCCAGAGTTCCCAACATCGCCAAATCCAACAGCCACTTTACTCTATCGGTGTCTCCTCTCCAAACCGAGCGATTATCATTAGACAAAGCCTGCGCCACTTTCCACGCCGTGCCGGCGCCGCATAAATAAGGCCAAGAGTAGCTGCCAACCGGATAATTGGGATGGATAATAGCAACCGCCGCCGGCTTCACCCTCCCCGGCGTATGATGATCGACTATAACCGTGTCTATTTTCTGGCGCTTCAGCCACTTAACTTCTTCCGCCGCGGTAACGCCGCAGTCAACCGTAACCAGCAGCGACATCTCCGGCGCCAGCCTTTCCAGCACTTCTTTATTAAGTCCGTATCCGTCATCTATCCGGTGCGGAATATATGGACTTACCCGCGCGCCGTGCTCGCGCAAAGTTTCCACTAAAATAGCCGTACTACTGATGCCGTCGGCGTCATAATCGCCGTAAACTATGATCTGCTCCTTATCCTTTATGGCCCGAAAAATTCTGTCCACGCCCGCGGCCATATCGGGGAAATTTCCCGGATCATGAATATCGTCTTTATACGAGGAACGAAAAAAACCGGCCGCCCCATCGGCGCCGACTCCCCGACGCACTAGCAAAAATCCCCTTAATTCTTCCGTCGAACTGATCGCGCCGCGCGCGTCTGCCGTCACTACCCACTGTCTATTCATGCCGTGCTATTGAATTCTCGGACCCTTCGTGTGCCGGTTGATAACATTTTTTTCCGTCCGGGTATGCCTGATAAACTTATGCAGCAAATCCACGATGCCCGCGTACTGGGTGATAATACTGGACAAATCGCGCTGCACCTCTTCTTTCTGCTGGAGCACGTATGCCAACCTCAACCAATAATCCGTTTCAATCGCTTTCATCCTCGCCTCCGTCAAATGTCTATCAAAATCACCCGGCTCCTCCGCCGCGTTCGCCCGCACCAAGTGGGTGCCCACTGCCATAGCCGTTTTCACCATTTCCTGCTTCACTATCACCCCGCCCGCGTCATCCTCCAAAGAATCCGCCAGCGTCACCACATCCTGAATAACCTGAAAAATCCGGTCCCACAATTCCGCCTGCCGATGCTCCCAAATTGAAGAATGCGAATCTTCCATACTTAGTATATGTCAATTATAGAACATATTCTGTTTCTGAACCAGTACACCACCCATGCGGCTAATTTATCTAAACATCATCTTTAATATTAACCCCGCCTGTATCCGGCTGATGGTATTCCAAAAAAGCCTGAAAAGGCTTGGCCAGCTTCGCCTGTGTCTCCTCCTCGATCCGTAACAGCCGGTTATACTTCGCTGTTCTCTCTGATCGTGTCGGCGCGCCCGTCTTGATTTGTCCTGCTCCGGTAGCTACCGCCAAATCGGCGATAAAAGTATCCTCCGTCTCGCCGGAGCGATGCGAAATAATAACATTTTGCTTGGCCTCTTGCGCCATCAATATCGCCTGCAGAGTTTCCGAAACGGTACCCACCTGGTTAAGCTTAATCAGCACCGCATTGGCCGCTCCGCGCACAATGCCCTCGCGTATTCTTGTGCTGTTAGTCACGTACAAATCATCGCCCACAATCTGTAACGCCTGCCCGTTGCGCTTGGTAAAATTCACCCAGTCATCCCAACTATCTTCATCAAAAGGATCTTCGATAGAAATAAGTGGATAGCGTTCTCTCCATGTTTTATACAAATAAGCCAAGTCACCCGGCGGCATATCCTTACCGTCCATCTTATAAACCTTGTTTTCGTGATCATAAAATTCGTTGGCCGCCGCGTCTATCCCCAGAAAAGCATCCACCCCCGGCTTATAGCCGGCCGTTTCAATTGCCCTGTTTAAAAACGTAAATACCAGCTCACTTTGCCCCAGCTTCGGCGCGAAGCCCCCCTCGTCAGCCACTTCCACCTGCCAGCCTTCTTTCTTTAAAATATCGCGCAAAGCATAGTGAATTTCCGCGCCCATGCGCAAAGCCTCGCTAAAACTGGCCGTCCCTACCGGCAGAACATGAAATTCCTGTATCGCCAGCTGATTACTCGCGTGCACTCCGCCATTTATCAAATTCATTTGCGGTACTGGCAGCCTTGCTTCTCGCTCCGGAAAAAGCTGCTGCAGATACATATACAGCGGCAAACCTTGTGCCGCCGCCTCCGCTCGGACACACGCCATCGATACCGCCAGTATCGCGTTGGCTCCCAGTCTCGATTTATTCGGTGTGCCATCCAACTCCAGCAATGTCCGATCAATTTTTGATTGATTGGCTGTATCTTTTCCGTGTAAAGCCGCGTTAATCTCGCCTCTAATATTCTTAACCGCTCCCAGTATGCCCTTTCCCCGATAACGCTTCTCATCGCCGTCACGTAGCTCGTGCGCTTCGTGCTTTCCCGTGGAAGCGCCCGAGGGCACCATCGCGCTCACGCTAATACCGCCGGCCGCGTCCACCTGCGCCTCCACCGTCGGATTTCCCCGGGAATCCAAAATCTCCCTCGCAATTATCTTCTCAATCTTGGCCATAATCCTACAGGCTAATGACTAATAGCTAATCACTAACATACAGCGGTTCCAATCCCGGCATCCTCTTATTCTCCAGAAAAGCGATCATCGCGCCGCCGCCCACCGAAACATGGTCGTACTTATTCAGCACTTTCGCTTTCTGTAAAGCGATAATAGTATCACCGCCGCCTACCACCCGATAGCTGGATAATTGCGCCAGCTCCGTTGCCAAAGCCTCCGTCGCCTTGGCATAAGCCGGTACCTCAAAACGCCCCATCGGTCCATTCCACATAATAGTCGCGGCTTCCCTGGCGTATTTCATAAACAGTTCCACCGTTTTAGGCCCGACATCAAAAACTCCCGCCACCCCCTCCGGTATCTCATCAACGCCTGCTACCACAGCATCGCTTCCATCCTCATTGCCAATCACCACATCAACCGGCAAAACTATTTTATCGCCGCCTTTATCCAGCAAGACCCGGGCAACCGATGTCTCGTCAGCCGTAAAATGGTCCGCGCGCTTACCCTGCGCCGCCAAAAAAACATTGGCTAACCGGCCTCCGATGCATAACTTATCCACCTGTTCCAGCAACCGATAAAGCATCCCTATCTTCGTCTCAATTTTTGCTCCTGAAGTTATCGCCACATACGGCTTAGCCGGATTACTCCTTAACTTTGTCAGCTTCGCCACTTCCTCCACCGTCCGCCGTCCCGCGCCCGAAGACAATAATCTGGGTGCGATAGACACCGACGCGTGATTACGGTGTGACACACTGAAAGCTTCATTTATATATACCTCCGCGTTATCGCAAATTTCCCGAGCGAATTGTTCGCTGCCTTCCTCTTCCCGCACATCCATCCGCACATTCGGCAGCAAAGCCACATCTCCCGGGTTCATACCTCCCAGCACCGCCTTAACTCCATCGCCGTACAACTTATTGATACTGGTTACTTCCTCGCCCAACAAGCCCTCCAAACGATCACGCACCGGCCCCAGCTCCGTGTTTTCCTTGCTCTCCCCCGGACGGCCGCGATGGGTAAGCAATAGCACCTTGCATCTTCTTTGCATCAACTCTTCGATCGTCGCTAGAGCCGCTTTTATCCGGTAATCTTCCGTTTCTTCCACTCTCCCGCTATCATTCGTCGCCACGTTAAAATCAACTCTCACTAAAACTGCCTTACCGTCCACCGGCAAGTCATCAAGAGTTTTTAACTTTCTCGCGGTCTTATTCTCCATAAAGTCAGATTATCACAACCAACCCGCTTATTTTGCGCTTTGCCTTATCGCCACGGCTTGTTCAACCAATCGATTGGAATACCCCCACTCGTTATCGTACCAACCCATAACCTTCACTAAATTGCCGCCTACCACGCGCGTCATGGCCAAATCTACCGTCACTGAATGCGGATCGCCGATAAAATCACTGGATACCACCGGCTCGCTCGTTACCGCCAGCACTCCCTCATAAAGAGGATTGCTCGCCGCTTCTTCAAAGACCTTAACGATTTCCTCGACTGTCACTTCTTTCTTAGTCACCAACACGCAATCCGACATCGACACCACCGGTACCGGCACCCGCAAGGCCACCCCGTCAAACTTGCCCGCCAGTGGCTGATACGCTTTGGTCGCCGCTATCGCCGCGCCGGTAGAAGACGGCACCATGTTAGCCGCGGCCGCCCGTCCGCGCCGAAAATCTTTCTTCGCCGGTCCGTCAACAACACTCTGCGTGGCCGTGTAGGCATGCACCGTAGTCATAACCGCTTTCTCCACCCCGAACGCGTTATCCATCACCGCCACCATTGGCGCCACGCAATTTGTGGTGCACGAAGCATTGGAAACTATTTCCTTACCCGCCAAATCTTTATCGTTGACACCCATAACCACCGTGGCTACCCCCTCGCTTTTTGTGGGCGCCGAGATAATAACATGCTTAGCCCCGGCCGTTATGTGACGACGGGCTTCCTCTTCTTCAGTGAAGACACCGGTGGACTCAATGACCGTATCAATGCCCATCTCCCCCCAGGGCAACTTGTCCGGCTCGCGTTCATTCAGCACTTTTATCTCCTTGTCATCAACTCGCAGAACACCGTCGCTCATTGTTACTTTTCTGGCATAGCGACCGTACACTGTGTCGTATCGCAATAAATAAGCTAAATTTTCCGGATCACCCAAGTCGTTTATCGCCACCATTTCCACATCATCGTTCTCCAACGCTATTTTAAAAACCGCCCGGCCGATGCGCCCGAAACCATTGATTGCAATTTTTGTTTTCATAGTTGAGTAGAATTAAGAATCATGAATAAAGAATACAATATACTTAATTTACTGTCCTCGCCTTGTCCTCCGTAGCTTCATGCGAAGGATGGGCTGTATTTACTGTATTTACTTAAATAGTGCCATAAACCACAGGCTTAATCTTGCTGTTTTTGCGAATCAATTGCTCTACACCATCTTTATTTAAAAGCCCCTCCCTCGCCCCGATATAACGCACCACCGAAGTTGAATTAGCATTACCCCACAGCATTGCCTCGGTTATTGTTTTACCGTGCACTAAAGCCCCCATAAACCCGGCGCCATAACTGTCCCCGGCCCCTGTTCTTTCCACCACTTCACCGGCAAAAATTTTCAACCTTAAAATTTTTCCTCCGTCAACCGCGTATGAACCGTTCGGGCCATCAGTTAGCACCACGCTGCCAACCCCGATATCCAAAAACCCCTTTATCAATTGACCTACATCATCGCTTGATATCCTCAACAGCTCTTGCGATTCCTCGCGATTAATAAATAGTACCTCGGTCTTTTCTAACAACGGCTTTAATCCCTCTAGACCCAAATTCATCTGGTGCGTCCCCGGATTAAACGCTATCTTTACTTCCGGATTTTCCTCTAAATACGCCAGTACTTGCTCATGTAAACTTTTTACTCCGCCGCCAGACGAAGACGTCAAATAAATCCAGCGCGGCCGGGCAAAATGCGGCAAGCGATACTCCCGCGGCTCATGATAAACCAGAATAGTCCGCTCGCTGTTAAAGTTTATTACTGCAGAGAAGTTGGTACCGTGCTCCTTATCAAAAACAACATATCTCGCATCTACCCCGTTCTCCCGAAAAACATCCTGGGCTAAATGACCCTGCACATCGTCTCCTAACACCGTATAAATAGCCGCTCTCAAACCCAAACGCGCCACCCCGATGGCGTGATTAGCCGCGTTCCCGACTGCCGGCACATCCGTCTTTTTCTCTACCGCTATTTTGTCCGCAAATCGCAAACAGAATTTACAATTACCGCCTTGATTGTCGCAGTGAACTTCCGCATCAGACATCTGCAAAAAAACATCTTCCGTCGTATCGCCAATAGCGACAATATCAAAAACCGGCGCGCTCACTCTTTTCTCCATTGGCTTATTGTATCATTTTTAACCTCTCTTGTCTCTCGCAAAAGCGGGCAGCGACACGCGCAGAATTTCCCTTGTCGGCCGTCTGAAGACCTGCCGGCCCGGTCTCCGCCATTGTTTTGCCTTGGCAAAACAATGGCGGAGCGGCAGGGCTTCAGCCGAGTAACACCCACCGCTGGGGTGGGTGTTATGTGCCAACAAGGGAAATTCTGCGCGTGTCGCTCACTAAAATTCGATGCACTTAAGCTGCCTTACCGTCGCTACCAAAAAGTCTAATCTTCTCTTCCACCACCCGTTGCACCGCATCTCTGGCCGGCCCCAGTATTTTACGCGGATCACACTTATCATGCTCCTGGCCAAAATAACTTTTTACAGCACGCTCAAACGCCAACCGCAGCTCCGTATCCACATTTACTTTACAGACATTAGTATGCGCCACTCTCTGCAAATGTTCGCTCGCCAGCCCCGAAGCCCCATGAATGACCAACGGCAATGCCGGCAGCTGCTTGGCTATTTCCTCTACTAACTCAAACCTGATATACTCCCGACCACTAAACGCACCGTGTATCGTACCAACCGCCACCGCTAAACAATCAACCCCCGTCGCTTCCACAAATTTCTTTGTCTGCGCGGGATTCGTTAGCAACTCATCCGAAGGCGCCTCTCCCTGCAAAGTTTTTATCCCTTCCGCCCCTAAAATAGTGCCCAGCTCTGCCTCCACCCACACTCCGTGCGCATGCGCATATTCAACCACTTCGCCGGTCAACGCGATATTTTCGTCTATCGGCTTGGTAGAGGCGTCAATCATTACGGAAGTGTATCCGGCCTCAATGCAATTTTTCACCACTGCCATACTGTGACCGTGATCCAAATGCATCACCACCGGCACATTTGCTTCCCCTGCCAGGGAACTGATAATCGCTGCTATCTGTTTTTGCCCCGTGTATTCTATTGCCCCCTCCGACGTTTGCACTATAACCGGCGCACGTTGTTTCTGTGCTGCCCAGATAATTGCCTGTGTTAACTCTAAATTTGATGTATTAAAAGCGCCCAATGCGTACTGCATATTAAATGCCTTGGCAAATAATTCACGAGGTTTAACTAACATATCATTATAATAAATTTTCAATTATCAATTTACAATTTTCATTGAAGCATCAATGATTCAATTTCTAAACATTAAAAAGTTCTTTCAATCTTTTCTACAGCTTTTACAATATTCACAAACTCTGCCGATTTTACCGAAGCGCCTCCCACCAGCACGCCGTCCACCCCCGGCTCACTAACAAAATCCGCTGCGTTTCCGGCATTTACACTCCCGCCGTATAAAATTCTGATCTTCTCCGCCGCCTCCGCTCCCAACTTTTCCGCTGCTATTTTCCGAATCAACAGCATAGTCTGCGCCGCTTCCGCCGGATCGGGCGTTTCTCCCGTACCAATCGCCCAGATCGGTTCATATGCAATTACCAACCGAGACACAGACACTCCGGTTTGTTGGGTAAATATTGCAGTAGCTTGCCGGGTAATCTTACTCACAGTCTCTCCCCTGTTTCTTTCATCTGCGGTTTCTCCCACACATACAATCGGCGTCAACCCGTGCTTCTGTAACACGTAAACTTTTGCTCTTACCTGCTCGTCCGTCTCCCCAACCAACTGACGTCGCTCCGAATGCCCCACAATGCACCAGCGCGCAAACGGTGTCAGCTGGGACACCGACACCTCACCCGTCCAGGCTCCTCCTTCTTCCCAATGAACATTTTGCGCTCCAAGTTGCACTTTTTCATTTTTTGCTAACTTGGTCGCTACCGCCGGCAAAGACGTAAATGAAGGCGCGATTACTACATCCACATCCAAATAAATACCGGCTAACATCTTTTTTATCGCTCCGGCAACTTCCAAAGCCGCCTTATGCGATAGATCCATTTTCCAATTTCCAACAACCAAAAACTTATTCGCCATATATCTAGTATATGAATAATTATAAAATTTAGTAATTAAGAAATTGATTAAAAATTATTACCCCAAATCCCCCGTATTGTAAACACCGTTCCGGCCGTTACCACCAACACAATAACCGCCGATATACAAACACCGACAAAAATCGCCCAAAAAGAACGCGCTCGCGGCAGACCAAAAACAAACGCCGCCAGTGTTCCTGTCCATGCCCCTGTCACCGGCAAAGGAATAGCCACAAACAAAGCCAATGCCCACACACCGTATTTTGTCACGTTGCCCTGCAACTTAACACGCGTCCTCGCAAATAAATAATCGAAAAATCTATCCGCTGTCCTTGAATGAACTCTAGACCATTCGGCTATCTTCTCAAAAAATACCAGTAAGAAATACACCGGCAGCATATTACCCGCTATTGCCAAAAACATTGCTTCCGCCAGCGGCAGCTTATAAACGGTCAGCGCCACCGGTAAAGCTCCGCGCAACTCGCCGATAGGTATCATCGCCAGAATTACTGTCGCTACTTCAGGCGGCACCGCTCGCAAAGCATTAATGATTGCAGTCAACATAATAAACATTCTACACCTCTTAACAATTTTCGCAGTCCCGCAAATGCTCGGCTGCGTCTTCCGGCGCCACGTCCAATATTTCCAGCCCTGTGCCTAGTTCAAACCCGCCCCAAATATTTAATCTGGGCGTTACCTGCAAATGCCAGCGCCAGCGATCAAAATAATCAGGATTGCAAACCGACCCCGTTGCGCCACAGGGTGCCGAATAAATAAAATAATTAAGCGGCGGATCGCCTAACACCGAATACATTCTCTTCAAGGTTTCCTGCAAAGCCCGAGCTAAGGCCTCTCTCTGTCCGGGGTTGATATTGGCAAAATTAGATCCAGGCTCCTTTGGCATAATCCATGTCTCGTAAGCCACTCGCGGCGCGAACGGACAAAAAACAGTAAACATATCATTCTCCCAGACTACCCGCCTTCCTTCCCGACGTTCATATAACAACATGTCTTCAAAAATATCACCGCCAGTTCTCTCGTGATACCTCTGCGCCCCCAGCAGCATATCCTGAACATCGCTGGGCAAAACCGGCGTGGCAAATATCTGGTGATGCGGATGAGCCAAAGAAGCTCCGGCCGGTACCCCATAATTCCTTATTATCTGTATATAATTCACCGAGGATTTTATCTGCAACTGCCGGTATCTCAACACCAACGCTTCAATCTCCAGCGCCAAGTCAGCCTCGCTCACCAAACGCTCTACCGCGTTATGATACCTGGTAACCAGCAATTCGTGCCAACCAACCGCCTCCACCGCCCGATATGGCCCTTCTTGGCGCGAACGAAAATCTTCCTGCGGATGCAGTGCCGGGTATTTATTGGCGAAAACGTGCACCCGCCAGCTATGCGGATCATCCGGCAAACGAATAACATCCGGCGGTTGCGGATTATCAGCCAAATTACAAAACGGACAATCGTCGCGATACCTTACGTCATCGTCTCCTTTCTTTTTCTTGCCACCCGCCTTTTTACCATGCGGCCGCTTTGACCGCCCAATAGCCACAATCACCCACTTGCCCGTAATTAAGTCCTGCCGCAGTTCACCGCCACTTTGTCTCTCGGTTTTTCTTTCTATTAAATCTTTCATCACAATAAACAGATCTTATATTTAACCTGTCAGATAATTTCCAATTTTCAATTCTCAATTTTCATATAAACGCCAATGCCCCAATTACCAAATCCTGATACAACGACCGCGTCTTTGTGTCTTGGTCATTGTAATTTATATGGAAATTGGAAATTGATCATTGAAAATTTTATTACATACAAAACAACCATTGCGTTAGTTTTACCTATCTTTTTTATAAACACCCTGCCAAATATTCAACCTCACTTGCACCACTTCCTTTAATACTTCCACATAAGCGGATCCGGAAACTTTGCTATTCGGATCATTAATCCACCTGATCGGCCGCTCCGCTATTTTATAACCGCGCATTTTGGTCACAGCCAGTGCTTCCACATCAAACCCCCACCGATCAATTGTTAAATAGGGAAACACATCTTCCGCCGCGTAATCAGTAAACACCTTAAATCCCGCCTGTGTATCTTTGATTCCCGGCACCGCCCAAAACCTAATCCACAAATTTCCCAAATTTCCCAGCCTCTCTTTCCACCAAGCTTGATGCACTCGTATATCCGATTCTTTTAAATGCCGCGAGCCTATCACCACATCGTAACCCATATCAAAAAAGGTTTTAAATTGCTCAAAATGATCGACTGTCGTGGAATTATCCGCGTCCATAAACAAACGGTACTTACCAACTACATGCGTCATCCCGTATCTCACCGCGTATCCTTTGCCGCGATTTGTCCCATACTGCAGTAATTTCACCCTCCTGTCCTGCACCGCCGCCTCCCGTACTAAATCCGCTGTCTTATCTTTAGAACCATCATCAACCACTGCCACTTCCCAGGTATATGTCTGCTTACTCAAATACGTCAAAACCGCCTTTAAAGTGTGCGGCAATCTCTGTTCTTCGTTATATGCCGGTATCACCACCGACAAAAAAACCTTTTCGTTCATGTCTTTAATATAGCATTATTTCTACAAAACCAGAATCAAAAATATTCTCCGCTTTATAAAAAATGCTGTCAGATTTTTTTCAAGTAATCGCTTAGCATCATCCGCGCCGCTTCGGCATGCGCGTCATCTTTGTCCGCCCCTTCGCTTTTTATCCGACGATCAGCTTCCACGCTAGTGAATGTTTCGTCCACGCCCCCCACCTCAACTCGCGGCAACAACCCGCGCAGCTTCTCTATAAAAGCCAAGGACTGCTGGGTCTGGTCAGTTTCTTCACGCAACAAATTCAAGGGTACGCTTACCAGAATTTTCTCTACCATCTCTTTCTCAACAATATTTTTTATGACCTCCATCGCCTTCTGCTCTTTTTGATCAATTACAGAATGCCGCAACGCGATTTTATTTTCGGCATCCGTTATCGCCACACCGATATATCTTTTACCGTAATCAAGACAAAGAAGCATGAAATTAACGTAAAATTAAAAACTAAAAACGTAAAACAACAACGTAAAAACCAAAAGACTGACGACGTTAGCGATATGGTTGTTTTTACTTTTGAGTTGTTGCTTTTCGTTTTTCACTTTAAGTTTTTCGCTTACTCGTTAACACTACTGGCCCCTCTTCCATCACCGCCACCGTGTGCTCCGCGTGCGCCGATAAGTTCCCGGATTTTATTTTTACCGACCAGCCATCCTCACCAGTCACCACAACCGGATTTCCTTTTGTCACCATCGGCTCAATCGCAATCACCAACCCCGGTTCTATTAAAGCGCCGGCGCCTGCTCGGCCGAAGTTCGGCACCTGTGGTTCCTCATGCACCGCGTAACCAACACCATGCCCGACCAGCTGGCGCACTACTTCAAACCCCGCTGACTCAACATAACGCTGAATGGCACAACCGATATCACCAATCCTATTCCCTGGCAAAGCCGCCGCTATTCCCCGCTGTAGTGCTTCTTCTGTAACCGCCACTAATTCTTTTGTCTTACCGGATCCGCCTCCGACTATAACCGTCTGCGCACTATCCAGATAATATTTACCCCGATAAATCAACCCCAAATCCAAACCAACCACATCCCCGCCAACAAATGGCGCGTCAGTTGGTATGCCATGTACCACCGCATCATTTATTGAAACACAAAGCGCCGCCGGAAAAGGTTGCTGGCCACTTGAAGCGTAATTCAAGAAAGCCGGTTCGCAACCTCGCGCCCGAATTAACCGCGTGGCCAATTCATCCAGTTCTGCTCCGGTTGTACCAACCTTAACAACACCGGCCAGTTCTGCCAACACTTCTCCCAGCATCCTTCCTCCCTCTCTTAATTTCTCTATATCATCCTTGGTTTTTAAGCGAATCACATTATTAGAATTAAGAATTATCCCCCGTCGCCCCGTCTTGACGGGGACTATGGGGGACAGGTGAATCAAGAATCAAGACTATCCTCCTTCCCCACCCACCATCCTCTCTACTCTTAATGAGTAATATGCCTTTAATCAACCAAATAGGCAAAGTCAGTACCAACAAACGATACTCACGGCGCCCGTGCATGAGGGACCGTCTCAAGGCTTGCCGGCCTGGTCTCCGCCTTTAGGCGGAGCGGCAAGCCTTGAGTCGAGTGCCGCCCGCCGCTGGGGCGGGCAAAGGTGTCACTCATGTGCGGGTGACGGGAGTATCGTTTGTTGGCAACAATAATTAATTCTGCACTTTATCAATAACCTTCATCACACTCTTAAAAACCTCCGCCACACTCGGCATCCCGTCCAACTCATGCAGTTCTCCCCGCCGGCGGTACTCCTCCACCACCGGGTATGTTAACGTCATGAACTGATCCCAGCGCGTCGCAAACTTACCCGGCTCATCATCGGGACGTACCCCTATCATTCCCCTTCTCTCCTCACAGCGGCGTCGGTCATCGTCATTAACCACCGGAAAGTCGCCCGACACCCCCAAACAAAACTTGCGCTTAGAATTGCGCTCAATCATCTCTGCCCGATCAACAGCCAGATAGATAACCAGCGGTTTCCCATAGTTCTCCTCGGCAAAAAAAAGATCAACAATTTTGGCTTCCGCCACCGTTCTGGGCGTGCCGTCAAAAACCAACCCCCTGCCGGATTCAATATGTTCTTTTACCGCCGTCATTACAATTTCAGCAGCCATCTCCGGCGGCGCCAGATACCCGTTATCAATCGTCTCCTTAACGCGGTGCCCTAAATCCGTATTCTGACGCGCCACTTCTCGAAACGCATCGCCCGTACTGAACTGATGATAACCAATTTTTTCCGCCAGCATTTTTGCCTGCGTCCCTTTTCCTGCACCTGGTGCACCCATAATATAAATAATTTTTGGCAACATGAAAAATAAAAGTTAAAAACTAAAAGCGAAAAACAACAACGCAAAAATAAAAACAACTACGCCGACGTCGGTCTTTTTGCTTTTGCGTTGTTGTTTTGCGTTTTTCACTTTAAGTTTTACGTTTACGAAAACCCCTCATACTCCCGCATTGTCAGCTGCGACTCAATCTGTTTCAACGTCTCTACCACCACGGAAACCACGATCAACAAAGCTGTACCGCCAATCGTCAGGGTGGTTAAACCGGTAAATGCCTGTAATAACAAAGGCAAAACGGCGATAAATCCCAGAAAAATCGCGCCCGTCAAAGTAATCCGGTTAATCACGTATTTCAAAAACATGGTTGTTTGTCGCCCTGGACGTATCCCGGGAATAAACCCTCCCTGTTTTTGAATGTTTTCCGCTACATTCTTCGGATCAAAAGTCACCGCCGTGTAGAAATATGTAAAAACCACCACCAACACAAAATACATCGCTCCGTAAAATAACTGGTTTTGGAACGCGTTCACAATACGCTGGGCCACACTACTCACTACAGCATTACTTACTCCCACAAAAAAGTTAGCGATCACTCCGGGAAACAACATGATCGACAACGCGAAAATTATCGGAATAACTCCGGCTTGATTAACCCGCAAAGGCAGATGAGTTGAAACACCGCCAAACATCCGATTTCCCCGCACCCGCTTAGCGTAACTCACCGGAATTGATCTCTGCCCCTCTGTAATAATCACCACTCCGGCCACAACCACTACAGAAATCACCAGAAAAGCGCCATAGGTAAGCAGTTGGTCAGAAGTTAAAGTTGATAAAATTTGTGCCGTTACGCTCGGCAGACGGGCGATAATGCCAACAAATATAATTAAAGAAATACCATTACCTATATTCTGTTCGGTAATCAATTCTCCCAGCCACATCAAAAATATCGTCCCGGCCGTAACGCTGATGATAGTCACCACTAATTGCCAAAAAGAAAAAGTAATCTCCGGCCCTGTCCCGCCGGATAATCCTCCGCGCTGGATCAGATTCAAAAAAGCAAACGCCTGCAAAGCGGCCAACGGCACCGTCAACAGTCTCGTCCATTGATTTATCTTTCGGCGGCCGGCTTCTCCTTCCTCTTTTTGCATTTCCTCCAACCGCGGCACGATCATTGTCATCAACTGCATTACAATTGACGCGGTAATATACGGACCGACCCCCAACATAACTATCGAAAGATTTGATAACCCTCCGCCTGAAAACACGTCCAATAAACCGAATAATTGATTGCCGGCGAATAAATTATGTAAACTCGTCGGATCAATACCCGGTACCGGTATAACCGCCGCGATTCTAAAAACAACCAACAACCCCAATACTATCAAAATTTTCTTGCGCAACTCCGGCACCCGAAACATCGCCAGATATCTTTTCCAATTCAAAGCCATATATTTAAACTAATACTACAATTCCCAATGCACAATTTCCAATTTCCATATAATACCCAATGCACAATAATCAAATATCAAATAGTGTCGTTATTGTATTGGGAAATTGGCTATTGATTATTATATGAAAATTGAAAATTACGCGATTATCTCCACTTTACCGCCCGCTTTCTCCACCCGCTCCTTGGCCGCTTCGCTCACACCATGAACCCTGACAGTCAGCTTCTTATCTACTAACCCGGACACTATCAACTTGACCCGATCGGACCGACCCGAAATCCAACCAAGCTTTTTCATTTGTCCCGGTCCAACCACCGTTCCGTCATCAAACCTTTGTAATTGTCCCGTGCTTACCGTTAATACCCGTACTCTCTTTTTGGTCATGCGATGTTTTGTCCCTCTGCCTTTCGGCAAACGCATATACAAAGGCGTTTGCCCGCCTTCAAAACCAAGCTTGCGGCTGTAACCGGCTCGCGAGCGCTGTCCCTTCATCCCTCGTCCCGACTTGGCTCCCCGCCCGCCAATACCGCGGCCAACCCGCTTTTTCCGCTTAACAATTTTTGGTAACTCGTGTAAAAACATATTTATTCTTTATCAACTTTCTTTTTAACCGAACCAACCGACACGCCTGACGCTACTAGGGCTGCTAACGCTGCTTTCGCGTTGCTCATCTTATTAACCGATCCATACCTCTTGGAAACCAAATCTTTTATCCCCGCCAGATCAGCCACCGTTCTGACTATGCCGCCGGCAATTACTCCCGTACCGGGCTTGGCCGGCTTCAGTAATATCTGCGCGCCTTTATATGAAACTTGCACCGAGTGTAAAATCGTTCCTTTCTTAAGAGACACTTTTATCACCCGTTTAGCTGCAGCATCTTCCGCTTTCTTTATGGCTTGCTGTACATCCCGGCTTTTACCCACACCCAATCCTACCATTCCCGATCTGTCGCCAACCACCACGCTGGCCCTGAACCTGAACCTGCGGCCGCCCTTTACCACCCTGACTACCCGGGCAATTTCCAGTACCTCGTGATCAAACTGACTGGCCTTTTCTCCTTTATTAAAAGTCCGGCGGCGGCGAGGCCCCATGGATGAATTCGGCTGAACAGTTAAATTAGTAGACATAGTTTTATTTTTTCAGTTACACCTTAATTCCTTCCGCCCGCATAGCCTCCACCACAGCCTTAACCCGGCCATGATAGCGATACCCGGAACGATCAAATATCATCGCGTTAATTCCGGCCTTCTTCGCCGCTTTAGCCAAAGTCCGCCCGACTAAAGCGGCTTGCTCTGTCTTGTTTTTCGCTTTTTCTTTTTTACCATGACTAGCCAAAACTGTCTTCCCTTTTTGGTCATCTATCAACTGAACCTCAACGTATCGGTCCGAGCGAAACACACTCACGCGGGGCCTCTTGGCCGTACCAAACAATCGCGCTCTGATTCGTCGATGACGTCTGGCTCGATTATCTCTTTTTGATGATTTATTCATAGCGGTATTCTTCTTAATTATTCAGTTGTCGAACCGACCACTTTACCGACCTTCCGACGTACATGCTCACCAACATAACGCACCCCTTTACCTTTATACGGCTCCGGCGGACGTAACTTGCGTATATCGGCCGCCACTTGCCCCACCAGCACATTATCTCTGCCGGTTATGGTAATAATTTCTTTTTCTACCGTGAATTTTATCCCTTCCGGCGCCTTCACTGAAATCGGATGAGAAAATCCTAATGACATATCCAAACCGTCTCCCTTTGCCTGCGCCCGAAAACCTACACCCTGCAATTCCAACTGCTTACTAAAACCTTTCGTCACTCCCTCGACAATATTAGCCAGCCTGGCTCTCGTTGTCCCCCATAAAGCCGCTGCCTTTTTACCTGGCTTAACCACTCGAACAACCAACTCGCCGTCCGTTAAGGCAACTCCTATAGCCGGATGCACCCCGTAGACTAACTCACCCAGCGGTCCTTTCACCTTAACTTCCCTGCCAGCCACTTCGGCCGTAACGCCATCAGGTATAACTATCGGTTGTTTTCCTATACGAGACATAACTTTTTAGCTTAACTAACCTATTAGCAATACTAAACAATATAATACAAACCAATAATTAGCAAGAGACGCTATTTTCTCTACCATATTTCACAAATCATCTCTCCGCCCAGTCCGGCCTTTCTTGCCTTGTGATCATCCATTAAGCCTTGCGGCGTCGACAACACAATACAACCCATCCCGTCCATTGAATACGGTATGCGAGACTTTTTAACATACCACCTCTGCCCGGGGCGACTAATTCTCTTTAAGCCATGTATGCGCGCTTGACCCTTTTCATCATAAGCCAAAGTTAATACCAGCTTTGCCTTTGGTCCGCTTTGCACCCGCAACGCTGACAAAAATCCTTTCTCTTGCAATATCTGTGCCAATCTTTCTTTGATACCGGAATAAGGCACAGCCACGCGCTGCTTACCCGCCCGCTGCGCGTTTATAAGAGATGTTAACATGTTCGCTATTGTATCCATAATAATTTGAAGATTGAAAATTGATATCTGCTACCAGGAAGATTTTCGCACGCCCGGAACATGCCCCCGCTCGGCATTCTCCCTAAAACAAATGCGACACAAACCGAAATCCCGCATGTAGCCTCGCTTGCGTCCGCATAAGGCGCACCGCCTGACAAGCCGAGAAGTAAACTTCGGGACTTTTCTGCTTTTTGCTTTTTGCGCTTCTGTTGCCATACCTAGTATATCAACATCACCCAGCGACGCTCATAAGCTTGCCGCCTGGGGATTGCTGTTAAGATTAAGTTAAACGTATTCATAAGCTCGTTTTGCTGATTATGACCGCGCGCTGCATTCAAGGCAAGCTTGGGCGATGTTGTATTACTAGGCATGAAATTATCTTAAGATTTATTTTTACTCTTTCCCTTCTTCTCTGCTACTGGGACAACGCCGACATTATCAATCTCTTCTTTCGTTAACGGAAAACCAAGCGCGCGAAACAGAGCTTCACCCGTTTCGTTATCAGCAGCGCCGGTTACAAAAGTTACCTGCACTCCAAACACGAAATCTGTCTTATCAGCATGCACTTCCGGAAAAGGCAGTTGTTCCCTCAAACCCACGTTTAAATTGCCCCTACCGTCCAGGGCAGTCACACTGATGCCACGAAAATCTCTCACCCGAGGCAAGGTCACAGCTACAAAACGCTTAATAAAATCATCCCGCCGCGCTCCGCGCAAAGTCACTCGATATCCAACCAGATTACCTTGTCTGACCTTAAACCCGGCTACCGCTTTACGCGCCTTTCTTTCGTGCGGCATCTGCCCGCATATCATGGCCACGTCCCGTTTGACCGTTTCCAGAAACGCTTGATTATCACGGTTCTTACCGACACCAACATTCACCACCACCCTGGTTACTTTGGGGACAGCCTGAATATTGGACACGCCGATTTGCTTGCCAAACGCCTTGTATTCTTTTGTAAAATTTGTGGACATATAACCAATCAATCTAAATACATTTATTTAATGGGCGCTTGGCATTTCTTGCACAAACGCTGCCGCCCGCCATTATCACGACTGATACCGACACGCGTGGGTTTTTTACAAGACGGACATACCAACTGAACATTCGATATAGTCATAGGCGCGGCCACGCTTACTCGCTGCCCCTTACTTCCAGACCGCTTAGGTTTAATATGTTTCTTAACCATGTTCACACCCTCAACCATTACTCTGCCCTGTCTAGGAAATACCACCAAAACCCTGGCTCGCTTGCCACGATCCTTGCCCAACAAAACCTTCACCAAGTCGCCTTTCTTGATCCGAACAGCTATTCTTTTGGACTTAATCTCTTTCATCTTATTAGCTTATCTAGCTTATTAACTTATCTCGCCAATTACCAAACTTCGGGCGCCAACGAAACTATCTTCTGATAACCCCCATTGCGCACTTCCCGGGCGATAGGCCCAAACACACGCGTTCCTATTGGCTCCTTGCTTTCCTTTTGCAGTATTACCGCCGCGTTATCGTCAAACCGAATTGCCGATCCGTCTTTCCTCTTTTCCTCTTTGCTGGTACGAACAATTACAGCACGCACTACATCGCTCTTTTTTACTGCTCCCCTCGGTTCGGCTATTTTTACTGTTACTACCACAATATCACCCAAATATGCATACCGGCGGCCGGTATTGCCCAACACCCGAATCACCTGCAGCAACTTGGCTCCGGTATTGTCTGCGACACTCAACATTGTCCGTTCATGTACCATATATACTTATCTCGCTTATCAACTTATCTTACTTTGCCCGCCGGCCGTGTCCCTCCGTAGCCTTGTGCGGAGGGGGACCGTGTCCCTCCGTAGCCTTGTGCGGAGGGGGAAGCTTTAGCGAAGGCTGGGCTTATCTCGCTTAACCACCACCCAGCGCTTCCGAGCGGATAGTGGCCTCGATTCTCTTATCATCACCTTATCGCCCGCTTGACACTCGTTCTGCTCGTCATGTGCCAGATATATTTTGGAGCGCAAACGCCGCTTTTGATACATACTGTGGACTTCCACGGTTTCTACCTGAACAGCCACCGTTTTATCTCCGGACTTTTTTGTCACCACGCCCGTTAGCGTCTGTCTTCTTCCCGACGACACCGGTTCTTGTTTTGTTTCTGCTTGTTTTGACATAATCTAATATTCTGCAACAATTAATCTTTTTTTGCAACTTGTCTGCGCTGTTCCTGATACACGGTTTCCGCTCTGGCAATATCCGCCCGAATAACCTTCAAAATGGCATGGTTTTTCTCTTTTCCCGACCTGATATCGATTTGTTTCTTAAAGTAATCTCCTTTAAGAGTGTGTATCCTGGCCGCCAACTCATCGGTATTTAAGTTTCTAAAATCATGCGCTTTCATAACCCGTGTCTCTTAATGAATCTGGTTTTTACCGGCAATTTATGCCCGGCTAAACGCAGCGCTTCTCTAGCCGTGGCTTCGTCAACCCCGTCCATTTCGAAAATCACCCGACCGCGATGCAGCGGCACAACAAAGTGATCTACCGCGCCCTTGCCGTTCCCCATAGGAACTTCCGCTCCTTTTTTAGTAATTGGCTTATCAGGAAATACTCTGATCCATATTTTTCCGCTGCGCTGGACAAATCTTGTCATCGCTCGTCTCGCCGCCTCAATCTGCCTGGCAGTCAGCCAGCGATTTTCCATCGCCTTCAAACCGTACTGACCGAAATCAACCGTCTGCGCGCCTTTCGAGGCACCCTTTACGGTCCCTTTCTGATGCTTACGATGTTTTACTTTTCGTGGCATTAACATATCAATAGTCTCCTCTATTCATTAACTTCTACTTTTGTCTCCACCGCCTTATCGGCCAGAGATTTTCGATGTCTGCGACTGGTTACCTTGCTTGGCTCAATACTTTTTCCCGGCTTTTCTTCGTTTTCTACTTTGTATTCGCCGCGATTTATCCAAACTTTCACGCCGATTGTTCCGTAAGTCGTGTAGGCTGTCATTTGCGCGTAGGATATATCGGCTCTAAATGTATGCAGAGGCACATTACCCTCCGCCAACCATTCTCGACGGGCAATTTCCGCTCCGTTCAAGCGGCCGGACAATGCCACTCGCACCCCAACCGCTCCGGCTTGCATAGCTCGCGATACGGATTGTTTTAAAACGCGCCGAAAGGGCATTCGCCTCTCCAGCTGATCCACAATCTGCGTTGCTACCGCTGCTGAATCAGTATCAGGATTGCGTATTTCCTGCACATTAATTCTTATTTTACCCGTGGGGCCGAACTTTCTAGTCAAATCCTTCTGTATTTTTTCGATCCCTGAACCGCCCCGGCCAATCACCACCGCCGGCCGAGACGTGTGAATCGTCAGCACCGTCTCCTTTTGATCCCGTGCTATTTCCACCCGCGAGATAGAAGCGCTGCGCAATTCTTTACGCAAGTATTCACGAATTAGCAAATCCTGCCGCAATTGCCGTCGATAAATGTGGCGACGATCAGCAAACCATTTAGGATCCCATGACCGCAAGGTATTGCTGATACGTATTATATTCGGATTTGTTTTTCTTCCCATACTTTATTATTTGAAAATTGATAATTGAAAATTGTTTGTTATCCTTCTCCCATCGACTTGCGCCGATAGGATTTATGCGCATCGCCACCCTGCTGCGGCATTCTTTTTATATTACGCACATCCTTCTGTTTTTCTTTTACTTCGGATACTTCTTTACTCGGCGTCTGCCCGGCAACAAAATCTTCAGCGGCTATGGTTTCGATCTGACTCTTCTTTCCCTTCCTGGCCGCCCCTTTGGCCACGCCGATTTCTTCCAGCACCACCGTCACGTGGGCAGTCCGCTTTAAAATCGGATGGGCCGATCCTTTACTGGCCGGTTGGGAACGCTTCATCACAAAACCGCCGTCCACTACCATATCCGCTACTCCCAGAGAGGCTTCTTCGATAGAATAATTATGTTGGGCGTTTGCCATCGCGCTGCGCAATACATTTCCCACTAAGTCGGCTGCTTTCCCCGGCATAAACTCAAGCTGCGCTCTAGCCTCCACCGCCGACAAGCCAACAATTGCCTCACGAATCAATCGCAGCTTTCTCGCCGCTATCCTGGCATTCTTATGTTGTGCTTTTACTTCCATATGCTTATTATCTTATTTACTTATCTCGCTTATTAACTTATTTTACTTTGCCCGCCGGCCGTGTCCCTCCGTAGCCTTGTGCGAAGGGGGAAGCTTTAGCGAAGGCTGGGCTTATCTGCCGCCGGCTTTATCGCCGCAGCTGCGGCGGCCGCCATCTCCGCCTCTTTCTGTATGCGTCCACCATGTTTAACAAACTTGCGTGTTGGCGAAAATTCTCCCAGTTTATGCCCTACCATTTCCTCAACTACCAGCACTTCCACGTGTTCGCGTCCGTTGTGCACGCCAAACCTGAAACCGACCATTTCTGGATATATCGTAGAGGAACGCGCCCAGGTTTTTATAACCGTACGATCACCGGCTTTTAGACGCTTAACTTTGGCTAAAAGTTTCGGTTCAATGTATGGTCCTTTTTTGGTTGATCTAGACATAATTTAGAAATTGAAAATTGTATTAACGCCTTTTTTTCTTAGTCCGACGTTTTAATATCATACTATCCGAATACTTTCCCTTACGCCGTGTTTTAACCCCCAGCGCCGGCTTCCCCCATAAAGTCTTAGGATGCTTCAAACCGATTGGCTGCGCACCTTCACCGCCACCATGAGGATGATCAACCGGATTCATCGCCTTGCCTCGCACTTGAGGCCTTCGTCCGCGCCGACGCATTCTCCCGGCCGATCCCGCCCGTTCCAGCCAGGCATCGGCATTACTCGCTTCGCCTATAGTGGCATACGCCTCCCTCGCAATCAAGCGGATTTCACCGGATGGCATTTTCAGCTGCGCGTGCCCGCCTTTTACATCCATTAGTACAGCCGATGCCCCCGCCGCCCGCAATATCTGACCGCCGCGTCCCGGTTTCAGCTCCACATTAAAGACCGCTGTTCCCGGTGTTATCGCTTTCAGAGCCATCCGATTTCCGGGTTTTTCCGGCGCTTTATCGCTAACAACAATTTCATCTCCTTCTCTCGCGCCTTCCCAGGAAACCACATAGCGACGCTCGCCGTCCCGGTATAACAACAGTGCTAAAAAAGCCGAGCGGTTTGGATCATACTCTATCTTTTCCACTTTGGCCGGAATATCTTTTTTATCCTGTCTGAAATCGACTACACGCCACAATCTCTTGGCGCCTCCGCCGCGATGCCGCACTGTTATAATACCCTGTGAACCTCTCCCGTTTAAACGTTTTCGGCCCACCACTAACGACCGATGCGGCTTACCCGCGCTTAAATCCCGCCGATCAATAACCGACATATTTTTTCTGGCTGCGCGATTTGTTTTGTAATTTCTGACTGGCATCACTTTTACTATTAACTAAAGACTAATAACTAAACCGTAAAATCGATTGTTTTTCCGGCCGGCAGTTTCACGTACGCTTTTTTCCAGTAGTTTGTCTGTCCGCTGGTTGCGCCGCGCCGTCTATTTTTTGCCGGCATGTTCATTGTCCGCACCATAACCGGCTCAATCTTATATTGCTCCAAAACCGCTGCCGCTATCTGATTTTTGTTTGCGTCGCAGCTAACCCGGAAAACAACTGTATTCGTATCACTCTGCGCATCGACTCCTTTTTCCGTTACTAACGCAACCAACCCAATTTTTCCGGCCAAAACAGATACTTCTCTATCAACCACGTCTGGCTTATCCGCCAATTTCATTTTTGGTTTAGCCAAACTCACCGGACTCTTCTTCGTCGGCTTTTTTTTGCCTGGCACACTACCGGGTTCTCTTTTTAAAAATGATAGTACAGACATATTATTATGCTTTTATTTCTACACTTGACTTGCCGCAACGTCTCTCAACCTCCGGCAACGCTGTCCTGGCCAACCATACTTTCCTGGCCACCATCAAATCGGATACTGTTGCTTGCGCCACCGGCATCACTTTAATCGCCGGCAAATTTCTCGTTGCTCTGGCTAAAGAACCGGACTCCCCCGCGGCTGTCAGAATCAACAACCCCCGGCAATCCGCCGGCAGCTTCTCTTTTATTTCGTTTGTTTTAACGGGCAAATCCTTGTTTATCTCAACCACTGCCAATCGATCCGCTTGCGCTAAATTATATAAAACTCCCGCGAAGGCGCGTCTTTTCATTGCTGTCGGCACCGGCAGAACCCTTGTCTTACGTGAGCGGGGACCAAAAGTTATTCCGCCGCCAACCCATATCGGCGATCTGATTGAACCGTGTCTGGAATTACCCGTGCCCTTCTGTTTCCATGGCTTTCTTCCGCCGCCACGCACTTCCGCTCTGCCTTTGGTATGTGCCCGACGCACTCGCACTCTTTTTTGGTGCGTTAACACAGTCTGCGCCAACAATCTGTCTGAAACCTCTTTTATTATGTATTCCGGCCAAGGCATAACTCCCGTTGGCTTGCCGCCCAAATCAACAACCGCCAGCTCGTTTTTCGTCTGTTTACGATTATCGATTTTTTTAGGTTCAGAATTCATTTATGTAATCAAAGATTAATCAACTTGCTTGATTTCCAACACAGCCCCCCGCCTACCCGGCACCGCCCCCCTTATCGCCAGTACATTTTGTTCTGCGTCCACCGCCGCCACCCGCAAATTTTTCACCGTCACCCGATCGGCACCCATGCGCCCCGCCATCCGCACTCCCTTTCTGGTGTGCTGGGGATACCGGGAACCGATTGACCCGGGACGACGCAATACATGCCTGTGGCCATGACTAGCCGGACCGCCCTTAAAATGATGGCGCTTAACCACCCCTTGAAAGCCCTTCCCCTTGGAAACCCCGCTTACTTCCACCGTGTCGCCAACCTCAAACTGCCCGACACCCAACTCTTCCACGTCTTGAGCCACTTCAATAGCAAATTCTTTCTTTATTGAATATTTCCCCTTTCGATCCACCATACCCAGCTGAACCGCTTCGTACCCATCCCTAGCTTCACTGCGCCTTAAAGTTACTTTATTAGGCACAGCTTCCACCAAGGTAACAGCCAACACTTCTCCCTCGGGAGAAAACATCTGCGACATACCGATTTTTCTTCCTAACAAAGCTTTCATAACAAACTGAACATTATTTAAACAAAAAACCACTCACCTTAAAACCGAGAGGTTTTTATCTAGCTATCAGACATGACCGCGTACTGTTTACCCTGAGCGAGCGAAGCGAGTCGAAGGGCCCCCTCGACAACCCTCAATCACCAGGCGTACATCATCCGCGACTAATCTAAGGCTGGTTATACTATAAATAATCCTGCCCAAAAACGCAAATTTATTCCTCTACTTCTCAAAGCGAAAAGTTGTTTCTGTCCTTCCTAACCTGTTTTCATCGACACATCAACCCCCGCCGGAAGATTCAAACTCATCAGAGTATCTACCGTTCTTGGTGTTGATTCCACAATATCAATTAACCGCTTGTGTACTCGAATCTCATACTGATCCCTGGAATTCTTATGCACAAACGTCGATCGATTAACCGTGTATTTTTTCTTACTGGTAGGCAACGGTACCGGACCGGCTATTTTGCCGCCCTCCCGCTCAACCGCGTCAACAATCTGTTTAGCTGATTGATCGATCAGCTTATGATCGTAGGCCTTCAGTTTTATCCGAATGCGCGGCACCGCCGGTGCTGGAGTTTCTTCTGTCTCTTTCGTTGCCGCTTTTGCGTTCATGCAGTTCGAGTTACAAGTTCCAAGTTATAAGTTATAAGTTATGAGTTCTACTCAATAATTTTCGTCACCACACCGGCGCCGACCGTCCGGCCGCCTTCGCGGATGGCAAAGCGCATGCCGTCTTCCATAGCTACTGCTGAAACCAACTCAACTTTCAAATCAACTTCATCACCGGGCATAACCATCTCGGCACCCTCGGGCAATTCAACCGAACCGGTAACATCAGTCGTTCTCACATAAAACTGCGGCTTATATCCCTTAAAGAATGGTGTGTGCCTTCCGCCTTCATCTTTGGTGAGAATATACACCTTACACTCGAATTTCTTATGCGGCGTAATGGTACCGGGTTTGGCCAATACTTGCCCGCGCTCGACATCTTCCTTCTTTAGTCCGCGCAACAGCACCCCGGCATTGTCACCAGCCTGGCCTTCATCCAACTGTTTGTTAAACATTTCTATACCGGTTACCACCGTTTTCTGCGTCTCACGCAAACCGACAATTTCCACCTCATCATTAAGATTAACCTTACCGCGCTCAATCCGTCCGGTCACCACCGTACCGCGTCCTTCAATACTAAACACATCTTCAATCGGCATCAGGAAAGGCTTTTCCACATCGCGTACCGGCTCCGGAATCGTCTCGTCTAAAGCAGTGATCAAATCAACAATCGGCTTGGCCGCTTCGTCATCCGGACTTTTGGTATCCAACGCTTTTAGCGCCGAACCGCGAATAACCTTAATGTTTTTCCCGTCATATTTATACTTCGTCAGTAATTCCCGCACTTCCTCTTCCACTAAATCAACCAACTCCGGATCGTCCACTTGATCCACTTTGTTCAGAAAAACCACAATCGCCGGCACACCAACTTGATAGGCCAGCAAAATATGCTCGCGTGTCTGCGGCATCGGACCATCAGTTGCCGAAACAACCAATACCGCGCCATCCATCTGGGCGGCTCCGGTAATCATGTTCTTGATGTAATCGGCATGCCCGGGACAATCCACATGCGCGTAATGCCTCTTGTCCGATTCATACTCACAATGAGTCGTGGAAATGGTGATACCACGCGCTTTTTCTTCCGGAGAGTTATCAATTTCGTCAACGGTAAGAACTTTCTTAGCCCCGCCCTTCATGCCCATAACGTGCAAAATTGCAGCCGTCAGGGTTGTCTTGCCGTGATCAACGTGTCCAATTGTTCCCACGTTGACATGCGGCTTTGATCGATCAAACTTCTCTGCCATATGTTTGTTGCTTTTAATAATAATCAAAAAACCCTCCGACGTTTCAGCCACCCGCCTATTTTGCGCCGCAAATATTGACAGGCGTCGAGGTTACCTATTTTGTAACACAAGCCGTTTTAAATGTAAACACCTTTTTTCAGTATCCTAAACCCTCACTATTCTGGCACACCACACTCAATCAATTATTGAAAAAATAAAAATTAAATGGAAATTGAAAATTGATAATTGAAAATTGTATCTATTCCTGCAGCTCCGGCGGCAAGTCCCCCCTGATCGGTTCAAACCTGATTCTTCGCGGCGGCTCGTATGCTCTCTTTTGCAACTCCTCCCCAACCAACGTCGGTTCTTCCTCCTCAACCATATCGCCTTGCTCTATTTCTTCACTGTCAAACTCCATTTCTTCCTCTTCCGGATCCTGTCCCTGCCTATCTTGATCTTGCTGCCACTGAAAAAGAGCAATATCCCGGTTAATCTTATCCAACATATCGCCCGCGGAAGGTACTTCCTCGACTTCTCCCGCACCGGGCAAAGCCAGTTGCACGTCTCTCACCGACTGCTGCAAATCCTCAAAATCTTCCTTGGCTGTTATCACATACTCCCTCCCATCTCCGGCCGGAAACACAAAATAACCGCCCAACTCCCGCAAAGCCGCGATTACCATCTCAATTGAACCATTATCTAACATCTATTTAAATTACCCCTATACAGTAAAGACAGCAAGGGCAGCGGCTGTATTTACTTACCCCTGCCTGTCTGCTTTAAGCCGACAATCTCGTCCTGGATATTCTTTGGCACACCTTCGTAATGATCAAACTCCATCGAATATATCGCCCGACCGGAAGTCAGTGAACGTAACGCCGTAGCATAACCAAACATTTCCGCCAACGGCACCGTCGCGTCAATTACCTTGATGTTACCCCTGTCTTCAATGCTATTTATTTGTCCGCGTCTGGAATTAACATCTCCCACCACATCGCCCATGTGCTTCTCCGGCGTTGTCACCTCGATTTTCATAATCGGCTCCAGCAATACGGGACTGGCTTTCTTAAACGCCGCGCGAAAGGCCATCGAACCGGCAATCTTAAAGGCAATTTCCGAACTGTCTACTTCATGGTAGCTGCCGTCAAAAGCGATGGCTTTCACGTCAACCACCGGGTATCCGGCCAGCACGCCGTTATTAGCCGCTTCATTTACCCCTTTACCGATAGGTGTAATATACTCCTGCGGTACCGTGCCTCCTTTGATTTGACTCTCATACTCAACCCCGGCGCCACGCTCTTGCGGCTCCAGCCTTAGCCACACATGACCATACTGACCACGGCCGCCGCTCTGTTTGATGTATCTCCCTTCCGCTTCGGCCACTTTGCGAATGGTTTCCTTGTACGCCACCTGCGGTTTTCCCACATTAACTTCCACCCCAAACTCTCTCTTCAACCGATCGGCAATAATTTCCAAATGCAGCTCACCCATCCCCTGCATAATCGTCTGCAAAGTTTCTGCGTCCGTTTTCACGCGGAAAGTGGGATCTTCACTCTGCAAAGCCTTCAACGCCATACCCATCTTTTCCTGATCCGCTTTAGTCCTTGGTTCCACCGCGATGGAAATAACCGGCTCCTGCCCCACAATGCGTTCCAGTAAAATCGGCTGGTCCTGGTCACACAAAGTATCGCCGGTAGTTGTATTCTTCAAGCCAACCAGCGCGCCGATTCCGCCCGCGCCGATTTCTTTCACATCTTCGCGATCATTGGAATGCATCCGCAATATGCGGCTGATTCTTTCTTTTCTGCCATTGGAAGCGTTAAGAACATACGATCCGGAAGTTAACCTGCCCGAATAAACACGAAAATATGTAATTTGTCCGACAAAAGGATCGGTTGCCACCTTAAACGCCAGCGCCGCAAACGGTTCATTATCTTCCGGTTTTCTTTGGAGTTTCACTTCGTGGTTGTCCGGATCTGTTCCTTCCACCGGCGGCAAATCCATCGGCGACGGCAGATAATCAACAATCGCGTCCAAAACTAACTGCACCCCTTTATTCTTCAAAGCCGAACCGCACAACACCGGCACCACCTCGCCCTTGATAACCGCCCGGCGCAATACTGCCTTCAGATCATCAATCACCATCTCCTCTCCGTTTAAGAATTTCTCAATCAAAGCTTCATCAAAACCGGCGATCTTCTCAACCGTCTCATCTCGATATTTAGCCGCTTCTTCTCTTAATTCCTGCGGAATATCCTTCCACACAACTTTTTCTCCTTTTTGTCCTTCAAAATACACCGCCTGATTGCGCAGTAGATCCACCACTCCTTCCAGTTTGTCTTCTGTCCCGATCGGTATATTCATGATCACTGTTTTGTCCGTCAGTCGCTCATGAATCGACCCTACCGCCTTCCAAAAATCCGCTCCGGTTCGGTCCAATTTATTGATAAAACACATGCGCGGTACCTGATACTTATCCGCTTGACGCCATACTGTTTCACTCTGCGGCTCTACTCCCGCCACACCGTCAAACACCACTACTGCTCCATCCAAAACACGCAGACTACGCTCTACCTCTACGGTGAAATCAACGTGCCCCGGCGTGTCAATCAAATTCAAGCGATGCCCCTGCCAAAAACAGGTGGTTGTCGCTGACGTAATGGTAATGCCGCGCTCCCGTTCCTGTTCCATCCAGTCCATCACCGCCGCGCCTTCGTGCACCTCACCGATTTTGTGTGTTAAGCCGGTATAAAAAAGCACTCGCTCCGATACGGTGGTTTTACCGGCGTCAATGTGGGCAATGATACCGAAATTTCTTACTTTTTCGATAGTAACACTGGGAAATTGTTTTAAGTCACTCATACTATCAATCTTTAATTTCCAATTTCCAATTTCCCCACGCGAATAGCGTCGTTTCGTCGTGTTTGCTAATTGTAAATTGGCAATTCAATGGAAATTGAAAATTGTAAATTGGAAATTTTAGCTACTTACGCAAAGTGGCTAAATGCCCGGTTCGACTCCGCCATCCGATGCACATCGTCGCGCTTCTTTATCGCCGCGCCTTCCTTATTGGATGCCGCGATAATTTCCGCTGCTAACTTTTCCGCCATACTTTTGCCGGAACGATTGCGCGCCGCGTCCCGCAGCCAGCGCATCGCCAATGTCTCTTTCCTGTCCCCGCGCACTTCAATCGCCACCTGATAATTCGCCCCCCCTATACGCCGCGCTTTCACTTCCAAAACCGGCGATACGTTTCTTATCGCGTTATCAAATACCAGTAGGGGATCGTTTTTTGTCTGCGCCGAAACCAATTCCAAGGCATCATAAACCACTTTTTGCACCGTGTTTTTTTTACCACCCTTCATCAGATGATTGATGAATTTGGACAACATCAAATTACCGAACTTCGGATCCGGCTTTAAAAACTTTTTATTCTTATAGACTCTTTTACGTCGCGGCATGGTTTGAAAATTGAAATTTGAAAATTACGCCTTCGGGCGTTTGGCGCCATAACGACTGCGTCCCCGTCTGCGCCCTTCTACTCCGGATGCGTCCAACACACCACGCACCACCTGATAACGTACACCGGGCAAATCCTTACGCCGCCCGCCGCGCACCAACACAATCGAGTGCTCCTGCAAATTATGCCCTTCGCCCGGAATAAACGCTGTCACTTCAACACCGTTGGTCAAACGCACCCGCGCCACCTTGCGCAAAGCTGAATTAGGTTTCTTTGGTGTCATAGTCTTTACCTGCAAACAAACTCCCCGCTTAAACGGCGAGCCTCCCTTTTTAAACCGAACCGGCTTATTTTTCAAGACATTAAAACCCCGTAACAACGCCGGCGCTTTTGATTTCTTCTTCTTACTCACCCGCCCCTTACGGACTAACTGATTCGTGGTTGGCATCTTAACTGACCTTTAACGTTTAACCTTTAACGTTTAACCCTGTCGATCAACGTAAAGTCAAAAGTCAAAGGTTAAATGTCAAATGTTTCTTTAAATACGCACCGCCAAGCGGTGCTGTTACCCGCCAAAAGCGAGTAGCCACACTATAAAAAAAGTTTAGCTACTTGTCAAAACCGTTTTTTGTAACTACTCACAACCTTGAAGTCGTTCGTCATTATCCTCGGTCTTGTGAGTAGTTACCGTTTTTTTACTTTATCGCTCACTACAACAAACTGATCAGCTCCGTCACCGAAAATCCCGAGAACAAACTCGTTAAGCGCAATGTCGGCAGAAACACCAACTGCGTCAGCAAACTGCCGCCGAAAAACAAAACGACCAGTAATAAAATCAAACCGTATCTCTCCATCCAAGCGATCACATCCGGCCGCTTCTCCAAAAACAGATACAGCACCTTCGACCCGTCCAGCGGCGGCACCGGAATCAAATTAAACAACATTAGTATTCCGTTAATCAACGCTATCGTCGCCAACAACGCCGGCAACTCCGTCGATGCCGGCGCGATTCTGGCCAGCCCGCCGAAAATAGCTAACAACAAAAAATTAGTCATCGGCCCGGCCAGCGCCACAATTAACGGACCCCATTTTCCGCGGCGCAAATTATAATAGTTAACCGGCACCGGCTTGGCCCAACCGAAGATGATGCCAATTTGGGAAATATAAAGAAGCACCGGTATTATTATCGTTCCCCACAGATCTATATGCGCTATCGGATTTAATGTCAGACGTCCCGCCAATTTTGCTGTCGGATCACCCAAACGCAGCGCCGCCACCCCGTGCGACACCTCGTGAAAAATGACCGCGATCAAAAAACCCAACAACAGCGCGCCACCCTGCGCGACACCGCTGCTGAATCCGAAAGCTTGTAACATCATAAATACACTCTATCAATTATTAGCCTAACCGCCAATGTTCTTGCCAAAAATATCTATATCTGCTATCAATTAACACACTACCAAAGGGAAAACAAATACAAACCCTTACTGCTTGCTACTAACTACTTACTACTAATATATATGCCTCGCATATGCGCCATCTGCGGTAAAGGAAAACAAATGGGTAACACCCGCAAGCTTTTGCGCGGTCATTACAACATCACCGGCCGTCGTGCTTTCAAGCCCAACTTGCAAAAGACCACTTACCAGGGTGAAAAAGTTCTCGCCTGCGTAAAGTGCATCAAAACCCAACACAAATCCGCCCGCGCCTAATTCCTCTTTAGAAACAATAATAGCAGCTTAACAAAGCAAAGAAAAACGGCTCAGGCGTGCGCTTGAGCCGTTTTTTCGTTCTCTATAAAGAGCTCCGTTTTCACCATCCACAACGAGCCGTATGAACGGCGGCTTTGTAGTAGCCCCACCTCACCAATGCCTTCACCCGACAGGCGCGCTGGAAAACCAGACACCATAAAGTGAAGTCTCTCACCTTCTTCACCGCACGGCGCATCCGCTTCAACTCCCACTCTGACCGCTCCACCGGACCAACCCTGTATGCTCTTTCTTTCATCGCCAACCCCTTCCCTGAAAAAGAACAAGAAACCGTTTCTGTCGCAATTACTGAACGAAGCTCGAACCTTTTTTGAACAAAACTCTGACTGATTGCCGCGCTTCGCGCGGCAGAAACTGAACGCTCCGCCTGCGTTGAAACTTCGGCGGACAAGTCGGGCGGGCAAAAAGGAAGGGGGTTGGGGGGGAAGGAATTTTTGCCCGCCCTCGCTTTCCGATTCCGATTTTTCCGCCGCCGCTGAATTTCGTGCCAGTGAAACTGGCGCGCCGCACCATTAGCTCAAATCCTTCTTTCTTTCGTCAAACTCTTTTTTGTCAATCTCACCTTTTGCATATCGTTCTTTCAAAATTTCAAGTGGAGATTTTTCGCGGACGCCATTGCCGCGAGATTGACCTGTGAGCCATTTGATAAGTGCTACAATTCCAGCGATTATTAACACCCACCAAAGAATCATAAAAATCCAACCGAAACCACCAAAGGGTGAAAATCCAAAGTTCATCATAGAATTATTTCCTTGATTAAGTCCCGAGGGAGACGACCACCCTCCCATCATCATTTGCATCATGGGTATAAAACTGGTTCCTTGCGACGGAAACGCAGCGGAAGTGTCGCAACCGCTACCTCGTTTACCCCAAGCGATATGCATTTGTTCTTCCCCCTGTTCACCCATCATTGATTTCATCATTTCGTTCATAGCGATATGCCTTAAAGTGTCCCCGATAGATTGACCCATGAAATATTCGCCAATTTTCTCAAAGTCCGCGTCTTTGAGTTGCAAACAAACAATTGTTTTGTTATTTAGATTATCCAAAAATTGTTTTCCTTCCTGTTCTTCTTGTTGCTGGCTTTGTATGGCGGCATTGTCGGAAGATGAACTCAAGAAACCCATCATTCCTTGAGCAAAAACAGTGTTGCTTGCAACGAGAGCGAATCCTAGTATTCCCACTGTAATAAAAAGTATTTTTTTCATATGGTTTAGTATTATATTTTTTCTCCAATCAAATAATAAAATGCTCTATTCTTCTCAATAAGCCGTACTTTGAATCCATTGCCGGAAAATAAATCCGCTAATGATGAAGGAATATAAAAAACACTGCCCATTCGAAATAGTTTTTCCATAATAATAGTCAATTTGCCGATTATCTTTAGAGGATTAAATTCTTCAATTACCACCTCACCATTTTTAGCAAGCACTCTTCTTATCTCTTTAACAACTTGCTTTTGATTCTGAAAATGATGAAATGAATCCACAACTATAACCTTATTTATACTATCATTTGCAAACGGCAGGTTTTGCGCTTCTGCGCGGACACAAGAAAGTTCTGGGTGACGCTGTAGGCATTGCTTAAGCATTCCATCCGAAGCGTCGACTACTATAACTTTTTGAACTTTATTTACCAAAAATTTTGCTATTCTTCCCGTACCGCCGCCCAAATCGATAACTTGGTCTAATGGCTGAAAAACAACACTTGATTCAATTCTATCAAAAGTTTTTTGGGCACCAAAATGAAGTTTTTCATAGATAGGAGCAACAATATCAAAAAAGTTTTTCATAATTAGCCAAAGACTAATACTTTATCCGAACTCTCGACCATTTTGAGCAAATCGGACATTGTGGAAATTGGGCAAACCTTACTCTCTTCTTTCCCGCGCAATTTTAGACAAGTGCCACAAGCGTAAATTTCACCCCTCAATTCTTTGAACTCCGCCACCTTTACAGATATATCAAAATCTTTACTGTCGGGAATGGTATCAAGTTCCGAACCTTCGTTCATCAAAAAAATTTCTACTTGATGTTCGGCTTTAAGCGCGGTAATTCCGAGGCGGAAGGTATTCCACGCGTGTTCTGGTTTGTTAGATTGTAAAATAATTCCAAGTTTCATAAATTTATTCTATTAAATCTTCAATTGAAACATCCAACGCTTTGGCGATTTTTGCCATAGTTTGAACGCTTGGCTTATTAACTGTGCCACTTTCGACTTTCATAAGCGTCGTATATTTAATATCCGCCTTCTTGGCTAAATCGTCTTGCGTTAAGCCAAGTTTGGCTCGCTTTTTTTTGATATTTTCACTGATTGTTTTTCCACTTGTCATATAAATAAAGTTTTGGTAGTATTATGGTATATAAGATTATTATCTGTATTATTATACTACCAAATAATATGAATTTAAGCAAACAAAATTCTTGGCGGCGCATTTCGCAAAGCGAAATACGAAGTTCGGCGGCGGCGGAAAAATCGGAATCGGGAAGCGAGGGTGGGCAAAAATTCCTTCCCCCCCAACCCCCTTCCTTTTTGCCCGCCCGACTTGTCCGCCGTAGTTTCAACGCAGGCGGAGCGTTCAGTTTCTGCCGCGCGTAGCGCGGCAATCAGTCGGAGTTTCGTTCAAAAAAGGTTCGAGCTTCGTTCAGTAATTGCGACCAATCAAGACATTTTGAAAATTGAGGAGCATTTGATTGCTCGCTCGCCCCGCCGGAGTTTATCCCGCACGGCGATGCGGGAGCGGGTCTCGCTTCGCAAAAAGCCCTGCCCTCCTGCGCTTTTTCAGCTACGGCGGGTAAATATTTCGGAATTAAATCGTAAGGTCGGACAAATTC
>JAUYKA010000023.1 GCA_030698495.1 bacterium
ACATCAATTACTACAATACCGGCAGGCCGCAATGGAACTTGAAAAAGATGACGCCGAGTAAATACCGAGACTATCTTTTGGCCGCTACTGGTTGATTAACTAGTTGTCCACTAAACGGGGTACACATCAATAGTGTAACATTCTGTAACATTTTCCCTTATTTTAGCCTCCGACCCACCCTCCTCAGTCGAGTACCATCTAAGCCTTCCAAAACCCCTCTATACCTTGTTACAAGTTGGTTCTAGACTCATCTGTCCCGCCAATTTACAATTTCAGCATTAGGGTTTGTATTCAATGCTGTTTTATAAACCCTTGCGTATATCAGAGATATTTTCGATACGAATAGCCTTGCCGTTAATTAAGGCATCGGCAATTTTTTTATAAGCGGCGTCCAACGTCCGAGCAAAAGTTGGTTGTGAAATATTCATTTTCTCGGCCGCGGCAATCTGCTCTAATCCATCTGCGTCATGAAGCTTAACGGCCTCAACTTCATCGGCCAGCAGAACAACCTCCTCAAGCTCTCGCAAGGGAATACCGCGCGGCTTGAAGTAATACACGTCCGGTGAAAAGTTGAGACATCGTGGAGATTTTGGTCGAGGCATACTATAGTAATTATATACTAAAAGCGAGGAACCTCCGGCGTGTATCAACAACACGCCGGGGGGAGGGGACTGCTTAACTCTTGTTAAGACGGCTTTCCTCTTCTTTAATCCGCGCCAGCTCTTCCTCAAGGCTCTTGCGGTAAGCGGACAAATCGTCGCGATTACTTGGTTGCGACCATGGCCAAAACAAGCCTAGTCGCCCGCCAATACCCCGTCGGATACCGTTTCCACAAGGCCCAAGCCCCCAGCCGGCGCGGTGGCCGCCGCCCCAGCGGGGTCCGGATCCGTCAAAAAATGGCATGATACGTCACCTCCTCTCTAATGAATATATATTCATTATACCCAAAGGCGCGGCAAAAGCAAGTGAAACACAAAGGAGTAATATATAGATATAAAAAATCCGCTGAACGCGAGTATTCAGCGGATTGAAGTTGTTTGCTACAAAGAATAGAGAACAAACTACAGATGCGTCGCCAGCGTGTTGTTCTCATTCTCGAACGTCACCGGCATGTAGCCGACAAGCACCATATCCTCGGAACAAGTCAGGACGTGTTCCTCGCCCGGCTCAAACATGAACATCACCGGCGCCTCCAATCCATGTTCCTGTAATCCCTCGAACTCTGTCCATGTCCGAACATCGCACATCCCCTTCACCAGTAAGAATCCTTCATAATGAGGATGCGAGTGGTTGCCCAACTTGACCCCCTCCTGTTTGACAACCAGCACCTTCGTCTCGGCCTCGGCCACATTGGGAAATTCCGCCGGTGGCCTAAACGCCGTCAGTGCGCGACGATCATCCTCATGACTGTCCGCGACTGTAAAAACTCGCATTGTATAACCTCTCCTTCGCTTTTAGAGAACACTCAATCCAACCCAACGCAATCAAACATTGATTGTGAATTGACTGGGTTAGAACGCTACATATTAAAACAGCAAGACACACCTGTCAAATTCAGCCGATAATCCAACAATGCCATCAAACGGCACAGCCCAACTTCTCTTTCTGAAACTCCTCTAGCGTCAGGCCTGTGAGTTCTTCAAGCACCAGCCGGTACCGATTTTCCGTTTTCAGCAATACCTCCTGCGGTACCGTGAGCTTACTCACGAAATCCAGATGCTCCGGATTCTCCGGATCGAGGTTGTGCAGGCCGGGTTCGCCGCCGGCCTCCGAAACGGGCGTTGACACTCCCTTGCCCCATGTCCGCACGATTTCCTTGTCATATGAAGGAGGCGACTTCCTCTGCTTGACTGCCTCCAGCCACTCCTCTTCCTTCCAGAAACGGCTGGAATCCGGCGTCAGCGCTTCGTCAGCCAAGTCGCCCTGGTCGCCGAGCTCGAACTTGGTATCGGCTATAATCCAACCCTTCTCTTTTGCCCTGGCGGCACCCTCGGTGTACAGGTGCAAAGAGAAATCACGAATCCACGACCCATATTGCCGCACCACCTCGCCGATTGACAAGTTTTCGTCATGACCGGACTCTGCCTTTGTCGTCGGCGTGAAAATAGGCTCGGGCAGACGCGATCCGTCGTGCAATCCCGGCGGCAGTTTATTACCGAAAACTTCGCCCGTCTTCTGATATTCCCGCCAACCGCTACCGGTCAGATAACCTCGCACGACGCACTCCACCGGTATGATAGTTAGTCTCCTAACCACCAAGGAGCACTTGAACAGCTCATCATCCCCACACAAAGCCGAAGGTAAGTGGTGCCCCACTCCTCTACCGAAGGCGATCAAATGATGATTTTCGTGATGAAAAACATCATCCAGCCAGAAGACGGTCATCGCTGTCAGCAGCTCGCCTTTGTGCGGCATCAGCGCCGGCAGGACAAAGTCGTTGATGCTTACGCGGTTGGTGGCAACCACCAGCAGTCTCTCCGGATCCAGCAGGGCGTACGTATCACGCACCTTGCCTTGGTGAATGCGATTCAGCCCCGCCCCGGTGAGCCTTTCGTGCCACGGCGAAACGGCAACGCAACTCGGAATTGTCGCGGACATGTCACTCTCCCTCTCTTTTCGGCAGTTCTTGGTCCGATGCCAGCAAACCGATTGCCGGCTGTTTGTTGTTGTCTGCTAGATATTGATACAACTTGGTATCAAGCTGCGGTCGCGCCAGCGCCACGATTTGGCAAGCCATTATAGCCGCATTACGCAAGCCGGCTTCGTCAATCCCACACACACCCACCGGCAATCCCGGCGGCATCCGCACTTCCGACAATAGTGCGTCTAACCCGTCCAAAACAGACGACGACAACGCTACACCCAATACCGGCCGGAAGCCGCCAAGAATAGCCGCAATCGCTCCGGGTAAATGAGCCGCCATTCCGGCTGCGCCGACGAAAAGTAAAGTCCCGGTATTGGCTCGTTTGACAATATATTGCTTCAACTCGTCCGGATTACGATGTGCCGAGATAACGGACAGCTCCCAGCTTACGCCCACCTTATTCAGCACATCAAGCATCTTGGACGCCCCCACCTTTTCCATGTCACTATCCTTACTGCCAACCACAATCACCACATCGTAGGCCATGACATACCCTTTCATATTGTAGAGAACAAATGATGACCAGCCACAAAGGCTTTCAAATCATCCCGTCATTATACTGAAATAAAACCCAAGCGCAAATGAAATCTTCTGCCCGATCATAACAATATGACCGTTGTATTTTTTATCTAACCAGATAATAATTATAAACTCCCGTAACAGCACGTTCCTTACAACTCACCCTATAGCGGAGACTAGAACCATGATTACCGTCCTTGATTTTGGTGGTCAGTATGCGCACCTGATTGCACGATGTGTCCGCAGACTTAATGTTTATTCGGAAATCAAAGAAGCCGAAACTCCAGCATCTGATCTAACGGACTCGCACGGGCTTATCCTCTCGGGAGGCCCGCAAAGCGTATTTGATTCGGACAGCCCGCAAGGGGATCCCGATATCCTTAAACTCGGCATCCCCATTCTCGGAATTTGCTACGGCATGCACTGGATTATTAGTGCTCTTGGCGGACAAGTCCGGAAACAGCCCAAACGCGAATATGGTCATACCCAAGTTCACCAGACGACTTCCGACAGTGCGCTACTGAACCAGTGCCCGCCGTCCTTCAATGTCTGGATGTCTCACGGTGATTCCGCAACGATCCTACCGGCAGGATTTTCCGTCTTCGCGAAATCCGATCACTGTCCCTATGCGGCCGTCGGCGATGAAAAGAAAAAACAATTTGGCCTTCAGTTTCATCCGGAAGTGGCTCATACCGAGCATGGCATGCAAATATTGGAAAACTTTGTATGCCAATGCAACGCACCTTACTGGTCTATTGGTAATTATCTGGAACACATCAAAGATCAGATACGCCAACAGGCCGGACAGCGTAAAGTATTGATGCTTACTTCCGGTGGTGTTGACTCCACCGTCGCGCTTACCCTGCTCAACCAAGTCCTTGGTGTTGATCACGTTCAAGGTTTGCTCATCGACAACGGTCTGATGCGCAAAAATGAAGCGGCCAAAGTTATGCAGGCCATCACGGCGCTTGGCATAAACAACCTTATGGTCGAAGATGCATCGCCGATATTTCTGGATCGCCTCGCCAACGTCACTGACCCGGAAGAAAAACGCAGGATCATCGGAAACACCTTCATCGACGTCAAAGACCAAGTGGTTCAGCGAATCATTGGCAAAGACGATGAAAACAACTGGTTGTTGGGGCAGGGAACAATTTACCCCGACACCATTGAAACCGGCGGCACTAAACATTCAGCCGGCATTAAACTGCACCACAACCGCTCCGGAAAAGTTCAGGAGCTTATCGCGAAAGGCCTGGTCATTGAACCGCTAAGTGACTTGTACAAAGACGACGTACGCGAGCTTGGTGAAACCATCGGTCTACCACACGAGGTGGTCTGGCGCCACCCATTTCCGGGACCGGGACTTGGTGTGAGAATTCTATGCGCCAGTAAACCGGAGTTGCTGCCTGATTTCAAGATCAATTTCAACCCGGACGTTAAGTACTCGATATTGCCGGTTAGAAGCGTTGGGGTTCAAGGAGATGAGCGCACCTATAGTCACGCACTTACCCTCTACGTCGGAAAATCATGCGACATACCGGATGCTTTTTGGCAAATTGCCGTGCAAGTGCCTAACATTACCGACAGCATCAACCGTGTTGTTGTGTGCCTTTCACACAATCAGCCGCATACGCTTTGGTTCACCCCAACCTTCATTGAGCCATCTTCAATCTCCCTTGCCAGAGAAGCTGACGCCATAGTCATCGCCACAATGGAACGATATGGTTTATATGACTCCGTCTGGCAGTTCCCGGTAGTTTTACTTCCCTTTGGAGTGATGCCGGGCAATCGTTCTATTGTTCTGCGTCCGGTGGAATCCCGGGAAGCCATGACGGCAAACGCAGCCAAACTCAAGAGAGAAATTCTGGTAACGATGATAGAGCAACTGCTCCGTGCACCGGAAATTGATACGGTGTTCTATGACTTAACCAGTAAACCACCCGCTACCATTGAGTGGGAGTAGTCAACCAAAAATAGCCCGTGAGGAATTTCCTCACGGGCTTTCTTTATAAAACTGTATTCACCAGTCCTCGCCTTGCCCGCCGACTGTGTCCCTCCGTAGCTCTTGAGCGAAGGCCGGGCTGTATTTACTTAATTTACTGTATTCACTTATCTCGCTTATCTCGCTGTTTAATCCCTCGTTTTGTTTTTACTTTGCTTGAGCCACTGAATGTTGCTATCCAATTTTTGGATGGTATTGCGGCCGCTTTCGATACGACCACGCCAAAAAGCGGTGTCTTCGCCCGATGGCTCCGTCTGCCAAGTGTAGTAGAACAAATAGGGGAACCACTTATCTTTCAAAACATTTTCATCAATCGCGCACGTTTGGCAGGTCTTGCCCGGCTTACTGCCTGAAGCCTTAGCCTGCCGCATCTTATCGATTAAATCGGACTTGGCGCTGACCTCGCCGCTAAATATATAATCAGCCCAGAAACGGTTTTCCGCCGGCGTGACTTCTTTGTCATAAACCGAACGGTAAATCGGGTTGATTTCTCCAATCAAAGCGCGCGTGGCAGGGCGCACCCGAGTCAGTCCCGCCGTAGCCGCCACTGATGGCACTGGCGCCGGACCGCCTTTGGTGGTGGCGTTACCGGTCACGGCCGTCTTAAACGCGCCGACATTTTGGCCGCGGCCTAATTGTTTTAAAAACTCCGGAAAAGCTTTTTGCACGTTGCCGCTTTTATAACCCATAGCGGCCAGTAAGGTAGGGGAAGTAATCAAACGCAATTTTCCGCCTTGCACCAAAAATACATTATTACCCAAACCCACTACCCAGCCGTCGGGATACGTGGCGATATTGGCCCCGCGTCCGTACCGTGCCAGCTCACTTGCCGCCACACCTACTCGCTGACTTTCATCGGGATAATATTCCGCTTCGTAAAAACGATCTCCTAAATACAATCTCTTCATTATTTTGCCGCCGGCTGCTTCTTCCAGCCGCCAGATCCGCCCGCCGTGATATGGCCCGTCGTAAATAATCATCCCGCCCGGCTGCAACTTGCCATCCAGCGCCGGACCGGTAGGAAACTCACTCAATTGCGCGCTCGATGTCGCGTAGAGATTGCCCGCGGGCAACTTCAACTTACTCCGTACGCCGGCTGAAAGCTGCCGTTTGCGCAATTTATCGTCAATGTAATACTGCGTGCCGTTGGGCGCTTGCAATACCTTACCGATGTAGAGGGGATTGCGCGAAGATGTCGGCTGATATCTGGCAAAGTCTTGCGGTGATAACACGATCACCACGCTGCTATTAAAAAAGTGCGCTTCCTTCAACCATTTATCCAAAACACCGGGCAATACATAACTGCGCTTGCCGCCGCGGACATAGTAAACCGTTGCGCCGGCTGTCGATCTGATTAAAGTGCCATCGGACAATAAATTCGGCCCGTAAGGTGACGGATAAAGACTATCCGCTGTTTTGAAACTCCCCGCCGCCGGCAGACTGGCCGGCGCCGAAACAGGCGTGTTGCGGCTGTTAATATTTTGCCAAGCCATGGCGCCAACCAGCGCCTCGAAAGTCGTTTTTTCCTTGTTCTGTACGCGGCCGGCCCAATATGTCCATTCGCTTGCAGATGGGTCATGGCCGTGGACAACTTGATAGGCCTCATTTACCCGGTCAAGCAACGCAGCTTCTGCCGGATGAGCAACCAGAAAAAACAGGAGCAGAAATAAAAAACCAAGTGACCAACGCATCTATACTACTATAGCACGTTTTTACCCTAATTGCAAATCTCATAACTGGATTCCGCATCAAGTGCGGAATGACCCAACTAGTCACTTGAAAATTGGAAATTAAAAATTGTCGCGTTCACCCTCGCGCCACCGTCAGTCCCCACACTTGAATATCCCGCGGTAACTCCAGCGCCCGCGCCGCTTCGTCTAACGTTGAACCACTGGTGGTAACATCATCCAATATAATCACTATCTTTTTTCCCGGAGATAACTCGCCGGATCGCCAGAACGCTCCTGCCATGTTTTCTCCTCGCAGTTCACGTGGCAGCTTCGCCTGCGCCCAGGTATATTTGCGCCGCGCCAGCAGGGAGGTGTTGTCTATGCCGACGGCTGACGAAATATGTCTGGCAATTTCTTCGCTTTGATTAAAACCGCGCTGCCGCAAACGGCGCGGATGAAGCGGTATCGGCACGATCACCGCTTCTTGGCACAGCTCACTGATGGGCGCTATCTGCGCCAATAAAGGCAACAACAAATAAGCCAAGTCCGGCGCCACTCCCGCCACGCTTTTAAACTTCAGCCAGCCGATACCGCGGCGTAGCCACGCCGACTGATACGAGCCAAAAGACAACAAACCATATAACCGGGTGTCCTTTTGGCACCGCCGGCAAGTCAATCCGCGCGCCGACGGCTTATGGCACACCAGGCAAGTTTGCTTGCCGGTAAACCTGATTTTCTCCCGACACTTCCGGCACAAATAACTACCCTCCGTCAAACAATTCATACAGCGGGGAGGAGCGATTAAATCCAGAAGAGCATCGCAGATTATATAACCATCATTCTTTAGCGTGGAAGAAATTTTTGCCAATACACTCATAAATTTAAAACGTAAAACGAAAAATGCAAAACAACAACCCAAAACCCGAAAGAATTTAGTCGTCGTTCCTTTATGCTTTATCTTGTAGTTTTTAGCTTTGCACTTTTAGTTTTAACTTACTTCGTCGTCACTTCCACTCGTCCCCCCGTCTTTCGTGCCAGCACCGTTTTTCCGCTGCCGATTTCCTCACTGATAACCGAATTGGCTATTGGGTCTTCCAGTATTTCCTGCACAATCCGTCTAATCGGCCTCGCTCCCTTGCCTTCGGCGTAAGCCTTCTCGGCAATTTCCTGCCGCACCCCTTTGGAAATGTCCATGGTAATATTTTTTGGCGCTAACCTGGCCGCCAACTCGGCAATATGCAAATCCGTAATCCGGAGCAAGTCTTTCAACTTAAGAGGCGAGTAAACAATCACTTGATCAATGCGTCCGATTAGCTCCGGCGCCATGTGGTCGTGCAATTCTTTCAAGACCATGTCTTTCATTTCCTCATAACGCTCTTCCGCGGCCTCGCGTGCCACGCTTTCTTCCGGCAGGGCAAAGCCCATCCGCGCTTGTTGTGCCAACTGTTTCGAACCGATATTGCTGGTCATAAGCACAATCGTATTGCGGAAATTCACCGTACGGCCGTGCGCATCGGTTAATTGTCCTTCATCCAAAATTTGCAGCAATATATTCAGCACGTCGCGGTGTGCCTTTTCGATCTCGTCGAATAATACAATTGAGTAAGGCTGGCGCCGCACACGTTCCGTCAAACCCCCGCCTTCTTCGTAACCGACATAACCGGCCGGCGCGCCGATCATTCGCGACACCGTGTGTCCTTCCATGAACTCCGACATGTCTACACGTATCAAAGCTTCGGGATTTTCAAATACTTCCCGTGCCAGCACCTTGGCCGTTTCCGTTTTACCCACACCTGTCGGCCCCAGAAATATAAACGATCCCAGCGGCCGATTAGGATTGGCTATTCCCGCGCGGCTGCGCCTCACGTACCGCGCCACCGCCGCAATGGCTTCTTCCTGACCGACAATATATCGGTGCAAAATTTCTTCCAAATTGGTCAGCCTTTGCGTTTCCGATTTCAACAAGCGCGTTACCGGAATGCCCGTGGATTCCGCTACCACTCGGGCAATATCCTCGTTAGTTATAGACGGCCGGTCACCTTCTTTCTGCTGACTCGCTTTGCGCGCTATCGCCGCCAGTTTCTCCGTCAGCTGGTCTTCTTTGCGTTTGGCCTGCAGGGCTTCCTCGTAATTCTCTGCTTCAATAGCTTCTTCTTTTAAAGCGCGCAATTTTTCTTTCTGCTGTTTTAAGTCATGCGCTTCCTTGGCCGCCTCGCTGCCGGCAATTTTTAGCTGCAAGGTAGCTGCCGCTTCATCTAGTAAATCCAAAGCTTTGTCCGGCAAAAACCGGTCGGCGATATAACGCACACTCATTTCCACCGCTGCTTTTATTGCCTCGTCGGTAACTGTTAATCCGTGATGCTGTTCATAAGCCTCGCGCGCTCCCTGCAAAATCATCACGGCTTCCTCCGGCGTCGGTTCCTTAACCTGCACCGGCTGAAAACGCCGCTCCAGCGCCGAATCTTTTTCCACATGCTTGCGATATTCATCCATTGTGGTCGCGCCGATTACGCTTACATCTCCCCGCGCCAGCAAAGGCTTCAACATGTTAGCCGCGTCCAGACTGCCGCCGGCCGAACCGGCACCCACTATCGTGTGCAGTTCGTCGATAAATAGTGTTGTCTCTTTACTACTCTCCAGCTCCCGTACCAGCTCTTTTATACGTTCCTCAAATTCACCGCGAAAAGTTGTACCGGCGATAATACTGGTCAAATCCAACGACAATATTTTCCGATTGATGAGCTTGGGTGGGACTTCCCCCCGCGCGATGCGCTGGGCTAAACCGGTCACAATGGCTGTCTTGCCCGTGCCCGGCTCGCCGATTAAAATCGGATTATTCTTGTTTTTCCGGTTTAAAATGCTCATCACCCGCTCGATTTCCTTGGCGCGCCCGATTACCGGGTCGAATTTATTATCGCGCGCCTCTTGGGTTAGGTCTTGCGTGAAATAATCAATCGCTGGTGTTTTTTGTTTTTCACCTGCTCCCGCTCCCGCCATGCCTGGCTCACCCATCACACCGCCGATGCCGTCGCGCATCATTCTCTTGCCTCCCGCTATTTCCGTAGGAGGCATCGCTACCGGCATACCCAAAAAGTTGGACAAATCGGGGAAGTGAGAAGTGCTCTTTAAAACTATCTGCACTTGCTGCATCAGCGCCTTCACGTCCACCGGCGATTTTTCCAGTAATTTATAAGCGGTTGAATCTTTCAAGGATAAAATTCCAAACAAAACATGCTCGGTGCCGATATAGCGATGATGGTACTGAAAAGCGGTGCGCGCGCCTTTCTCAAAGGCCGAACGCGCCTTCGGTGACAGCTCTTCTTTCCATTGCGCCGACTTCTCCATTTTTTCCAGTTCTCCGCGAATGAATTCCGGTGTAAAACCGAATTTTTTCAAGATACTGTAGGCCAGCGAGCCGGATTCCTGCATCATGCCGTACGCAATATGCTCGGTACCAATGCGCCGGTGTTTTAACTCTTGGCTAATTTTGGCCGCCGTCGATAAAACATTTTTTAGCCTGCTGGTTAATTTGTCTTGAATTGGATTGTCCATTATGTTGTTCCTGGTAATGATTATTTAAGATAGAGATAGTATAACAAGTTTAAGCCTATGCTACACCTCCGGCCTTACAAACTTAATTTTACTCGCTCGCCGGCTCATAGTAACACCTACTTCTTACTCGTTTATCCACCTTCACGCAAGAGACTCTTTAAAAATCACAAATAACAAATTACAAATCCCAAACAAGCGACAAATTTCAAACGCAACAAACAATACGACGTGCTTGTGTTTTGTAAATTGTGTTTTGTTTGCTGCGCCAGCCATAGCCCGTTTCCTCATAATTGTTATTGGATAGATTGGCGGCGGCTGGGAATTTGTGGTTTGATAAGTTTGTAATTTATTTTCTTTGTTTATCCTAACCAGCCAAATTATCTACACATATAAATAATTTTTCATGAGCAGTAATACTAACGATCCTCATTATCAGGCCCAGAAAATTCTAAGCCGCCGTGATTACACGGAATTTGAAATGCGCGCCAAACTTAAGCAAAAAAAAATCACCGCCGCGCAAATTGATGACACTATCAATTGGTTAAAAGACAACCAACTTATCAACGACGCCGACTTCGCCGCTTCGTACATCGCAAGCGTTTTGAATTACAAATCGGTCGGCCCCTACTGGCTTAAAGCCAAACTTAAACAGAAGGGGATAGCGGGCGATATAATAGAATCCGCTATCGGACAAGTTTTCACCGACGAACACGAAGTTAAAATTGCCACCGAGGCTGCCAGCCGTTGGCAGCGACTGCATAGCAATGCCAAAAACGACAAACAAAAACTATATCGCTTCCTCGCCTCCCGCGGCTTTTCGTCTGACTGCATTACCAGAGTAACGGACAAATTGTTTTGATATTTAAGTTGTTGTTTTGCGTTTTGCGTTTTAAGTTTTCTACATCGCCCGCAGGCGCTTTATCCTCTCCTCAATCGGCGGATGAGTGGAAAACAGATTACTGAAAGACCTGCGCGAAAATGGGTTAGCGATATATAAATGAGCGGTGGCTTTTCCAGCTGTCGGGAGCGGCGGGGAACCGGCAATTTTCTCCAGCGCCCGCGCCAGTCCTTCCGGGTAGCGGGTCAGCAATACTCCTGACGCATCCGCCAAATATTCTCGCTGTCGTGATATTGCCAACTGAATCAGCTTGGCCACGATCGGGGAGACAATCAGCATGACCAAGCCGACTATTGCCAGAATCGCCCCCAGCTGACCGCTGTTTTCCCCATCGCCGCGCCTGCGGCCACCACCCCAGAAAGTCATACGCAGAAAAATATCCGATAGTATCACCAAAAACCCTACCAGCACCGCTACCAAAGTAGCAAAGCGAATATCGTAATTGCGCACATGCCCCAACTCATGCGCCAGCACTCCTTCCATCTCTGCTCTGTCCAACCGTTCCAATAATCCTCGCGTCACCGCTACCGACGCATGCTCCGGATCCCGCCCGGTGGCAAAAGCATTTAGAGCGGGGGAGTTGATCAGATAAACTTTCGGTTTGGGCACACCGGCCGTAATAGCGATGTTTTCCACCAACCGGTGCAACTCCGGTGCTTCCTCCGCCGATACTTCCCGTGCCCGATTAGTCATCAACGCTATTTTATCGCCGCTGTAATAGCCGATTAACGTAGAAGGGATAATAAAAATCGCCGCCACAACAGGCAAGTAAAAATCTCCCCGTACCGCGTAAGAATATAAAGCCACCGTGCCGATCACCAGCACCAACACCACAAAAATCAAAACCCACGACCGGCGTTTGTTGGCCGATATTTCATTGTATAAAGTAGACATAATAAACAATTTACAATTTCCAATTATCAATTTCCATTCAATTCACAATGACCAATTTTCAAACGCAGCCGTCATGTTTGGAAAATTGAAAATTAAAGCCTGCGTAAACGCACGTACAATTTAATTGTCTAAAAAACCAGGTATTAAAACTGTACCTTCGGTACACTCCTTGCTCCTTCGTCTTCCAGTTCAAAGAAGTCCTGTTTTTTAAACCCGAACATATTGGCAATTATATTTGTTGGCACTGACTCTACCGAGGTATTAAAGTCGCGGACATTGCTGTTGTAAAACCGCCTCGCCGCTTGAATTTTATCTTCTGTATCGGACAACTCCCTCTGCAACTCCAAAAAGTTAGCGTTAGCTTTCAAATCCGGATAACTTTCCGCGACCGCAAACAAAGTTTTCAAAGTTGAAGTCAAACCATTCTCCGCTTTCGCCGACTCCGCCGGCGTTTTTGCTCCCAGCGCCTGCGCCCGGGCTTGCGTCACCGAATCAAAAGCCTGGCGCTCATGAGACGCATAGCCTTTAACGGTCTCTATTAAATTAGGAATTAAATTATGCCGTCGCTTTAATTGCACATCAATATCACTCCACGCTTCCTTAACCTGATTGCGCCGCCGCACTAGCGAATTATAAGCCAGCAGGGCATACCCCGCTACCACCACCACTACTACTAAAATTATCCAAGCTAACAGTCCCATACAATAAATATGGTATATTAAAAAGACAAAGACAGCAAGACTAATACGTAAAACAATTTTCAAGTTACAATTATCAATTTCTATTCAATTTACAATGACCAATTTTCAAAAACTTATAATAATAAACAATAACTGTTTAAAAATTAAAAATTATATATTGAATGAAAATTGTAAATTGGAAATTAAAAATTATTAACATATGGTTTTCTTCGGCACTCCCAATTCATACCTCGGCCTGGATATCGGCACTTCTTCCTTAAAAGTGGTAGAGCTTGTTAATCGCCGCAAGCGTGTGGAAGTAGGCACTTATGGCCAAATCAATTTTCCTAACCCGCTCATCAATCCGGATACCGACGAAGACAAGGCAATTGCCGAGACCGCCCAGGCCATAACAAAATTACTCGATGCCGCCCAGGTTTCCACCGACGCCGTCATCGCCGCTCTGCCCAGCAGTATTGTTTTTTCCTCTGTTATAAACTTGCCGGCCGCGTCCGATGCCGACATGGACAAAGCCGTTCACTTCGCTGCGCGGGATATTGTTCCGGCCGACCTTAGTGAAACCGTGTTGGGTTGGAGCATTTTGGGCGGTACGCCTCATTTGGATTCCGACCACACTCCTTTATCCGCCGATAAAAAAGAAGCTCCCCCTAAAATCAACGCCGCCGACAGCGTCCCTGTCTTTTTAACCGCCGCCCCCAAAGAAGTAGTCAACCGCTACGAACGCCTCATTAAACTTCTCAAACTCAACCTCGTCGCTTTAGAAGTGGAAACTTTTTCTTTGGCACGCTCTCTCCTGTCCGGCGCGGCCGACTCCGCCTTAATTATCGATATCGGCGACCGGGTTACTACTTATCATATTGTCGACCGGGGCGCTCCCCGTGTTTCTTTTACTCTGGATTATGGCGGCAAGGACATCACCGCGGCTATTGCCTCGTCCAATCGATCGGATACCGCGCAAGCGGAAAGTCTCAAAGTCAAATATGGCCTTGGCACCGGTGCGCCCCAAGACCTGCGCCTTACTATTAATAACGCCGTGCTCAAGATAATGGAACAGTCGCGTCGATTGCTTGATATTTACAGCCAGCAATCAGGCCGCGTAATTAATAAGACGATCTTAATCGGCGGGGGAGCGAACCTGCCCGATCTCGCGCCCGCCTGGTCGAATTTCCTGCGCCACAAAGTCAGTGTGGGCAATCCCTGGCAGGGACTGGCTGTACCGGATCAACTGGTGAGTAAGCTTACCGAGCTTGGCCCCGCCTACGCTGTTGCTGTCGGCCTTGCCCAGCGGCAAATAAGTCAAGTATAATAAAGCCTAAGAAATCCTTCACGCGAAATTTACCATGGCGCAAATTAATTTAGCTCCCGGTACACAATACGCTTTAGCCGCCCGCCGTCGTCGACAACGTCTCTTCATGCTATCGATTTTAGTTATGGCCGTTTTGTTAATTGTCTGGGGAGGATTATTTTTAATTGAACGCGTTTTTAAACAAAGACTTGGATCGGACCAAACCGCGCTGGCCGCCCTGGAAACAGAAATTACCCGTGTTGGTCCGGATGTCAGCCGCATCCAGTTATTTGAAGGCCGGGTGCAGGTTCTGGGTTCTTTATTAGATAATCATGTTAACTGGAACCCGCTCCTTCAAGAGCTTGAGAAATTATTGCCCCCGGAAACTGTGCTTACGTCTCTTCGTGCCGGAGTTGATAATAATACTGTGGACATCTCCGGTACCACTCCCAATATTGATGTTGTGGCGCAAACCTTGGCCAGCCTGGCCGATCAGCCCGACCGCCCCACTGTTTTTTCGAGCGGCAACGTAAAATCCATTAATCGTGTTACCGACAAAGACGAACAAGGCAATATCACCGCCAGTTATTTTACTTTCAACGGTACGCTGGAAATCAAGCCGTCTTTTTGGCAGACAAGGGGAGGACTATAACAATTATGACCAAGCAATCCCTTAACCTGCCCTACCTTATTCTTTCCGGCCTTATAATTGTTGCCATCTTTATGGTGTTTTTAGCGTATGTTCCCGCGGTTCAGCGCATTAATAATATCCGCCAGCAAATAAGCGACATTCAAACGCAAGCGGCACAAAAACAGGAATTTCTTCAAACCGTTGACGCCAAAAAAAGCTTCCTAGCCGACCAGCAGATACACGAAAAAGAACTTAATGTTGTTCTGCCCACCGATGATCAGATGGAAGATGCCCTGCGCATTATTGATCGCGCCGCTGCCACCGCGCAAGTCAGCGTGGAATCAGTCAGCGACACCAGTACCAGTGTTCAAAACTCCTTGCGCAGCCGTCGTGTCCGCGCCGAAGACACTGACATCCCGGCGGATGTACTGCCGTTTGGTTTCAATGTGAAAACTGCCGGCACCTATCAGCAAATACGCACCCTGCTTGATGAGCTCTACAAATCAGCCCGTATTTTTGACGTTGCCACCCTGACGCTTTCTCGCGACAAAAATCAGCTTGACTCACTTAGCACCGAACTTGCCATCCGTTTTTATTCTTATCAACCCGGCCAGTAATTTTACTAATAGCTAATCACTTATTAATCCATGCCTTCCTCCCCTAATAAAACAATCATCTGGCTTGTTGTTGTTCTGCTGACTATTGCCGCCGCCGGTTTGGTCGCCCTTTTGCTTTTGCCTGCCGCTTCCGTCACGCCGGACAACCAGCCGTCTGCCGCTACCACTTCTTCCTTAGAAACAAACAGCCGCGTATTTCAAGCGCCGGATTATACCTCTTTAAACAAGCAACTTATTAACGACGGCTCGTTGCCGGTTCAGCCTCCCGCCCAAGCCGGCAAAACCAACCCATTTTTGTAAAAGTGTTAATTGAAAATTGGAACATTGAAAATTCAATATGTCCGACCCCAATAAAATAGAAGAACTTCTGCTTGAACGCGGCCTAATCAAGCCCGAACAGATCCAGCGTATTCATCGCCGCCAGGAAGCCGAACAGAAATCCTTTCTGGATGTCTTACGGGAAGAAAAAATTGTCTATCCCGAACAACTGGCGCAAGTAAAAGCCGAGGCAACCGGCGTGCCGTACATAGACTTGTCATCCGTTCAGCCTGATGAAAAAGCTATGCGGGACATTTCCCGCCAAGCCGCGGCCACCTACCATTTTTTCGCTTTTGGCGAAAAAGGCGGCAAACTGCAAGTCGCCTTGGAATCTCCGAACGACTTCCAGGCGCTGGAAGCCGTTAAGTTTATCGCCAAAAAAAGAGGGCTGACTCCCGAAGTGTTTATTTCTTCCCAAGAGGGTATAGACAAGATGCTTGGTGGCTCCAGTGAAATACAAGTGGAAATAGGCAGCGCCCTACGTGATTTCAGCGCTGAAGTAGCTCAAACCAAACTGCCCGGCAAAGACGACAAAGATATTGCCCGCTACATCGCCGAGGCCCCGGTTACTAAGGTAGTCGCTGTCATTATCCGCCACGCCATCGAAGGCAATGCTTCCGACATCCACGTCGAACCAACCGCCAAAGACCTGCGCATTCGTTACCGTATTGATGGTGCTTTGCATACCTCGCTCCTTTTACCGAAACGCGCTCACCTGGCCATCATCTCCCGGATTAAAATATTATCCAACCTAAAAATAGACGAATCACGCCTGCCGCAGGACGGTCGCTTTTCCATTACCGCTGATCAGCGCGCTTTTGATTTTCGTGTTTCCGTCATGCCGACCGTGTTCGGCGAAAAAATCGCTCTGCGTATCTTAGACAAATCCCGGGGCGCTCCTTCCTTTGATGAGTTGGGATTACGCGGCCCCCAACAGAAAATTTTCCGCGAGCATTTAACCGCTCCCCACGGCATCATTTTAATTTCCGGTCCCACTGGCGCCGGCAAATCCACCACGCTGTTTACTTCCGTTAGTCTTATCAATACACCGGAAGTTAATATCGCTACATTGGAAGACCCGGTTGAATACGACATTCAAGGCGTCAATCAAACTCAAATCAATCCCGCCATTGGCCTTACCTTTGCCTCCGGCTTGCGCAATTTATTGCGCCAGGATCCGGACATATTAATGGTTGGCGAAATCCGCGACAAAGAAACCGCCGCCCTGGCCGTGCACTCCTCTTTAACCGGGCACCTGGTTTTATCCACTATCCACACCAACGATGCTGTCGGCACCGTCCCGCGCCTGATTGACATGGGTATTGACCCTTATCTGCTCACCGCTACTCTGCGCTTGCTGGCCGCTCAACGTTTGGTTGGCAAACTATGTCCGGCTTGCAAGAAAGAACAAGACATACCTTCGCGACTGCGGGAGAAAATAGCGGCCGAGCTAGCCCATGTTCCCGCCGATTATAAAACCAGCTCCAATTTGACTGATCCGCGCCACTTATATGTAGCCGAAGGTTGTCCTGCTTGTCACGAAACCGGCACCGTCGGTCGATTGGCAATTTTCGAAATTATTCCCGTCTCGCGCAAAATGCGCTCCGCCATCAACGAATCGGCCGACTACGATATCTTATATGATATCGCTCGCTCCGAAGGATATCTGTCTATGCGCCAGGATGGCCTGCTTAAAGCGCTCGCCGGTGAAGTGCAATATGAAGATGTGCTGCGCGTCACCAGTCAATCGCAATCACTCTACTGAAGGAGCATGAAGCGCATAGACAACAGAGCCATTTAACAATTCGTCAATAAAGCATTATAATATCCACAGGATCGACCAACACAGACACTTTACGCAAACAAGGTCTAATATCCTAAAACATTTATATGACCGACAGTAAAGCCAGAATTCTCTTAGTTGAAGACGATTCCTTTATTTCCGGCATGTATAATACCAAACTTTCCGGTCTTGGTTATCAGGTCACCGTTGTTGAAGACGGCGAAACCGCTTGGGAAACGCTGCAGAAAGACCCCCTGCCCGACCTGGTTTTATTAGACATTGTTCTCCCCAAAAAAGACGGCTTTGAAATCCTTGAATCCGCCCGTAAAGAAGAGCGCACCAAAAACCTGCCTATTATCCTGTTAACCAACCTTGGCCAAAAACCGGACGTGGAAAGGGGAGTACAGCTTGGCGCCGATGACTATATTATCAAAGCTCATTACACTCCCACCGAAGTTGTCGCCAAAATTACCAAGCTATTGGCAAGCAAAAAGAAAGAACAATCTAGCTGATCAGCAACTCATACTAACCGAAGTTAATTCCTTCCACTTTGTCATTCCGCACGGGATGCGGAATCCAGCGGGTACTCTACTGGATGCCGGATCAGGGTCCGGCATGACGTGGCAGGGATTAGTTTCGGTTGGTATAATTTTTAATTTTTAGTCAATTCTACAATTACATAATGTTTTAATTGTCATTAAGGAATTTAAACATTAATAAATTGATTAAAAATTACTGTGTCGGCCATAGCCTTGTGCGACGGCTGAAAAATTTATAATTAAAAATTAAGTAATCACTGACTACCTATTTCCTGTTGCATACTACCTACTACACAACTTTGTCCCTTACTACTCTTGTCCCCCATAGTCCCCGCTAAGAGCGGGGCGACGGGGGATACTACTTGCTACTAAGTTGCTACTAAATAATATACAATAAAGAAAACATCCTTCATTCTTTTATCTCCATGCGCACCATAGATGATTTATTGCGCGAAGCCAAAGACGCCGGCGCTTCCGATATTCACGTCGCCGAACAGCGTCCACCCTTCTTCCGGATCGACGGCAAACTTCAGCCCGTCAGCGACGAGCCTCTTTCCGACGACGAAATAAAAACAATAATAAAAACTCTGTTGCGTGACGATGATCGCCTGCACGCGCAGATGGAGAAATACATGCAATCTGATTTTTCTTATGCTCTGGCCGACGGTACTCGTTTTCGCGTCAACGTCTTTTTACATCTGGGTTATTACTCCGCCGCTCTGCGCTTGATTCCCAAAGAGATCAGAACCATCGAACAACTGCACATGCCGCCGCAGGTCACGCAGTTTGCCGACCTCAAGCAAGGCTTTGTTCTTTTAGCCGGTCCCGCCGGCCACGGCAAATCCACTACCATGGCCGCCCTTATCGACTATATTAACCAACAACGACGTGAGCATATCATTACCGTTGAAGATCCGATTGAATATCAATTTACCGACATTCAATCGATTATTGATCAGCGCGAAATCGGCCGCGATGCCTCTTCTTTCGCCAGCGCTATTCGCTCCACCCTGCGGCAGGATCCGAACGTTATTATGGTCGGCGAATTGCGCGATCTGGAAAGCATGAGCACCGCTATTACCGTCGCCGAAACCGGCCACTTGGTTTTCGCTACCTTGCACACCAATGACGCCGCCCAAACCGTCGAACGTCTGATCGATTCCTTCCCGCCCGAACAACAGCACCAGGTTCGCTCCCAACTTTCCGCCACTATCTCCGGCGTCATCTCCCAGCGCTTACTGCCCTGGCAGGAAGGCGGACGCATTCCGGCTGTGGAAATTATGATCGCCACCACCGCTATCAAAAACGTCATTCGGGAAGGCAATATTCATCAAATCATGGGCATCATTCAAACCAGCGCCGATGTCGGCATGCAAACACTGGACGCCAGCCTCCAAGCCCTGGTTGATTCCAATGCCGTCCGCCTGCAAGATGCCCGCCCGTATTTCTCGTCGGTTAAAACGCTTAATCGGTAGTAGCAAGTAGAACGTAGTAAGTAGTAAGGATTTATACGTCGTCGTTCCCTTGCTTCTTACTACTTGCTACTTACTACTAAATATCCGTGCTAAACTTACTAGTAGCTATTAGCTAATAACAAATTGCTAAAACAGATGTCATCGTATAGCTATCGCGCCAGAAATGCCGCCGGCCAGGAAGTAAAAGGCTCTCTGCAGGCGCCCACTGAAGAACGTGCCCGGGCGCTACTGCAATCCCATAGTCTTATACCTCTGGAAATAAACTCCGGTGCCGGCGTCCGTTCGCTCCTGAACCGCAACGTTTTAGGCGGACGAGTTAATACTAAAGATCTGGTACTAATCAGCCGTCAGCTTTCCTCCATGATTAACGCCGGCGTGCCTGTTCTGGAAGCCATCCGCGCGTTGGTTAAACAATCGGACAAAGCCTCGCTGCGCCAACTGCTTACCGACATCGCTTATGATATTGAAGATGGCGCCTCCCTGTCTCAAGCCATGAGCAAATACCCGGCCACCTTCTCTGTTTTCTATTTGGGTGTTGTCCGCACCGGCGAAGCCAGCGGGCGCCTCTCGAATTCACTGGGTGTTATGGCTGATTATCTGGAGCAAACTTACAACTTCACCCGCAAAATCAGAAGCGCTCTTATGTATCCGCTGTTTGTCATCACCGCCGTAATCATTGTTGTTGTCATTATGTTTCTTTTTGTTATGCCCCAGCTTACCGCACTCTTTACTGAAGCCAGCGTCCGTCTGCCCCTCCCCACGCGCATCCTTATTGCCGCCACCTCTTTTTTTCAGGGATATTGGTACATTGTTGTCTTGATTGCCATCGCTTTAGCTATTATCACTCGTTCTTACCTTAAAACCCCCGAAGGCCAATACACTCTAAGCTCTTTAGTGCTTCGTATCCCCGGCCTGAAAGTAATTTTTCAAAAAGTTTATTTATCCCGCTTAACCTCCGTTCTGCACACATTATTTCTAAGTGACGTGCCCGTCCTGGAATCCCTGCAAATTGCCCGCGAGTCAATCGACAATAAAATTTACCAGCGCATTTTAGACGACACCCGCACCGCCGTCAAAGACGGCGCCTCGCTTTCTTCTGTTTGGGAAAACGAGCCGTATATTCCCCCCATGCTCACCGCCACTGTGGCGGTAGGGGAGCGCAGCGGTGAAGTGCACAAAGCTTTTGCCGAAGCCCACCGCTTTTTCCAGCGCGACGTCGATGAGATCCTCTCATCCGTCACCGTTTTTCTGGAGCCGGTTTTAGTAGTATTACTGGCCATCGGCGTCGGCATCGTTGTCTCTGCTGTCATTCTGCCAATTTATAATCTTGTTTTGGTTTTGTAGCTATAAGGTAGTAAGTAGCATGCAGCAAGTAGCAAGCACGATTAAGTCTTTTACAAGTTTGAAAGCATGGCAGGAGAGTCATAGGCTTGTCCTTAACATTTACAAGACCACCAAACAATTTCCTTCAGAAGAATTATTTGGCCTTACCAGTCAAATAAGACGAGCCGCTGTATCTATTACATCAAATATTGCAGAAGGCTTTAATCGACGCTCACCCAAAGACAAAATCAGATTTTATGATATGGCACAAGCCTCTGCTGCCGAATTGCAGAATCAACTGTTAATCGCTCGTGATGTTGGCTATATTTCCGACGCTGATTTTTTAAGTCTTGCCAATAACTCTGTGACAGCACATAAGATTATCGGCGGACTAATTCGTAGCATCAAATAGTATTTCGGGTCGTCCCTTACTACATACTGCTTACTGCTTGCTACTACCTTCTGCATATTGCCTACTACATACTACCTACTACAGCTACTTGCTACTACCTACTACCTAAACATGCTATACTCTTTACATAGCAACCTGTGGAAAACAATTATCAGATTCTTAATTCTAAATTCCAAAATATGAGAGGAGGTGAGGGTACATGAGTAAAAATTCGAAGGGTTTTACCCTAATTGAGTTGCTCGTCGTAATCGCCATTATTGGTATCCTCGCCGCCCTCGTGCTGGTAGCCTTGGGCAACGCGCGAGAAAAAGCCAATGACGCCCGCATCAAATCGGATGTCGGTCAGCTGCGCACTATCGCGGAGATTATCTATGACAGCCAGGGAGCCGCTTATCAAAACACAGCTGGCACCACAGGCGTAGCAGCCTGCTTTAATGCCGGAGCAGCAGCCGATTCTACGGATTGCGGCGATCAATCAACAGCTGATTCTGTTGCCGCTCTAGCAACAGATGTTGGCGAGGCTTACACCGGTTCAGCTCTTACCGCTGTGTCCAGTGCAAGTGCTTTCTGCGTTCAGGCAACACTTAACCAAGGTGAAGATGATAGTAAGGTATGCGTAGATGCTAGTGGAGCATTTCAAGAAGGCGCTTGGAGCTGCAACGCCACTGCGTTTACTTGTACAGCTGATACACCGTAACTCCATAAAAGCAGAACTCCTGCTCAGCCTAAACAAAAAATACTCGCTCTAAAAAGCGAGTATTTTTTTACCATGTTGATAATTACCTAATAACCACTTCTTAATTATGTGATATTATTAAAAGAACATGAACAAGCAAAGTGGCTTTAATCTTGTCGAACTCCTTATAGTCATCGCCATTCTTGGTATCCTCATAACTTTAGTAATCATGGCAGTTCAAGGAGGCAAGCAGAAAGCCTTTGACAACAGTATCCGCAACGACGTCCGTCAAATGCGCTGGCTGGCTGAAGAAGTTTATGACTCCAACGGCGCCAGCTATGAAGACTGGACACAGAATGCGGAAATAAGCGCGCAACTGGATGTCTTGCATGCCGATATGGACAAAATCCTCAATTACATCGCCACACCCGAACAACCCCATGCCGCCATCTTGCGAGAGTCGCAAGTAGGGGACTATTGCATCAGCGCGCCGCTAAAAACCGACAGCAGCAGCTACTACTGCGTCGACGCTACCGGAGTTTTCTCAACTTTTTCCAGTCCCTGCCCCGACAACGCCAAAGATGGTGACCCCCTGCGTTGCCCGGCATCGTAAAACAGTATCACTGAATAAAATAGGTAATTTTAAAAGCACGTTTTGTGCTAACTTAATAGTAAATTAATTTCCAATTTCCAATTTTTAATTTTCATTCAATTAACAATTTATAATTTTCAAACACATCATTCTTCCAATAAACACAACCTTAATTACCAAAATTTGAAAATTAAGACATTGAAAATTGAATGAAAATTAAAAATTGGAAATTTAAAATTAATTATCCTGTTTTCTCTATATCCTCATGACTACCCTCATCTTTCCCATACTTATCTTTGTTTTCGGCACCCTCATCGGCAGTTTCTTAAACGTCGTCATCCTCCGCTATTTCTCCGGTCAGGACATTACCACCTCCCGTTCCGCCTGCCCCAAATGCGGCAACACCCTACGCTGGTGGGAATTGGTTCCCATCCTATCGTTTACCTTCCTGCGTGGCCGCTGCGCTCGATGCGCGTCTGAAATTTCTGTCCAATACCCGCTAGTCGAACTCGCTACCGGTTTGCTTTTTCTCACCCTTGCCACGCCTTTATCGTCAACTCCTGTCGGCATTATCTCTACTCTATTACTATTTACCATTACGTCTTTAGTAATAATTCTATTCGTCATCGATCTTAAAGCCATGATTCTCCCCGATATTTTTATAATCTTATTCACAGTAACTATATTTTTTTATATAATGTTCAGCCCATCTAAATCCCTTACTGCATGCTACTTACTACTTACTACTTGTCGCCAACCATTCAATAGTATGTATGGCATGTTTATCGGCACGGGCTTTCTGGTACTACTGTACTTAGTTACTCGCGGCCGCGGCATTGGCTTCGGCGACGTCAAGCTAATGCTGCCGCTGGGCCTGCTATTTGGACTGTGGGGGACAATCAGCCTGCTGCTGATATCCTTCTGGGCCGGCGGCCTTGTCGGACTCTGGCTCCTGCTCGCTAAAAAGGCCACCGTTAAAACCGCCATCCCCTTCGGCCCCTTTCTCCTTGGCGCTGCCGTCCTGCTCCTCCTCTTTCCCTCCCTTCCTCTCCACCTCTTAACACTCCTTGGGTTCCGGTAGTCCGCCGGCACCACTACAATTTGCCTCTTGACCGGCCGAGAATGAGGGCAAGAGGCAAATTGTAGTGGTGCCACCCTGTTCAATGAATTAACCAACAAACAACAGTGTTAAATCACTCGCCTGTGCTTTACAATAAAAACATGTCTCGTCTTAAACCCCGCGGCTTCGTGTTAATCGAACTCGTTGTTACTCTGGTCATTTTCTCCATATTGGCGTCAATTATCGCTACGGCCTACCCGACGGCGCGCGACCGCCACGCCCTAACGAATGCCGAACAAGAAATCCAATCTCTCCTGCGCACTGCCGGCCAGCGCGCCGTCAACGAAGAACGCGACCAAGCCTGCCTGGATCAATTTGATAACGCCAAAACCTGCTCCGATGTCGGTCTTGCTTTCGATGGCAACGCCGCTATTATGTTTGCCGATATTGACGGCAACTACGAATATACTTCGTCAGATTATAAAATCCTATCGAGCCAACTACCTCAACAGATCACTACCGTCCAAGCGCCCGTGTTTGTATTCATTGCCATCCCGCCCACGTTATCCCTATCCGCTAATGCCGTCGCTGTTACCGACAATCAACCGGCCGCTATCACACTAACCACTCAACACTCGCAAGCTATTCTTAATGTCCTGCCTTATGGCCAAATTACAAAATAGACAAAACTCCCGCGGCCTAACTCTAATCGGCGTTGTGGTCGCCACCTTTATTGTCGTTGTCGCCATTGTTTTATTGTCACGTATCATGGCCACAAACAATAAAGCCACCCGACTAGCTCAACAGAAATTTATTGCCACTGCTCTGGCCAGAGAGGGGCTGGAATTGGTCCAAGCCTGGCGCGATCAGAATTGGTTTAGCGCCGACAATCCCGGCTGGACTGATCAGCTTTGTTCCGACTCGGGCGACACTGGCAATTTAACTATTGACCTTGATGAATTCACCGGCATATTTATCGGCGATGATACCCAGACGTCGCTTTACTTAACACCGGCCGGCCAATGGACACACAATAACGACACCGCCAACAACCTCACCCCTTACAGCCGTCTCATTACTGTTGATTGCGCCAGTAGCAATCCCGCTGATCCTTTGACCTATTTAGATTACGTTGATGTAACTTCCACCGTGACCTGGACCAATCAGGAAATTTCGCTAAAAACCAGACTGTTTAATTGGTATGTGCCGCCATCATAATTTGAAAATTGAAAATTCAATGAAAATTGAAAAATTGAAAATTGAAAATTGGTATCATGGCTTCACTCTTATTGAGCTGATCACTGCCATCGCTATCTTTTCCATAATCATTGTTATTACCAGTGGCGTATATTCCCGTTTTGTCTCCAACCAGCGCCGCGATATAGCTTATCAACAGCTTCAGGAAGATACTCGCCTGTCGCTGGAAATGTTCAATCGTGAAGCCCGTACCGGTTACGGCAGCACCTATGACACCTACTCCGACAACAACTCCTCTGTCTTTTCGTTCCGTAACCAGAATAGAAGCTGTGTCTATTATCGCACCAATCCTGACCAGGATAATCATCCTTTTCAGCGCGCCGAAGTTAACGCTGATCCCGCCTCATTCTGTAGCGATGCTTATGCCGAGATTGACAGTTGGCAAACCATGACCGACGACACTACCGTGTTCGATGAAGTTACGTTTAAACCGCACCCCGCCGTCGTGACAGGCAATCGCTTAACCAATCAAGGCCTCGTCACTATACTGTTTACCGTTCATTCCGCCGGACAAAGCCAGTCCGCCCTGCACCTGCAAAATACTGTCGCCTCCCGTCAAGTAAATCCTTTCCGGCCTTAATGCTTTTTTAACCATGAACCACTCCCACAAATCCCAAGGCGATATCTCCGTTTACATCGCTCTGATGATGCTTTTAATAATCGCTTCGTCGGTTATTATTCTTAACGGTATTCTTTCCCGTCAAATTAAACTCACCCAGGATATTGTCGCATCCGAACGTGCCTATTACGCCGCCAATTCGGGACTCGAAGAGATTTTTTATCGCGCTGCCAAACAATTTAATACTGACATTGCCGTTGACAGCACTTTAGTTTACACCAATATTAACGGCGACACGTCCGAGGCTGCTTACAACGGCCAGGCCTCCGTTAACCTGCCGGCCGGAACCATCTGCGCCGACGAAATCGTCGGCTCCTACGCCAACGCCAAACGCCGTCTGAACATAAATAGCCCCGAGTGCGGTGAATAATACGAACCACACTAATCTCTTCCGGGTATGCCGGACTCTCCGGGTCATTCCGGGCTCCGACCCGGAATCCACGTCGTGGATGCCGGCGCGGGGGCCGGCATGACATATGGTAGTTATTAGATGTGGTTGGTATGAATTACATATCATACGTAAAATACTAAATACTAGATACTAGACACTAAATCCAAATAAAGTGACCAAACCACAAGCCAAAGGCAGAATCACCAAACTGCGTCAAGAAATCAATCACCATCGCTATCTCTACCATGTCAAGGATACCCAGGAAATATCCGACGCCGCCCTGGACAGCTTGAAACATGAGCTCGCCCAACTGGAACAGCAATTTCCCGACCTTATAACACCAGACTCACCCACCCAAAGAGTGGGGGGCAAGCCCCTGCCCGAACTGCGCCAGGTTCAACACGCCGTCCCCATGCTTTCTCTCCAAGACGCTTTTTCCGATGAAGAGCTATCCCAGTGGGAGACCAGAAACAAAAAAATAGTCCGCGCGGCGTACGACTATTTCATCGAACTGAAAATAGACGGCGTGGCCATGGCTTTAATGTACGAAGACGGCATTTTAATACGCGCCGCCACGCGTGGCGACGGACGCGTAGGTGAAGATGTTACTCATAACATTAAAACCATCGAGGCTATTCCGCTTCGCTTGAATCAACCCCACCCCAAGCGCCTGGAAGTTCGCGGCGAAGTATATTTATTGAAACAAGATTTTGCCCGGCTCAATAAACAGCGCGCCAAACAAGGCTTAAAACTTTTTGCCAACCCGCGTAACATCGCCGCCGGTTCTATCCGCCAACTGGATCCTGCCGTCGCGGCCGAACGTCCCCTACGCTTCTTCGCTTGGGAGATTACCGCCGGCGCCGTCCTTAATACTCGAACAGACGAATACGACTTATTACAGAAACTTGGTTTTCCCGTTCCGCCTGACGCCAAACTCTGCCGCGATCTGGAGGCAGTGTCCCGCTACCTGATAAAAGAAGACAAGCAGCGCAACCGTCGTCCTTTTCTCGTTGACGGTGCTGTCATTAAAATCAACGATTTAAATATTTCACAGCGGCTCGGCGTTGTCGGCAAAGCTCCCCGCGGCTCCATCGCCTATAAATTTGCCGCCGAAGAAGCCACCACTATTGTGGAGGATATTGTTGTCCAAGTCGGCCGTACGGGCGTACTTACCCCCGTTGCCCATCTGCGCCCCGTATCCGTAGCCGGCACCACCGTCTCGCGCGCCACCCTGCATAATGCCGACGAAATCAAGCGCAAAGATGTACGTATCGGTGACACGGTCATTATCCGCAAGGCCGGTGACATTATCCCCGAAGTAGTGCGCGCGTTGCCCAAACTTCGCCCCCCCCGAACCAAACCTTTCTCCATGCCCTCAAAATGCCCTATTTGCCGCTCGCCGGTAATTAAGGAACCGGACGGCGTTGCTTACCGCTGTACTAACCGTAATTGTTTTCCGGTTCAGCGGGAAAAAATTCTGCACGCTGTCGGCTCGGGTGGCTTTGATATTGACGGCTTAGGAGACAAGATAGTTGAACAGCTCCTGCAGGCAGGGTTAATCAAAGACGCCCCTGATGTTTGGCAGCTTACCGTCGGCGATTTACTGCCGCTGGAAAGATTCGCCGACAAATCAGCGCAAAAACTTATTGACGAAATCAGCCAACACAAGATTATTCCCCTGGCACGGTTTTTAGCCGCGTTAAGCATTCCTCAAGTCGGTACCGTTACCGCCCAGGACTTAGCACGGGAATTTCGCTCGCTTGATCGTATCCGCGACGCCTCCGTCGAAAAACTGGCTGGTGTATCTGGAGTGGGGGAGAAAATCGCTCAAGCTACTTATGATTTTTTCCGTGACAAAACAGTTCAAAAAATTATTCAAAAATATGAAACCGCCGGCATACGCATCACGGCTCCCGAAACCGACGGGGCGCTATCCAGTAAAACTTTTCTCTTTACCGGCTCAATGTCAGACATGACTCGCGACGAAGCTAAACAGCGCGTCACAGCTCTCGGCGGTAAAGTCGCCTCCGCCGCCGGCCAAGAAGTGGACTATGTAGTCGTGGGAGAAGACGCCGGCTCCAAAGCTGATAAAGCCAGAAAAATGGGACTAACAATTATCACGCCGCAGCAATTTATGAAAATGATAAAATAATCAATAACCGGTTACTTAGTCATTAATTTCCAATTTCCAATTACCAATTTCCAATCAATTCCCAATTATCCAATTTTCAATGCCCAAACCATGTAACGTTTGGAATTTGGTCATTGGGCATTGATTGAAAATTGAAAATTCTAAATGAAAGTTTGAATTCATACCATTGTTCGCATAAAGTGTATATATTATGCCAGATATCAAAATCACCCCCCAAGGTGTCCAGAAAGTAGCCGCCCTGGCCCGCCTTGGCCTTACTGAACAGGAAGCTTCCCAATCCGCTGACGACTTGGCCGGTATTCTCGGTCATTTTTCCGTTATTCAACAGATTGATACCGCCGATACGCCCACTTCCGATGATGTTACCGGCCTGCAAAATGTTGCCCGCACTGACGTCGCTCAACCCAACGATCTTTGTACTCCCGATGAACTCTTAGCCGCCGCGCCGGCCGTTCATAAAGGACAAGTCAAAAGTAAAGCCGTATTCAGCTAGCGATGTCCTTACCCTCAACAATTTTGGCAGCCAGTGAAGCGCTTGACTCAAAAAAAATCACCAGCGGCGAATTAGTCGACAACGTTTTAAAAAAAATCGATCAATGGGAACCCCATCTCAACGCTTTTTTGGAAGTTTTTAACGAAGAAGCTCGGGCTGTCGCCCAAAAACGCGATAAACAATCGGACGCCGGTAAAACTCCCTTGCACGGTATTCCTATTGCCATCAAGGATTTGATATGCACCGTCACCGGCCGCACCACGGCCGCTTCCAAAATACTTCAGCGTTTTAAGTCAACTTATCAGGCCACCGTTATTAACCGTCTGGAACAAGCCGGCGCCATCATTATCGGTAAAACCAATTTGGACGAGTTTGCCATGGGTGCCAGCAATGAATACTCCGCTTATGGCCCCGTGCACAACCCGTGGGATTTTACCCGGGTATCCGGCGGCTCAAGCGGCGGCTCCGTGGCCGCTGTGGCGGCCGGTGAAGCCTTCGCCGCGTTGGGAACCGATACCGGCGGATCGGTCCGACAACCCTCCGCCTTCTGCGGCACTGTGGGCTTAAAGCCAACCTATGGCCGCATCAGTCGCTTCGGCGTCATTGCCTACGCCAGCAGCTTTGATCAGGTCGGTCCTATTACCCGCACCGTCAAAGACAATGCCTTAATGCTTGAAGTTTTAGCCGGCGTCGATGAATATGACGCTACGTCATCACCCGAACCGGTCAAAAAATATACCGACTATTGCGGCCGAGACATCAAAGACATGAAGATTGGTTTACCTCAAGAATATTTCGGTCCCGATGTAGACCCTTCTATTTCTCAAACTGTCCGCGCCGCCGCGGATAAACTGGCTGACCTCGGCGCCGTATTGGTGGACATCTCTTTGCCGCTCATGTACGCCGCCATTCCCACTTATTATCTATTAGTTAAAGCGGAAGCATCTTCCAACCTTGCCCGCTATGACGGCTTGCGTTACGGCGCGCTGGATATAAAAACAGATAATTTACTCAATCATTATCTGGAAGCTCGCGGCCGATATTTTGGTCCCGAAGTTAAACGGTCAATTTTAATGGGTACCTATGCTTTGTCAGCCGGTTATGTGGACGCGTGGTATAAACAAGCCAGCCGCGTGCGCACGCTTATCCGCCGCGAATTCGAGCAAGCATTCCAGCAAGTTGACTTAATTGTCGGCCCCGTCACCCCCGAGGTCGCTTTCCCTATCGGCAGCAAGACAGACGACCCCCTGCAAATGTATTTAGCTGATCTTCTCACCGACCCCGCCAGCGTGGCCGGCCTGCCAGCCATGTCCGTGCCTTGCGGATTTATAAACAAGTTACCAGTTGGCATGCAAATTATCGCCCCTCATTTCCGGGAAGAAAAAATCTACCAGGCCGCCTACGCCTACGAGCAAGCCAACGACTGGTGGCAACAGATCCCAGCTCTACCAGAAAAATAACTTATATAAGCCAAAATAAACGGCTCAAGCGCCGCTTGAGCCGTTTAAAAAATCCGCGCCAGCGGATACACCAACGTTTTGCGTTTTAAGTTTTAACTTTTAAATTCTTCTAAGCTCATAATAATGAGCTTAGAAGTGATATCCCCGTCATATTATCTGGCTTAGGTATATTCAATAATTCCAAAATCGTCGGCGCCACATCCGCCAGCATACCGATAGGGGATGACAAAATTTCCACTAACTCCTTTTCGCTGCGCGGCGTAGTGCGTTGCAGCTGCTCGTTTATATAGCATAAGGGCACCGGATTGCTGGTATGGTCTGTTTCCACCGCGCCGGTTTGCGGGTTTAACATTTCTTCCGCGTTGCCGTGATCGGCTGTTATCAGCATCACGCCGCCCAACGCTTGCACCGCCTCATGGACTCTGCCCAGACAAATATCCATAAAAGCGCACGCCTCTAACGCCGCGTCGAAATTACCCGTGTGCCCGACCATGTCCGCGTTGGCGTAATTCACAAAAACGATATCATACGCTCCGCTTTGTAACTCCTGAATCAATCTGTCCGTAATAGCTCGCGCTTCCATGCGCGGCTCCATAGCAAAGTTAATTGCCGCCGAGGACTTAATGAGCACATGCTGCTCGCCTGGAAACGGTTGTTCGTGCCCGCCATTAAGATAATAAGTTATGTGAGCGTACTTTTCCGTCTCGGCCACGTGCAACTGTTTTAAACCGGCGTCCGATATTACTTTAGCCAGCGGATTTTCCACCGCGTCTTCTTTATAGGCGTATGGCACTTTAATATCCGGATCATAAGACGTCATAGTGACGAACATCAGATTTTTCAACAATCGCCGCTCAAACCCCTGAAAATCCGACTGCGCAAACGCTCGCGTCAACTGCCGCGCCCGGTCGGGGCGAAAATTAAAGAAAATCACCGCGTCATTGTCCTTTATGGTCGCGATCGGACCGCCACCGCGCGTAATCGCCATCGGCGTAATCATCTCATCATACAAGTTTTGCCGGTAGGCCTGCTCCACCGCCTGACGAGCCGTCGCCGCTCCCGCCCCGCGCGGACCGCCGGTCAGCATATCGTAAGTCTGTTTCGTCCGCTCCCAATTTTGGTTTCTATCCATAGCGTAAAAACGCCCGGTAACCGAAGCCACTCGGCCGACTCCATACTGACCGATCTTTTTTTCCAATTCCAACAAATATGTCAGCGCGCTCTGCGGGGGAGTGTCGCGCCCGTCGGTAAACAGATGTAAATATACGTTTTGATCCAATCCCGATCGCTTGGCCAAATCCAGTAGGGCGTACAAATGGTTAATATGCGAATGAATACCGCCCGGGCTGACCAATCCCATTAAATGCAAATCCGATTTATTTTTTTTGGCGTGCTCAATCGCCATTAAAAAAGTCTCGTTTTTATAAAAAGACTCATCGCTGATCGCTTTATTGACTTTCGGCAGTACCTGGTACTGCACCTGTCCGGCGCCGATATTGCGGTGTCCCGTCTCGGAATTGCCTTTTTCTCCCCAAGGCAAACCAACTTCAATGCCGGCGGCCAGCAGGGAAGACACCGGATATTGATTATAAAACATATCCATATTGGGCGTATCCGCCGCCATAATGGCGTTGCCTTTTTCCATGAAGCTAATGCCCCAACCATCTAAAATAGCCACCACCACCGGCCGAAAAACCTGTCCTTGCGTGTTCATATCCCCATTATAACACGGACTAGATACAATTTTCAATCAAAAAATGATTGGCTCGTTTATGTAGCGGGGGCCGGAATTGCACCGGCGATTTCTTGGTTATGCTTACTACTACAACTTTAGTTGTCCTGACTCATAATAGCCGGGTTTGTAGTCTGGACTGTCCCTTAGTCCGCTCATAATTAGCGGACTTCCGCCTACCAGTCTCTACACCTTCCCTAAACCAACGTGGCTTAAGGCTTGGCTCGGGATTGCCTCGGATTATTTCCAGGGGTTTCCCCGAATTAGACGGATGATCTTCTTGATAATTACTTATCAAGACGCCCAAGTTCCAAACAATTGAAATTTATGTTACAATAAACAAACAGAATATTGTATGCAGTTCGTATCAGCACAAAGTGAGAGAGTATACAATGCCCTTCATCCTAACGGCGACCCCTTTAATTACAAACCCTCAAAAAATCGAGAACTGGAAATTATGGGTTTGTTATTATGGGCAACCGAAGGAGATAAAACTCAACTTAGCTTAGCTAATGGCAACGCTTCCATTATACAGAAGTATTTAGAATTTCTAAGAAACGTCTGTCGTTTAAAAGAATCGCTCATTAGGGCAGTTATTCATTGCCACGATAGCACCTCGTATTCCGAATGCTTAAAGTATTGGTCCCAAGTAACACACATTCCGCCAAGTCGATTTAAAAAACCATTTATCAAACCAGATAAAGGCGGAAATCGAAACTACCCTTACGGCATAGTACGTGTTGTTGCTTGTAATCAAAAACTCCAATTGCTTTTCAAAGAACGGCTGACAAACCTTGGTTTGTCACTCCATTGAGCCAAGCGAGATACTACTTCTCCACCCCGCGTTATTCGGCTTACCGCTTGCGTTTTCAAGCCATAATGCCAACTGCTATTATAAGCAATTGAATAGGGAAGTGCAACCAAGGCGGGAAAATCGTGCCTAAAAAGCGGTTAATTAAAACTTTCATACTAAGTATGAAATAGCCAAAAACTTTTGACACTTTATCATAGTTATACCCTTGCTCAATAATCATATATTTGGAACAGTGTAAGCAGGACAGTAGGAAAGGACTTGAAGCGTAACAATGCACACAAATCTCGTCTTTTGACTGCGTCCTAGAGGAGGTACCCTACATAGGGCTGGGCAAAATCGGGTGTTGACTCTGTTAGACATAAAGCGGTCAGCAGCAGTAAGCATCGGATGAAAACCTAACCCTATAGGACTCAACAGCGCCCCACACGGGGCGTTGTTTTTTGTTACTTTCCAAAATGAGTTAGTCACGCTTTAGCGGGGCAACGAATTTTGAGAAAAGTAACAATCCCCCATAGCGCCGCCAAAGGCGGTGCGACGGGGGATTCATTAATAAAGCACAAACGATTTTTTAGCGAAAACAAAACCCCGCGTAGCTTTAGCGAAGTGGGGTCCGTTAATAGAGCAGGAGCAAAGTTATTTCAACGTGAGCCACGCATTTTGAGCGAAAATACCTGTCCCTCTGAAGCTTTAGCGAAGGGGGATAACCCCTCGAAGCTCCATCAAAAAACGGAGCGAAGGGAGATAATCCCCGTCGGTCGCAGGAAAAATTAGTAAAAAAATCATAACGGCCGAACAAATGTAGCGGGGGTGGGGATCGAACCCACGACAAATCGGTTATGATCCGATTGCTCTACCACTGAGCTACCCCGCCGCTTAAAATAAATTACCTTACCCAAGCTTGAATATCAAGCAATATAGTCGTTTCATTTGTGTTTGTAAACATGATATAATTTGTGTAATGCAAGCCAAAGTTACAGAAAAACAAAAGGCGAGAGTCCTGCGCAGTCAAGGCAAAAGCCTGAACGAAATTGTGCATTTGGTAAATGTCAGTAAAAGCAGCATCAGTGTTTGGGTGCGTGATATTCAATTGAAACCAAAACACATCGAACGTTTGCGGCAGAGACAACTTGAAGGCATAGCTAAAAGCCGGCCGACGCTTAACAAAATGTGGGCCGAGTATCACAAACTTCATCCCAAACCTGAACCCAAAGGTCCCCGCTGGCCTAAACGTGATCTGGAACATTTCTTCGATGAGTGGGCACCAAACATGGCTTACGTGCTGGGTTTCTTCGCCGCCGACGGCACGATGTATAAAAACAAACGCGGATCTTGCTACATAGGATTTTGCTCGGTTGAACGCGAGCAGATTGAGTTGATTAAAAAACTGATAAATGCCGGCAATCAAATAGAATCTTACCAACCGCATCACGGCAACCGCCAAAAACGCCACACTCTGCAAATAGGCAGTAAGATGATTTATCAAAGATTAATAAATTTGGGATTTACACCAAATAAGAGCCTAACCATGAAATATCCCAATATACCGAATGAGGTACTGGGTGATTTTGTTAGAGGATATTTAGACGGCGATGGTTGCGTCAGTTTTAATGAATATTATTATCCGGATAGAAAAAAGATCAGACGCTGGGTTACTATCCGTTTTGTTTGCGGCAGTAAGAGCTTCTTAGCCGATCTTGCAAAGCAGCTACATCAGCAAGCAGGCGTTAATTTAGTGAAGGCGCCTAAAAGCGGGAGAGCATACAGAATTTCTTACAGCACCAACGATTCTAGACAATTGCGTAAATTATTGTATCCTAATTCTACAGTGCCGTGCATGCCCAGAAAAAGAAATAAACTGGAAATGGCGCTGAAGATTATTGGACCCGTAGCTTAGTTGGTCTAAAGCGCCGCCCTGTCACGGCGGAGATCGCCGGTTCGAGCCCGGTCGGGTCCGCCCACTTTCATACATCCTTTGATACCCCGGTCAAGCCGGCTAGAACAATCTTTTGCCTCCCCCGAGACGCGTCTTTCTGCTACACTGCAAACTAGCCAGGCAATCACAAACCGAGATTGTCACGCCATGAACCCAACGTGGTTCATGGCCACGCCCGCCAATATTTTGCCAAGCAAAACATAGGCGGGCTCGCAATGACAGTAGAATACTTATCTAGCTTATTAACTTATCTCGCTTAACTGGCTTAACTTGCTTATCCTATGACTCTCCGTACTTTTCTCACCGGAACCACCTTCGCCATAATTGCCGGCGCCGTTTGCTGGCTCTTAGTTGTCACCCAGCTCGACCCCGGCCGTGCCGGTCTGCTTGGTTTCATTCTTTTCTTCTTAAGCCTTTTTGTCGCAGCCGCCAGCCTTGCCAGCCTGGTCGGGTTCACCGTCCGCCGTCTTCTTGTCAGGCGACAGTTTGTAGCCTACGCCGTTCGCACCTCCTTGCGGCAGGGGACTATGATTGGCATATTTCTTACCGTTCTACTTTGTCTTCAGCTCCTGCGCGTTTACCGCTGGTGGCTGGCCGTTATCCTGCTTGTCCTCTTTATATCTTTTGAACTAATATTCCTAAGTTATGACCGATCTCACGCCAGAAAAACTATCTCAACTCCAAACCCGGGCGCTTAAAGAATTGGCAGCGGTTTCCGATGCCGCCGCTCTTGAAGCTTGGCGCGTCAAATATTTGGGCCGCAAAGGCGCCGTTCCTCTTTTACTGCGCGGCGTTAAAGATTTATCGGCCGAGGAGAAAAAAGTCGTCGGCCAAACCGGTAATCAGCTCCGTCAAGCGTTAGAGCAAAAATATTCACAATTAAAACGACACATCAGCACAGCACAGAACAGTGCCGATAATATGCCTACTGCCTACTACCTACTGCCTGCTACCGGTAACGGCCATCTCCACCCTCTTACCTTAACCATCCGCCGTATCCAAAAAATATTATCGGACATGGGTTTTGTTATTACCGAAGGCCCACTGGTTGAAGACCCCGGTTTCAATTTCGACCAGCTTAATATTCCCCTGGAACACCCCACCCGGTCCGAAACAGACACTTTTTATTTAACTGCCGGTCAAGTACTGCGCACCCACACCTCACCCGTCCAACTGCGTGCCGTTTTGCAAAACCGGCTCCAGCCCCCTTTTCGCATCTTCTCGCCCGGCCGGGTTTTTCGCGCCGAACGTACTGACGCTACCCATGAAGCCACCTTCTACCAGTTTGAGGGGCTAATGGTCGGCACCGATGTTTCCTTAGCCGACCTAAAGAGAGACGTTGAACAATTCTATTCCAAATTTTTTGATCAAGCTGTTCAAAGCCGCCTGCGCACCAGTTTCTTTCCCTTTGTCGAGCCGGGACTGGAAGTGGACATCAGCTGTGTTTTTTGCGGCGGCAAAGGCTGTCGCGTTTGCAAACAGACCGGCTGGATAGAAATGATGGGTGCCGGTATGGTGCATCCCAATGTTCTGCGCAACATGAACATTGATCCCGCCAAATACCAAGGCTACGCTTTCGGCGGTGCCGTGGATCGCTTGGCCATGCTGCGCTATGGCGTTAGTAATATTCGCTCGTTCTGGTCCGGCAACTTCAACTTCTTGAAACAATTTTCCTAAAACATAACTCATCATGCTTCTTTCTTATAACTGGCTCAAAGAACTGCTTCCGGAGCTTACCGGCTCTCCGGCAGAAATAGCGGAAACCCTGACTTTGCACAGTTTCGAAGTCGGAATTTCCGGCCGTATTCATATTGACGACAAAGTTACCGTCGCGCGCATCGAAGCTATTGATCCTCACCCTAACGCCGATCGCCTCCGGCTTGTCACTATTACCGACGACACGAATAAAACACAGGTAGTCTGCGGTGCCAGAAATATCTCGGTAGGCGATATTGTTCCGTTCTCTCCGGTAGGCACCAAACTAACCGATGAAGACGGACAAGCTATAATTTTAAAAGAAGCTAAAATCAGGGGCGTCGCCAGCCCCGGTATGTTAAACTCTCCGCGCGAACTGGGTTTGGGCGAGTCGCACGCCGGCATCTATCTCTTACCGGCCGACACACCCGTTGGCAGCAGGCTGAACGAACACATTCCCGACGACACTATTTTAGACGCGGACATTACTCCTAATCGCGCTCATGACTGCTTAAGCCACGTCGGCGTCGCGCGTGAGTTGGCGGCGTTATTGAATTTATCTTGGCACCAAGCCGAAGCTTCTCTGCCGTCAAGTAAGCCGCTGGAAGATTGGAGCCTAACCATAGCCGACCCCCAACAAGCGCCTCGCTATTTTGGCGCCGTTTTGACTAACATAACCGTCCAGCCATCGCCTCTTTGGCTGCAGACCAAATTAATCGCTGCCGGCGTACGGCCGATCAACAATGTTGTTGATGTCACCAACTATGTAATGCTGGCCACCGGCAACCCCATCCATGCCTTTGATGCCGCCAAGCTTCCCGGAAAAAACATCGGTGTTAGATTGGCAAAATCAGGCGAGGGGGTCACCACTCTTAACGGCAAATCCCAAACCCTTACCGATCAAAATCTGATAATTACCAGCGACGACAAACCGGTCGCGGTCGCCGGCGTTATCGGATGTGCCGACAGCGAAGTAGACGACAATACCAAAGAAATTTTTCTGGAAATTGCTAATTTTAAGCCATTTACCATCCAACTATCCGCCACTGCTCTTAAAATAATCACCGAGAGCTCGCGCCGCTTCTCCCGCGGTCTAACACCGGAGCTCATCAACCAAGCCGGCCACCTCGCTTTGCAACTATTAAAAAACCTGGCCGGCGCCGAACTAATCGGCTTTAATGATCACTATCCGCGCCAAACCACCCCCCCTACTATCGACTTCAATCCCGCGCGCGTTAGTGCTGTGGCCGGCGCCGACATTACCGTGTCGCAAAGTCAGGAAATACTCACCCGACTTGGCTGCCGCGTGAATTCCGCCGGTGATTCTTGGCAAGTTACAGTACCGTCCGAGCGTCTCGATTTGCAGGGCGAGCACGATTTGGTCGAAGAAGTAATCCGCGTAGTCGGTTTAAACAAAATACCGTCCGCCAAACTAATATCATCCGACGCTCAGCCTCTCGCTGATAGAGTCATCCTGCGTGAATTTATTCGCGACGAACTGGTGGCCGCCGGCTTTACCGAAACCTACAACTATTCTTTCGAAGATGACCGCCTCGCGCGCTTGACCAACTTTACTATGGATAAACCATTGACTATCACCAACCCTATCGCGCCCGACCAATCCCACCTGCGCCAAAGTCTTCTTCCTCGCCTGGTTGGTCACTTAATCGTCAACAAGGCTCAACTACGGCGTAAAAAGTCTGAATTTACCGGCGCACTTTTTGAAGTGGGAAAGATCTTTACCGCCGGTGACGGCGGACCGGTCGCGGGCGTCAACGAGCAAGAACAAATAGCCGGCGTTTGTCTCGAGGCTGTTAATGTCAGAGAAACACTAACCGATATTCTTAATAAGCTGGACGTCAGCGACCACATATTAACCATGGGTGAAATAAACCAGACCGCGCTGGCCAACATTAAATTAGAACTGCCGGTTATTTTCTTCACTATTGATTTTGATAAACTCGTCTTGAACGCTACCTTGCCGGCAGACTATCAGCCTTTTCTTGATAAAAAACCTATCAAATATGAGGCACCCGATCCCTATCCCGCTGCCTACCGCGACCTTTCTCTTTTAGTTGAGCCTCGCGTGTCCGCCGAACTGGTCCAGGAAATAATCGAACGGGAGGGAGGAGAAGTAGTCGCCGATGTTGACTTATTCGATGAATTTACCGGGCCCGACAACGCCAAAAGTCTGGCTTTTCACATCACCTATCAGTCTTCCGATAAAACTCTTTCCGGCGACGAAGTGAGTATTATTCACAATAAAATTATTATCGCTCTTCAAGAGGAGCTATCTGCTGTCATGCGTGACTAATAACGACTAAGTAAAGGCAATATAATTAGTTTAAATCCGCATGTAAATTACTGTTCAAAAGTAATTAATCATGCTAAAATTATCAGTATTAAGGAGGTAGCCCAGGCCCTAAAAAGAGACGTTAGGGCGGGGCTCTTTTCTCTTAAATCAATGCATTATGCCAGCCAAAAAACAACAGCCGGAGAAACCGAAATCTAAATACGGCGCCGCGCAAATTACAGTCCTTGAAGGATTGGAACCGGTACGCAAGCGTCCCGGTATGTATATCGGCGGCACGGGTCGCGACGGCTTGCATCACCTTATCTGGGAAGTCGCGGATAACTGCATTGATGAAGCCATGGCCGGCCATGCCGACCTAATCACCGTGCGCATGCTGCCTGATAGCGTTGTCTCCATTACCGATAACGGCCGCGGTATTCCCGTGGAAAAACATCCCAAAACAAAGAAGTCAACTCTGGAAACCGTGCTCACCACTCTTCATGCCGGCGGAAAATTCGGCGGTGAAGGCTATAAAGTTTCCGGCGGTTTGCACGGAGTAGGCGTGTCGGTGGTCAACGCCTTGTCCGAATGGTTAGAAGCCGAAGTTCACCGCGACGGCGGTGCTTTCCAGCAAAAATTCATACGCGGACAAGCGCAAAACAAAGTGCGCAAAATCAAAGACTCTTCCGCTACCGGCACCACCATCACTTTCCGCCCCGACGAACAGATATTCAAAGACCTTGATTTTTCCTGGGAAACTGTCCTGCAGCACTTGCGCCAGCAAGCCTATTTAACACCAGGCGTACGTATTATTATCTCCAACGAACGCATCGCGGGGCAAGCTAACTACCATACCTTTCTTTTTGAAGGCGGCATTAAAACCTACGTGGAACAACTCAACATCGGTAAAGACATTAAAAATGAAGTGTGCTACATCAAGCGCGTTTTTGACGACGACTATCAAGTTGAAGTTGCTCTTCAATATACCGATGCTTATCAGGAAACGCTTCTTTCTTTCGCCAACAATATTCATACCGTGGAAGGCGGTACTCACGTTACCGGCTTTCGCATTGCTTTAACGCGTACTCTCAATGACTATGCTCGTCGCCAAGGACTGCTAAAAGAGAAGGATGAAAATCTAACCGCCGAAGATGTCAGGGAGGGTCTTTCTGCCGTTATTAGCGTTAAAATGCGCGAGCCTCAATTTGAAGGTCAAACCAAGGCCAAACTTGGTTCACCGGAAATACGCGGCTATGTTACTCAAGCTATGAATGAAAGCCTCAATGAGTATCTGGAAGAACATCCCCGCGATGCCCGGGCTATTATCGAAAAAGTCGCTCTGGCTGCCAAAGCTCGTCGCGCCGCCCGCGCCGCCCGTGACACAGTCCTTCGTAAGGGCGCACTTGACGGCTTTGCTCTACCCGGGAAGCTAGCTGACTGTTCCGAACGGGACCCGGCCCAGAGCGAGATATATATAGTAGAGGGAGACAGCGCTGGCGGCTCCGCCAAATCCGGCCGCGATCGACGTTTCCAAGCCATCCTGCCTTTGCGCGGGAAAATTTTAAATGTCGAGCGGGCGCGTCTCGATAAAATGCTGGCCAACAACGAAATCAAATCACTTATTATTGCCATGGGCACCGGCATAGGCGATGAGTTCGATATCAGTCGCCTGCGTTATCACCGCATTATTATCGCCACCGATGCCGATGTTGACGGTGCCCATATCAGCACCTTGCTTCTTACTTTCTTCTTTCGTTATTTCCAGCCGATAATTGATGCCGGCTACTTATATTTGGCCATGCCGCCGTTATATAAAATTACCCACGGTAAAGACATGAATTATGTGCACACTGATGAAGAGAAGGAAACACTGCTCAAGAAAATTCACCCTAGCGCCACCCGATCTGCCGGCGGCGACGACAAGAATCCTAAAATCGATATTCAACGCTACAAAGGCTTGGGCGAAATGAACCCTGGCGAATTATGGGAAACCACCATGAATCCCGCAAATCGGGTCATGAAAAAAGTCACCGTTGAAGATGCTGAAGAAGCCGACCGCATCTTTGATATCTTAATGGGTAACGATGTCGCCCCTCGAAAAAAGTGGATACAAACCCACGCTAAAACAGTCGAAAATCTGGACGTCTAAAATCCCCTTAGCGGTATTAAATAAGCTGGCTACTTGCTGCTCACTACCAGCCCACCTGCTAATTCATAAATCCCGTTGACATAAACAAGGGATTTTTATAAGATTAGCTGTTATCTATGTTTAGCCATTCAGCCAATACAAAAGCCATCGCGATGCCATACTCGGTTGCCGTTATTGGCGTGGCGCTGACTTTATCTTTATTTTTCATTCAAATAGCTAACGCTACCGGTGAAGCCACTACTTCGCCAACCCCCTCGCCGACCGTTACGCCCGTCATAACGCCAACACCCGCTCCAACTGTAGTTCCCTATAACCTTACTCAAGTTTCTGTTCAGCAAGACACCTCTTTAACTGTCCCTGCGCCGGTAGTAATTGAAAAAACAATAATACAAAAAGTTGAAGCGTCAAGACCAGTAACTTTCTATAAAACAGATGACCGCGACATCGTTAAGGCCGGGCAAACGGTTACTTATCGTCTGGTTGTCAACAACCCCTTTGATTACGATCTTACTGAAGTAAAAATCGTCGACCATATTCCGCCGTATCTAATACCCAATAGCGCTAAGCCAGATGCTACTCCCAATGAAGCCCAGAGTACTGTTACCTGGGATAACGTAACCATATCCGCCAAATCTGAAGTTACCTTCGCGCTCCTGGCGCGCGTTGCGCCTGACGCACCGAATAGTTTTCTCTTAAGAAACATTGCTGATCTGAATGGACCAGGTGTACGTCTGACCGCTTATGACACCTCTACTGTTGTGACCTCTCCGGTTGCGGTCGCGCCCATTCAAGCTCCACCGATAAAACCAGCCTCTGTTACTGCGCGCACCGGAACGCCGCAAAATATCGTTACTTTACTGGCATTAATAACCGCTGTTGGCGGCGTTGGATTGTTAGTCGTTTATCGCTTTTTCTTAAAACCGAGAAGTTTTACGTTTTAATTCCAGCAACATACAAAAAACAGCTTAAGTAATTGCTATTGCGCTCTCCTCATCATTTGGCAGTTTATATTGATACGAAGAAATTTTAAGCAACACGGAAAGGGGGTGAATCAATTGTTTATGACTAAATTAGTAAAATTGGCAGGAGGTATCTCCGCTATTGCTTCAATGGCCCTAGTGGTTGCTCCTGTTTACGCTTCAGGTTCCGATTCTTCTTCTTGGGGTTGGTTCTCTACTGCTTCCAGCAGCGGATCATCCGCTTCCATCCAACAAACGCAGCAGGTGGAATCTCCTCTGGCAGTAGACCCTGTTCTAAGACAGCAAGGCACCATTAATCTACATAGCATTGCCGGTGATACCGCCATATCCGATAACCAGACGGCAGGCATGCAGGAAATGTTTGCCAGCGGCACCTTCCTGGGTCAGTCCCAGACACTATCGGCCGATTCGTACGCGACAGCCGATGTGCCGCCGGAAAACGCCGGAGAAACACCCTGGTGGATAGAACCACCGGCCTGGTGGACAGACGGACCGACAATCAACACTAATGTTGATGTTGCTGTAACTAACAACAATCCGTCAACGGCAACAGCGACCGCGACGACACCAGTATCCACAACTTCCTATACACCATTTTCATGGTTTCCTTGGCTGTGGTGGTAAACGACTAAGTGTAGTTTGGTAAAAGCACTCATGTCCTCTATTCCTATACCAAAGGAGTAGGGGGCGTTTGTGTTTTTAGCCGGAAACTCCAAAACCTGTGCAAAAGTTGTATTGCCGCCACATACAGCCAATGGTACTAAACAATGATGGCTAAAAATGCTGTTAGTTTAACATTGTGTTTCCTTGTATCGTTTGGCAGCCTATTAATACCACTAGTAAACAGTTCTATTGGCAAACTACGAATCAATCAAAAAGTTCGAAAGGGGGTGAGTACTAATAAATATGGCAAAACTAATCAAATTAGCCCTAAGCTCCGCGGCCATTGCTTCTCTGGCCCTCATGGTGTCTCCCGTTTACGCTGCCGGTTCACACTGGAATTGGCGTTCTAATAACCCGCATTATTCCAATTCATCCAGTCCGTCTGGCACATCCATAAACAACACCGTAAGTGTTAATGTAACCAACAATAACACTTCATCGGCGACGGCTACGGCCACAAACTCGACTACAACACCGGCTGTAGCACCGTCCACGACTGTTTATAGGCCCTATTACTACCCTTACTTCTGGTGGGGTTGGTGGTGGTAATTAAACCGCTCAAGTAATCAAGCGGCTACTTTCGTCCTCTGTAAAATGATTTTATGGAGGACGATTCGTATTATCACTCATATAAAACTATCTCGCGGTTTGCCATACCGCCAGGGTATTGCATATTTTCGCGCCATAATATACCATCTTCTCATAAGGCCGCTAGAGGCCTTTTTAAAAACCGAAAAATTATTCCCAAAAACCTCATTGTGATATTGTTATAACACAGTGCATTCACAAGCAGTAAACTATATGCCTAAAAATCCAAAATTAATTGCGTCATTTATCAGGTTACCCCAGGCTGTCCTGCGATTTATTAAAGAATCTCGTGATGAAATCAAAAAAGTTTCCTGGCCATCCAGACAAACTACCGTCCGCTATACCATAATTGTAATTGGCAGCTCTCTTGCCCTTGGTGCCGTTACTGGCGGGTTAGATTATGTCCTGACAATCGTTCTGGAAAGAGTCATTATATAATTTCTTAAATTATTATTAACCTTGTTCTTATGGCTGAAGAGTCTCCAACTCAATCGAGTTCACAGCCGGTTTCATCTCCGGAAGATACCAGCTGGTATGTTTTACATACTTATTCCGGCTACGAAGATAATGTCGCCCGCAATTTAAAACAGCGTATCGAATCAATGGGCATGGAAGATAAGATATTTCAAGTTGTCGTGCCTCGCGAGAAAAAGATTCGTGTAAAAAACGGCCAGCGTCGCGTTATCGAAGAACGCCTTTTTCCGGGCTATGTGTTAGTCCAAATGATTGTCACGGAAGACTCCTGGTACGTTGTGCGCAACACTCCCAATGTAACCGGCTTTGTCGGTTCCGGCACCACTCCCACACCAGTCTCCGGTCAGGAAGTCGATCGTTTACTGAAACGAATGGGTGAAAACGAACCCAAATACAAAATTGACGTTCAGGAAGGTGATTCGGTAAAAATCACAGACGGACCGTTCAAAGACTTTGACGGTAAGATTTCCGAGGTCAACGATTCTAAAGGCACGGTCAAAGTGCTGGTTAACGTCTTTGGCCGCGAGACCCCGGTCGAGCTTGATTATCTGCAAATCAAAAAAGGAGCGTAAGAACAATTTTCAATTTCCAATTACCAATTTCCATATAAATCTCAATTTTCAATACTCAAACCCGCCAAAAAATATAGTTCGTAATTAGAAATTGTAGCATTGGAAATTATATGAAAATTGGAAATTGAGAATTGAAAATTATTGACTAAGAATCAAGAATAAGCTATAAATACACTTCAATAACACCTATGGCCAAACCTATCAAAACCAAATTAAAACTCCAGGCTCCCGCCGGAAAAGCCACCCCTGCGCCCCCCATCGGTCCAGCCCTAGGACAGCACGGCATCAATATTCAGGATTTCGTCGCCCGTTTCAATGACATGACTAAAGACATGGGAGGAGACATTATTCCTGTTGAAGTTACTGTTTACGAAGATCGCTCCATCGATCTGCTCTTAAAGACTCCACCGGCCGCCGAGCTGCTGAAAAAAGCGGCTGGTATTAGTAAAGGATCCAGCAAGCCTAATACCGACAAAGTTGGTTCTGTCACCAAAACGCAAATAAAAGAGATAGCTGAACGCAAAATGGCCGATCTATCCGCTCGCGACTTAGAAGCCGCCATGAAAATCATTGCCGGTACTGCCCGGTCTATGGGTATAGAGATTAAATAGATATCAATCTACCTGCAATTTTACATTATTTGGTTTTGAAAATTGAGAAATTTAATAATTGATTAAAAATTAAAAACTACTTTGCCCGCCGTAGCTTTATGCGAAGGCCGGGGAAATTAAAAATTATCCATATGCCGGGAAAAACATACCGTAAGACAAAAGAACAAGCACCTACGAAAGCCGTAGATCTAACAAGCGCTGTTGGGTTTATCAAAGAGCACGTTCGCAAATCCTTTAACGAGACTATTGAACTGCACGTTCGACTCGGTATTGATACTAAGAAATCAGACCAGACAGTACGCGGCAATGTTGTCTTGCCCGGCGGTTCACCCAAGCAAAAACGCATTGTAGTCTTTGCCGCCAGTGCCGTCGACCAAAAAGCAGCCCAATTGGCAGGTGCCACCCTGGCTGGTGGGGAGGATCTTATTGATAAAATTGCCAAAGAGGGAAAATTATCTGCCGACCTGACCGTTGCTGTACCCACTCTAATGCCCAAAATTGCTAAGATCGCTCGAATTTTGGGCCCTCAAGGTTTAATGCCCAACCCCAAAACCGGTACGGTCTCGCCGGATCCTGCCGGCGTAGTTAAAAAACTCATGGCTGGACAAGCTTCTTTCAAAATGGATCAGCAAGGCAATATTCATGAAGCGATCGGTAAAGCGGACTGGGAAGAAAAAAGGATTATTGCCAACGCGACAGTACTGTTAGACGCTATCCGTGCCGCCCGCCCCACTACGGCTAAAGGGGAATTCATCAAAAGCGTTACGCTATCCAGTACTATGGGCCCAGGGATAAAAATCGCCAACTAAACACAAAGGGCAAAACGAAAAATGAAAAATAACAATTCAAAACCTCAAAGAATTACTTCGTGGTAATTTTGAATTATACATTGTTGCTTTTCATTTACGCTTTAAGTTTTGCGTTTATGTTTCAATATGATACGAACTTCAGAAACAAATAAAACACAGTATAATCAATCAGGCTTGTTAATAAGTTTCGACGGTATCGATTCTTCCGGAAAAGAAACCCAAGCCAAAAAACTAACGGAACGCCTGCGTTTTACCGGACACATCGTTCATCGATTTGAAACGCCTGATTATTCTCTTCCCAGCGGTCAAGAATTAAAAAGAAAGCTGCAAAACCTTGATGGACCATGGCCCGATATTCCCTGGGAAGAAAAAATGCGTCTCTTTGCGCGTAACCGCGCCGAACACCGCGATGAAGTAATAAAAGCTCTCCGAGAAGGCGCCATTGTTATCTACGACCGCTATATACCAAGCAGTTTGGCTTTTATGACTATTGAAGCCTTAAAACCGCAAGAGGCTAATCTATATCGAAACAAAATCCACGAGGCGGTCACACAGGAAGAATACATTAAAAACAAAATGCCGCACGAGGATTTATCTATTATCTTAGATGTACCGCCGACCGTATCTTCTAGTTTATTAGAGAAACGAAAAGAAAAACTGCACGATAACGACGAATACACCGATCATATCGGTGTCCAACAACGGTTATACAACGAATACGACCTACTTTGTGAACAAGAACCGCGTCATTTTCTAAGAGTGAAATGTGTTATTGATAACGAACTTCTTAGTATAGATGACACATCTGAACTGGTTTGGGAGGGCATTACCCAACGCTTTCCGCAGTTAAAATGAAGCTGGAGGTTAAATGCCAAATGTAAATCAACCTCGCAAAATGACATTTACAAACATTTAATCTACTATGTAATGATGCCTAACAAATCCTCCAAGCACCCATTTATAGTTATAGAGGCTCTCGATGCAGGCGGCAGCCAAACCCAAACCGACCTGCTCACCAGTCGCCTGCGCCGCGAGAAAATCAACACGCTCCAACTGCATTTTCCTCATGAGGACCGCGCCACCGGCCGATTGATTTACGACAAATTCTTGCACAATCATAACCGCCATAATTTCTCCAAACGCGAACAAGCCCTACTGTATATCCAGGATTTCTATTCGCGCAATGAAGATATTATCGACCACCTTAAGAGTGGGGACCAGCGTGCCGTTGTTTCCGACCGCTATTGCACCAGTACCTATGCCTATCAAACAATCGGGTTAGCTGGCCGAGCTAGGAAAAACATGATCAACTGGCTCAACTGGCTCTGTTATGAAAAAGAACCACATCTTCATCGCCCCGATGCTGTCATTTTTCTCGATACTCCCGTAGAAACTTCCCTGCAACGCCTAAGCAGTAAAAAGAATGATTATTTTGAAAATAAACAAAAACTTACCGCTATCCGCAATAGCTATCTAAAAATAGCGCATGAACAAAAATGGCATGTCCTCGACAGTATGAACACAAACAATCAAGAGCGTACCCGCGCCGATCTCCACCGCGCCATTTGGCAATTAGTCGCCCCTCTTTTACACTGAAAACATGGCTAATAAAAAAATCTGGTTCATATCCCATCCTACCGGCGGTCCGCAACACACCCCGACATTCTTCAGCGCCGTCAACCAATTTGCTGCCGCTAACGCCAAAGCGGTTAAAGTTATTTTACCTCATGAAGTCCAGGAACAGGTTCAACTCACCAAGGACGACATCAACGCTGCCGATTTGATATTGGCTGAAGTTTCCATTGCCTCCACCGGCAGCGGCATAGAGCTGGGCTGGGCCAATGCCAACAATAAACCCGTTATCGCTTTTCATCAAAGCACCTCGCCCATTTCTCCTTCCATTCAGTTTGTCGCCACTGCCATCCACGCGTATCTGACGGAAGAGCACATCACTAAAGTCCTGGAAACACTACTCTAACAAGTAAATACAGTGAATAAAGTAAATTAAGTAAATACAGCCACTGTATTCACTGTACTTGCTTTATTTACTGTATTTACTGGAAAAGTTACCGTCCCGAACTCCCAAATCCTCTGGTGCCACGCTGGGAATCTTCTAAATCTTGAACTTCCTCGATTTGTGTTGGCTCGAATTTCTGTAAAATACACTGTATTATTTTGTCACCTTTCTTTATCTCGTAAGGTTCATTGGTCGTATTCAGTAAAACTACTTTCCATTCACCCCGGTAGCCCGAGTCAATCACGCCGGCCAGTCGATGAATACCCTTACTGCCCAAGCCGGAGCGGTCCCAAAGCAGTGCCACATATCCCTTTGAAAACTCCGTCGTAATTCCGGTAGAAAACATGTGCCTCTCGCCGGGCTCAAGCGTATAAGATTCATTGGTAAAAATATCAATCCCCGCGTCCGTCGGATTTTCTTTTGTCGGTAAAATCGCGTCAGCGGATAACTTTTTAACCTTAAAATCAATCATATTAAAAAAGCAAAAGTTAAAATGAAAAGCACATTAACGTTGTTAATCTTTTGAGTTTTAAGTTGTTCTTTTTCGTTTTGCACTTTTCGTTTTACGTTATTTGTAGTTCTTTGCCCCCGACGCACTCTCGGTCGTACTCTTACGGCCAAAATATTGAGCACCTTTCTTCAAATAATATGGCTGGTCGGCGGGGGAGGATAACGGCTCGAACATTAATTGGCAAATACGCATCTTCGGATGCAGCAATATCGGCACCATACCGATATTGCGCAATTCCAGTGTCAGCACGCCCCGCCAGCCGGCATCAATATGACTGGCGGTGGAATGGATCACCAACCCCATTCGTCCCAGGCTGCTGCGGCCTTCAATGCGAGCCGCCAAGTCGTTCGGCCACTCCACCCATTCCAAAGTTGATCCCAGCACAAACTCATTGGGATGAATCACATAAGGCTCGTTTTTCGAAATTATTACTTCTTCTGTCATGCCGTCGGTTGTCGCAGGATCAAGAGGGTCCACAAACGGCTGCTTGCGATGTTTAAAAACCAAAAAATGATAACCCAAGCGCAAATCCAAACTGGATGATCCCAACTGGGTTTTTAAATCCGGCGTCGGTTTAACGATTATTTTTCCCGTTTTTAATGCCGCTTTTATATCTTTGTCTGATAGAATCATAAAAAACTCAAAAGTTAAAACGAAAAACTAAAAACTACAACAAAAAAGAAAAAACCGTAACAAAGTCTTTTCAATTTTATATTGTTGTTTTACGTTTTTCATTTTGCCTTTTACGTTAAAAATCTAATGGGTATTTCTTACATAATTGCTTAACCTCTTTGGCAATCTTGGTAATTTTTTTAGAATTCTTCACTTGCTCTTCAAATTTATCAAAAGGCAAGTCCGCCCAAGGAGTGATGATGTCCATTACTTCATTCATCCAGCGCGCAATCCGCGGCATCTGGGCTTGCTTCATACCGCGAGTTGTCACCCAAGGCGTACCCACGCGCAACGCCGAGGGATCAGCGGGAGAACGCGTCTCCTGCGGCATGGTATTAAAATTAGCCACTATACCGGCCAGCGCCAGGGCTCGCGCAAATTTCTTCCCTAAAATCGGCTTATTGGTCAAATCAATCAAAATCAAATGCTTGTCTGCCCCGCCGGCCACCAATTGAAAGTCATATTTAGACAGCTCTGCTGCCAACGCTTTAGCATTCAAAACTACCTGCTGGGCATATCGCTTAAAATTAGGCTTCAACGCCTCACCTAAACCCACACAAATTCCGGCGATATTATGATTGTGCGGTCCGCCCTGTAAGCCTGGCAGGACTGCCCGGTTTATTTTTTTAATTAGATCCTCGTGCGCCAAAATAATCGCGCCGCGGCCCGACCGCAGCGTCTTATGTGTCGTCATAGTCACTATATCCGCGATACCGACAGGAGAGGGGATAACGCCGGCCGCCACCAGTCCGGCCTCATGCGCAATGTCTGCCATATATAACGCCCCTGCTTTTTTGGCAATCTGCTTGATCCATCGGTACTTGATATCTCGTGGATAAGCCGTGCCTCCGGTAATGATCAGCTTTGGCTTATACTTCATCGCAATCCTCTCAATCTCTGCGTAATCAAACTGCCGTGTCTTCGGATCTGTTTTATACTGCACCGTCTTAAATATCTTTGACGTAATGTGCACCCGACGGCTGCCCCCCTCATAAACCAAATCATTAGGATCGGGCGTTTTCTTTGGCTCATAAGACCAGCCGTGCGACAAATGACCGCCGTCCGGCAAATACATTCCCATCATAGTGTCGCCGATATCCAACACCGCCAGATACACCGCCAAATTGGCATTACTGCCCGATAGTGCCTGCACATTAGCGCCCCAACTCTTCGGCGTCCGAAACAACTTAAGTGCCCGGTCAATAGCCAACTGTTCCAGCTCGTCTATATTCTCGTTTCCCTCGTAATACCGCTGTCCCACATTGCCTTCCGAGTACTTATGCATCACCACCGACCCCACCGCTTTCCGCACGGCCGGGGAAAAGAAATTCTCCGACGGAATCAACGACAAATTCTCCTCCTGCCGTTTTTCCTCTGCCTTAATAATCGCAAAGACTTTCGGGTCAGTTTTTTGTAACTTGCTTGGCATCTCCTATTTATAACCCTAAATATTGCATAAATCCAGCAAAAATATACCAAATATAAGCAAACAAACAAAGGGGCTCCTCTCAATTAACTGTGCTTCCCAGCAGCTCTGAAACCGGATGAAAACCCAACAGCATTTTGACCTTGTAGCGTTCCCGATTGCGGAATCCATAGCTCAAACGCTTAAGCATTTTGATCTTAGTATGACAGCCTTCGGTAAACCCATTACTGGTGCCATGATCGAAGTGGTTAAGAATCTGATCTTGCCAGCGAATCAGCGTGCCGCGCAGGACGACCAGTGGTTTAGATTCAACTCCTTCCAGATAA
>JAUYKA010000025.1 GCA_030698495.1 bacterium
TTCTTCCCGCAACACCACTAATTTCTTTCGCGTTTTTGTTTTCTCATAGGCTTGCGCCGCTTCCTTCAAAACAGCCGTGGAACCGGCTAAAACCACGCTATATTGCCCATCGCGCAAACCCCAGCGCCGCAAAGGCAAGCTGTCTAAAACCGGTTTATTATAACCATCAGGCAAATAATCAGCGTAAACGCCATATTCATGCAGCAGCCTATACTGCAACTCTCTTGTCGGTGTAATCACGCTATCAAACCGGCCGCATAATCGACGCATAAACCAGCGCGGGAATTTTACCGTCGGCATACTGTCAATCGTCCGGATTAAATTAGCTTCTCCCGTAAAAACTCGCCAAACATACACCACCGCCGCCGCCCGCCAACCATGAATATGAACAACATCAAAATCCCGGCGCCATACGTACCACAAGCCCAGTAAAGCATAAACCCAGCCGCCCGGCTTCTCGGGGTTCAAAGACATCTTTTTTATCACTCTGATCCCGTGAATATTACCGCTTTGCCGTGCATACGGGCTGGTGCCGATAACCGTAACCTCATGCTCGCCTGCCAGCATCTTGGCCAAAGCCAAAACCCGTCTCTCGGACGAATCCTTACCCGCTTCAGACATCAGTGGAAGTCCCAATTGTCCTAAAAAAACTATTTTCATTCAACCTGATAAATAATAAACAGGTGAATGTATCACAAAAAATAGTACTTGACAAGTCCCATATTTTGTGCAAGGATAAACCGTTACGAAAGATTCGTCAGAAACGGCTGTGTGTGGAAGCACATTGCCAACTGAATACAAATTGTCATCTCCCGGCTGTCATCACGGAATGTCGTCATCCTGAACTTGATTCAGGATCCACGCCTTCCGGATTCCGGCTCAAGGCCGGAATGACAAAAAACAATCTTGCTGAATCCCAACTATCAGGGTAAACGGCGAGTTCAATATATTCAAATAAGCCGTCCAGACCCTGACGTTAGGGGTTCTGGTTCACATATAGTCTCAAGTGAACCTTCAAGCAAGAGGAGAAAAGAGATGAAGAAGACGATTTTTGACGAAGCCCTCGAGGCCTTGTCGGCCGTACTCGTAGCCAAAGTCGGTAACGGAGAGCAGGACAAGTTCCCCGAGCTGATCGACCAGGCACGCGACGGTGACCCCGGCGCGCAGAACGCCGTGCTTATGCTCGGCGCCGAACTGGCCGATCTCAAGCTCAAGCTGACCGCCATCGACAAGGTGGTACAGCAACCCAAGCGGCAGAAGGAGATCGTTCGGGAAAACGCCAAGATGGTCTTGGCGGCGCTCAACCCGAGCAAACCTGAACCGGCCGCCAAGCCGACCGTTGCCGAACCTCCGGCGAAACCGGAGCCGACGCAGCAGGAGCCCGCGGCCAAACCGCCCGAAAAGGCGCAGAATCCGCCGGCCAAGCCGGCCGCAACCGGCGGCTGCAGCTCGAGCAACAAACTCGATCTGCCCTTGCCGCCGCCCGCACCGGCCAACGAGTCCGCGGCCAAGCCGTACGTTCGGCCCACACAGCAGTCCGATTCTCAAGAAAAGGAGGCAACAGCACAAAAAGCTCCTCCTTGGGAAGACCTTCTCGCGCTTTCGGGGTCCATCAATAACCTCAAAACACGCGAACTGCGCAGCTTTCCGAGTGATATGTGGTGGAAGTTCGGGAAATATGAAAACCCGTCCACCACAACCGCCGAAAAGCGCACACACTACTACAGGCTGACTGCCTGGGTCGAACGGGCCAAGCTGGCTGATGCCATTTGGTATCTTCGCCGGCATGGCGATCAACTGCCTGAAGATCAGCGCAAGCTGATCAATGAGGCCAGCATCGACGACATCATGAAACTCGAGCACGGCGTCGCTCTGGGGCTGAAAGATGCCCTCGAGCAAGTCCAAACCGAAGAAACGAAAAGGAGACAGCAAGTGGCAGACCAACAGAACCAGCCGGCTCAACCGCCGGCGCCTCCCGCTCCGACCGTCACCCAGCCCGCGGCCAAACCGGCTGTCACGTCCCCGCTCCAACCGGCGGTGACACAGAAGCTGGCGGTTCAGCGTCCGCCCGCCCCGGGTCAAGTCGACCCGGCCAAGCTCTTGGCTGATGCCGAGGAGCGCGACAAAGAGCGCGACGAGGAAATCAGGCACCTCAAGAGGCGTCTGAAGAAAGCCAAGAAGTCCAAGTCGGCCGACGAGCCCGAACTCACCAACGCCAAGAAGCCGCGCCAGTGGCTCGGTCTCTTCTGGCGGATCGCCGTCGCCGTCGTGGTAGTGGCGGCCCTCGCCGCCGGCGGCATCGCCGTCCGCAACTATCTCGCCAACGTCAACAGTGGCGGATCGACGCTGCAGAGCGTCGACTCCATTTACAACTACAACGGCGAGAACACCGGGAAGTGACGTTCGACCGTCCGCGCCTCCCGCGCCTGCCTGCATAATGCAGGCAGGCGCGGGCACTTCGAGTTACAAAAACAAATCAACCAATCCGAAGGAGAGTTTAAGATGAAGAAGCTCATCACACTGATCGCGTTCTGCCTCGTTGCCGTTGCGGCCATCGGCTGCAAGGACTACAGTGGTGATCTGAAGGTGATCAACGACAACCAAATCACCAACGCCAAGCACGTCCTCGCGACCGAGAAAAAGGCCGACGAAATTGGCACAGGACTCTCCGATCTCTCCGGCCGAGTCACCAAACTCGAGACCGGCGAGACCAAAGTCTCGTCCACTAGCGACGCCGCTGTCCTGGATGCCTTGAAGAAGCTCCAGAGCGGCGTCGACCAGGTCGACGGCCGCACCGCCAGGACGGAGGCCACGGTCAGTAACGTAGCCTCCTTGATGGAGAAGAAGGCGGTGGAGGAAGCGGCGGAGGCCGCGGCCGTCAAGAAGCGCCGAGCGTCAGTACAGAAACTGGCCGAAGCCTACGGAGTCGGCATCGACACCGTGGTGGCTGGCCAGAAGAAGATTGAGGCGAAGCTGGACACTATGGAGCAGCGGATGCTCCAGCAGCTTGGCGCCCAGTACCAGGACGTCGTCACCCGGATCGAGCAGTTGCGGCAGGAACGCACAACTGATCGCTTGACCGACGACGTCTTCCAGTCTTGCATGACTTTGGCTATGCAGGATCTCTCGCAAATCAGGCAGCAACTCAATGAGCTGCCGAGAGAGGTGGCCAGGCAGGCTGCCTCTATCGTCGAGAAGAAAATCGCCGAAGTGCGGGTGGAAGTCACCAGTCCCTCTGTGCCGCCACCACCGCCGGCCGCCAAGCCGCCGGTTACCAAAGGCGCAGCCGTCATCGAAACGTGGGGTGAAGCATCGGATGGATGCTCTGACGGATCTTGCGTCCGTCCTTCCCGTCCCATCATCCGCCGCCGCTTCACAGCACCCTTCACCACCCGGTAAACGTTCTTTTCGCGAGCAGAGCACCTCTAGCCTCCGAAGCTCTCTCGCACCCCGCGCCCGTGGACACCTCGTCCCCGGGCGCTTTCTTTATTTAATGCAAAATTTAAAAATCAAATATTAAAATGACAAATCAAAAATCTAAAAACACTTTTTAGATAAGTTTGAAATCATAAATCGTTTAAAATTTTGAATTTTAATCTGTCATTTTGCAGTTTGATTTTTGAATTTTGCATTCTTAAACATAGAAGTTAATATAAGAATTAATAATTGAAACATTGAAAATTAAATGGAAATTGAAAATTGATAATTGAAAATTGATCTATGCTCTGCCAACGCTGCCAATCACGCGAGGCCACCCTCCAAGTATCTCAAACTAATAAAGGCCGCACGCAACAATATAATCTGTGCCAGGCTTGCGCCGAAGAATTAGGCCTCACCCAAAATTCAAACACCAATTACTCGCCTTTTAGTGCTTTTCCCGGCTTTAGCGGCTTTTTTGACGACCCTTTCTTCGGCCGGGGTTCCCATGAACACGGGGGATTTACCCCAAACTCGGGTCTCGGTACCAACCGCCAATCACAAACGGAGCAAATCAACATTCTCGACGCTTTCTCCGACCGCGCCAAAACTGTTATCCAAACTGCCGCCGAAATTGCCGTCGCTAACAAATCGCCAATGCTTGATACCGAACACCTGCTTATTGGTGTCGCGCAGGAAGAAGAAATCGGCCGCCAAATTTTAACCAACCTGGACATCAACCCTGACGAACTCATCGCCTACCTTACGGCCAACATGACCAAAGACCAAAAAGAATATAAGGCGGGCGTGGCGCCCGACCTTTCCCCGCGCGCCAAACAAGCCTTGGAACTGGCCTGGCACGCCGCCCGTAATCTGGAACACGACTATGTCGGCAGTGAACATATTCTAATCGGCTTATTGGCGGAACAAGAAGGTCTGGCCGCGCAAACTTTGCAAAAATACGGACTCACCGAAACCAAGCTGCGCCAAGCCGTTCTCTCCGCCGTCGGCGCCAAAGGGAAAGCAACCGGTCGAGCCGCCCCAAAAAGCAAAACCCCTACTGTGGACAAATACAGTCGCGATCTGACTCAATTGGCCGAGGAGAACAAGCTGGATCCGGTTATCGGCCGCAGCGACGAAGTCCAGCGCGTCATCCAAATTCTCTCCCGCCGCACCAAAAACAACCCTGTCTTGATCGGCGAGCCCGGCACGGGTAAAACCGCTATTGCCGAAGGTCTGGCCACGCGCATCGCCAAAGGCAATGTGCCGGACACCCTCAAAAACAAAAAAGTAGCGGCGCTGGATTTAGGCGCTCTCATAGCCGGTACCAAATATCGAGGCGAATTTGAAGACCGTCTGACCAAACTAATCGAAGAAATCCGTCAGGCTAAAGGAACAATAATATTGTTCATAGATGAATTGCACACAGTTATGGGTGCGGGTTCAACCGGCGAAGGCGGCACGCTGGACGCCGCCAACCTTTTAAAACCGGCGTTGGCGCGGGGAGAACTACAAACCATCGGCGCCACCACTCTTAATGAATACCGCAAATACATTGAAAAAGACGGGGCTCTGGAACGCCGCTTTCAGCCGGTTATGGTGGACGAACCGTCCGTGACCGATTCCATCGAAATCCTGCGCGGCTTAAAAGATCGCTACGAAGCCCACCACAAAGTTACTATTCTAGATGAAGCTATTGTGGCCGCCGTCACCCTGTCCGACAAGTACCTGCGCGACCGCTTCCTGCCCGATAAAGCCATCGACTTGATGGATGAAGCCGCTTCCAAGGTGCGTCTGGCCGGTATGGAAACGCCGGAAAAACTGGTCGCCCAACAGAATAAAATTAAGCAGCTTAAAAAAGAACTGGCCGCCTCCCAGCGTGCCAAAAAAACTGCCGCCATTAAAAAATTAAAAGGAGATATAACTAAACTGGACAAAGAAATTACCGATTTGCAAGAACAGTGGAAGAAAAAATCGGGTACGGCGCAAACAGAGGTTACTTCTGCTGATATTGAAGCTATCATCGCCGCCTGGACTGGCATTCCCGTGGAGAAAATCACCGAAGCCGAACTTGATAAACTGCTTCACCTTGAAGACGAACTGCATCGCCGTGTCATTGCCCAGGATGAAGCCGTGCAGGCCGTCAGTGACGCCATTCGCCGTAATCGCGCCGGCTTAAAAGACCCCAAAAGACCCCAGGGATCTTTCCTGTTTCTCGGTCCCACCGGCGTCGGCAAAACCGAATTAACTCGGGCGCTGGCCGAAGTGCTCTTAGGCAGTGATGATGCCTTGATTCGTCTTGATATGTCCGAATACATGGAAAAACATGCCGTCTCCCGTATGATTGGCTCTCCGCCCGGTTACGTTGGGCACGAAGAAGGCGGTCAACTCACGGAGGCCGTACGCCGCAAACCATACAGCGTTATCCTGCTGGATGAAATTGAAAAAGCCCACCCTGACGTATTTAACATCTTACTGCAAGTACTGGAAGACGGCCGTCTCACCGACAGCAAAGGTCGCACCGTGGACTTCAAAAACACCCTGATTATTATGACAAGTAATATTGGCAGTTCCCTTATTCAAGACGCCACCGGCCGCGGCCCTTCCGATCAGGACTGGGAAGATCTAAAAAAACTGCTTATGGCCAAACTCAAAGAAACCTTTCGCCCCGAATTTCTAAACCGTGTCGATGACATTATTGTCTTCCACGCCCTCAAAAAAGAGCATGTCCAAAAAATAGCCGACTTAATGCTTGACGCGCTCAAACGCCTGGTTCGTGCCCAGGGATTAACTCTTCTTATAAGCGACGATGTACGCAATCGCTTAGCCCAAGACGGCTTTGATCCTCAATTAGGCGCCCGTCCTCTGCGCCGTGAAATTCAACAGCGCCTCGAAAACAAGCTATCCACCGCCTTGCTCTCCGGTCAATTTAAAAAAGGTACGACAATCAAGGCATCTCTCAAAGGCGACGATATAGTCTTCACAAAAATTTCTGACGTTGGCAAGACTTTTACCAAACGTAAAACTTAAAGCGAAAAAGTCAAAACAACAACCCAAAATTCAAAAACTGCACCGTCGTTCTTTTGGGTTTTAACTTGTAGTTTTTAGTTTTACCTTTTACCTTTTAAGTTTCTCTTGTCACTCTCTTCTCTTGTGGTAACCTGTAATTGTGCCTAAAAACGATTTCCAGACCAAAGCAACAACTCACGAAGCCAAATTACGTGCCCTCTGCGCTTTAAGCGACATCGACGTCAAACAAGGCGCTCCTTTTTTTATGTCTTTTGTTAAAGACGCTCCCGACCCCGAAACCGCCGTACAGGGGGTCATAAATCGTCTCTCGCAACCCTCCGCCGCCCTGCATCGCAAATGGCGCAGCCTAATTACCGACCTTTGGACTTTCAATCATCCGCATGTGCCCGCTCTGCCACAATGGCCTCTTTCCGCCGAGGATGTCGCCATTGCCCCATTACTTCTTGATGCTCGCGAAGTCCTGACTGTCTTAGAAGAAAAATCCGCGGTTATAGTTCAAGAAAAAAACGAATGGCTCATATCCCCGGACGACGCCATGCGCTTAGCCCAATCAATGCCTTCCCAAACCGGTCAGCCCCTCTTTGCCGTTGAAAACGAATGGAATTGCCTCGATTTAAAGAGACTGCGATCTGTCTTGCAGGCCGCCAGACTGGTCCGTGCCATTAAAGGGCATTTAGTTCCGGTCCGATCGCGCCTGGATCGCTGGCGCTCTCTGCCCGCCGCGCAACAACTTTATGTGCTATGGCACGCCGATGTCTATCATGTCCATTGGCAAGACTACGCCGGCCTATGGAGCAAATATATGAAAACAATTCAGGATTACCTGCCGCTCTTATGGGAAGCGAATGAAAACGTCGATTCGCAAGAGGTGGAAGACAGAACGCTATGGGCTATTAGAATATTAGAAACGTTCTTGCCTCTATGGGAAGAAGAAGGTCTTTTAGATCTGCCTCGCGGCCATCGGGCCGCCTTGCAAATAGTCCAACAGCACGCCCTGCCCACAATTATCGACCGCTTCCTATTACGCGATCTGCTGGAACGCCACGGTCTTATTACTATCACTGAAGAATTCGGTAGTATTTCCAAGTTCACCTGGACATCAGCCGGCGCTAAAATCATCGCCGCCGAAACCAACCGGGATCTTACCTGCGGCAACAATTTATTGGAAACCTGGTAAGCTCTAAGTTTACCCTCCGCGCCGCCGGTGAAATTTCGCGTGCACGTCCCGTAAATGAACATCCGTTAAATGCGTATAAATCTGGGTAGTGGTTATAGAGGCGTGCCCGAGCAATTGTTGCACTTGCCTGACGTCGGCGCCGTTGCTCAATAAATCAGTGGCAAAAGAATGGCGCAAAGTGTGCGGAGTAATTTTTTTAGTCAACCCGGCAATAACCGCGTACTTTTTTATCATGCGCTGGACGCTCCTGGCTGTCAGCCGTAAATTATCCTCCCGGTTCGTCGCTCCCTTTTTATGCCTGATAAACAACGCCGGATCCGTATCGTGGCGCCGCTCTAAATAGCCGGCCACCGTTTCTTGCGCCGGTTTTGCCAAAAAGACCACCCTGACTTTGTTTCCTTTCCCCCTAACAGGCATTTCTGCCGTTGCTGTACTGCCTTCGCTCGCCCTCTTTATATCGTCCCGATCAAGGCTAACCAGTTCCGAAATCCGCAACCCTGTTGAAAAAAGCACCTGCAAAATCGCCTCGTCGCGCCGCCTGGTTTTCTCGTCCGCAACGTCATCTCCCGGCGGTATTTGCCCGGGCGCGGCCAACAGCGCGTCAATTTCTTCCGGATATAACACGTCAATCTCTCTCTCGCCCGTCTTAGCTAAACCTATTTTTTCCGCCGCCATGGCCGCAATGTCTCGCTTGGCTAGATATTTCAAAAACTGCCGCAGGGCAATCAAGTGGTAATTTTGCGTAATAATCGCGATTTCCGAAGTGTCATTTAAAAAACGCCGAAACAACCTCACCTCGTCCATAGTAATATCGGCTACCTTATTGATCTTTTGCTGCTCGTAAAACCGGCGTAAATAATGATCATAATTTTCCACCGTCTTCGCCGATCGTCCCTGGGCGATCTCCAAATCCTCCAGAAAATCATCATGCAAACTCTTAAGATTGTGCGACATACCTACACTATATTTCCTCTTTCCTCTTTTTCAAAATGCAACTGCGGTAGCGCAAAGCCCTCGCCTTTTTCTGTTTTGTGACCATTGCCCTGCGGGCGGAATACCTTAATGTAAAAATAAGCAGGAAAAACTTGGTCACAAAACAGAAAAAGGCGAGGGCCATAAACCCACTCGCAGTTGCATTTTTTGCTATTCCGTGTATCCTGTGTCATTATCAATGCATCATTATTAATTTGTCATACTAACACCGTCTATGTCGAAGGTTGAAGAACGCAAACAGGATATTATAAAAAAATACAAACTGCACAATGAAGACACCGGTTCCCCCGAAGTTCAAATCGCCATTTTTACCGAAAAAATTGCCGAGTTGTCCAAGCACTTACAAGGCAATAAAAAAGACAATCACAGCCGCCGCGGCCTTTTGGGTATGGTTAGCAAACGCAAGCGTCTTTTAACATACTTAAAGCGCCAGGACGAAAAACGCTATCAAGGCATTACCCGTAAGCTTGGCCTTAAAGCCCAATAACCATACCGGGATGACCGACTCTGGAAAATTTCCCCAACAGCGCGTAGGCGTTTTTGTTGACATCCAAAATATGTATTATTCCGCCCGCGCGCTCTATAACAAAAAAGTCAATTTCAAGAAAATACTGGAAGAAGGTGTCGCCGGCCGCCAGCTGGTGCGCGCCATTGCCTACGGCATTACCACCGAAGAAGCCCATGAAGGAGACTTTCATGACGCGCTCAACAAACAGGGGTTCGAAGTCAAAACTAAGCCTCTGCAAACTTTCGTCGGTGGGCACAAAAAAGGGGATTGGGATATCGGTATTGCCATGGACATTCTTCGTCTGGAGCCGAAAATAGACGTTGCTGTCTTGGTTTGCGGTGACGGTGACTTCGTCCCGCTGGTAAATTTTGCCAAGGAACGTGGCTTACGCCTGGAACTAATGAGTTTTAGGGAAAGCACCTCCTCCGCTTTAATTGAAGCGGCCGACAGTTTTATTGATCTTTCCGGCAAGCGCGGTTTTCTGATCAATACCACTAACCGCTTGACGCGTCCCGCGACCGGACGTAAAATACCAAAAATCATTGCTTAGCTAATTTATTTTTTAACTTGTACTTTTACTAGCGAATCAACGTCTCGGCCGTTAAGTAATCGGTTTTTAGAAGATGGCATTGCCAAAGGAAATAAGAAATTGGAAATTGTCAGCAACCTCTCCAAGCCCAACCCAGCAGGTTACTCGCCTAATTTCTAGTTTCTAATTTCTCTGCGCAACTCGTCTGCCGGTCACTCACTGCCCCCGCTGTTTTTGTTGGTACAAGCACCAAAAAATATGGATAATAAATCTAATTCTGATTCATCGCCGGCTTTTTCTGTCGAAAAACAAATCGGCGGACATCTCTTACGCATAAGTACCGGCGAACTGGCCCAGCAGGCCGGCGGATCTGTTCTGGTGCAGTATGGCGATACAGTAGTGCTTGGCACTGCTACTATGGGCAGACCTTTCGCTCCCGACGCCGATTTTATGCCTCTCTTGGTTGAATACGAGGAAAAATTCTACGCCGCGGGTAAAATTAAAGGCAGTCGCTTTATCAAACGCGAAGGCAAACCAACCGATGACGCTATTCTGGTCGCTCGCTTAATCGACCGCTCCATCCGTCCGCTTTTTCCTGATGACATGATCAATGACATTCAAGTCGTATGTACCGTTCTTTCCTATGACGGTGAAAACGATCCGGATATACCAGCTCTTATCGCCGCCGCCGGCGCCCTAATGCTTTCCGATGTTCCCTGGCAAGGCCCCCTAGGCGCTGTCAGAGTAGGCATGATTGATGATCGCTTTGTCATAAACCCGACCGTTGAAGAAAGGGAACAAAGCCAGCTTGATCTGGTTGTAGCCGGAACCGGCGACAGTATCGCCATGCTTGAAGCCGGAGCCAATGAAGTTACGGAAGACAGCATGTTGGACGCTATGGACGAGGCTAAAAAAGCCCTGGGTTTAATGACACCGCTATTAGCAGAACTGCAACAAAAAAGAGGCAAGAACAAAAAAGAGCCAATCTTAGCCGCCAAGAATGAGTATGCCGAAGAACGAGTACCGGCACTGGCCAAGGAAAAGCTTATTCAAAAACTGGACCAAGCTACTACCAAAGAAGCCATCGGTCACGCCGAAAATGAAACTTGCCTGGAAGTGATATCGGAATTTAGTGAAGAAAACAAAGAAAAAATCAAAGAACGCGATGTTCGCAAAATTGTTCACTCCTTGCACGCCGATTACTTCCGTGAGCGGGTATTAAAAGACGGCTGGCGCACCGACAGGCGCGCTCTGGATGAAATTAGGCCTCTTTCCATACGTACCGGCATATTACCGCGCACCCATGGATCAGCCATATTTCATCGGGGTAACACTCAAGTTTTGACCGTTTTAACCCTGGGTGGCCCCACTGATGTTTTATTTCTGGACACTATGGAAGTGGAAGAAAAGAAACGATATATCCATTACTACAACTTTCCGGCCTACTCCGTTGGCGAAATAAAGCCCAACCGCGGTCCCGGACGACGCGAAATCGGCCACGGCGCCTTAGCGGAACGCGCTCTTATGCCCGTTCTGCCCGACAAAGAAAAATGGGGTCCTTACACTATGCTGCTGGTCTCTGAAGTCCTGGAAAGCCACGGTTCTTCTTCTATGGCTTCCGTTTGCGGCTCCACCTTAGCTCTTATGGATGGCGGTGTCCCTATTAAAAAGCCGGTCGCCGGTATTGCCATGGGCTTGGTTTCCGCAGGTAATGACAACTTCAAAGTGTTAACCGACATAGCCGGGATTGAAGACGAGAAAGGCGACATGGACTTTAAAGTCGCCGGCACCCGCGACGGTATCACCGCTATTCAGATGGATATCAAAGTAACCGGCCTAAGCCGCGAAGTGCTATCCAGCGCTCTGGCGCAAGCCCGCGATGCCCGCTTGTTTATTCTTGATGCCATGCAAACTGTTATCGACCAGCCGCGGGCTGAAATGTCGCCCTACGCGCCCCGCATTGAAACTGTTCGTGTTCCCGTGGAAAAAATAGGGGACTTAATCGGACCTAAAGGCAAACACATCAATGAAATTATCGAAGAAACGGGCGTGGAAATCGATATTGAAGATGACGGACTGGTGTCTATTACTTCCAATGACGGTCAAGCCATGGCTAAAGCGATGGAATGGGTCAAAAACATGACGCGCGCCATAAAAGCGGGAGAACGCTTTGAAGGACGAGTGACCCGCATTATGGACTTTGGTGCGTTTGTCCAGGTTACCCCCAATGCTGAAGGCATGGTTCATATCTCTCAATTTAGCGATAAGCGCGTAGAAAAAATTAACGACATCGTTAAGGTTGGTGACGTTATTCCGGTTGTCGTGCTGGAAATAGACCAGATGGGTCGTATTAACCTGTCTCATAAGGCGGCTTTACCTGGTGGCAATCCTACTCCTTCGCCGGATAATCAACGACCACCTCGTCGTTCTGGTCACAACAATCATTCCAATCGTCCCGGTCCGTTCCATGGCCCTCGCCCACCGCGATAAATTACACGAGGAGGAAATACAATTGTGATATACTAGACTGTAAGCGTAGTCGTACGCTTACCTTAGTCACAAGCAGGAGGGGACAATGCCCGACATTAAAAATTTTACTGGTCCCACACCGCCGTCACCCATGCCTCCGCGTCCAGCTGCGGCAAATCTTGTCATTCACACCATGCGCGATGATCTCCGGGATGTGCCCAAGCATCCTGCGAGGAAATCTTTGTCTAACAATAAAACCGTTACTAAAATCCAGTCCGACACGAAATCCGTTGATTCATCCGCTAAAGTGCTTCCACCCAAAGAAAGCGCTTCCCGTTCAGTAGTTTTGCCTTATCGTCGTCGTAAAAAAAGCCGATTTATCTGGCTAATTCTGGCCTTGTTTCTTATTATCCTATTATCTGGGGCCGGATATGCCTGGTGGTGGTACTACGGCGAAGCTATGTTCTTATCAGTGCCGTCAGGAGAAATAGTTGCTGCTGCCGGAGAAGTTATACCGGCTGATGTTTATGCCGTTGTTCGTTACCGCCTTGATTCCGCCGCCGATCGGTCTGCCATATTATCCGCCTGGTCTCAAAGCCCGGATAGCGATTCCTCCGCCGACAGCTTAATTCATGGCAATCCTCACTTACTTCTAGATGATCCGCAGCTAACCGAGATATATTATGTTTTTTTAAACGAAAACCCTCGCCCCTTTCTGGTTGTGCCGCAAACTCCCGGAACCGATCAAATCGTTCGTGACTACCAACTGGGCACCGTCAGTTCCATAAACAGCTGGTATCTAATCCATCCCGTCTCTACTACGCAATATCAAGATGCTCTGGCCTATCGAACAATGTCCTCGCAAAACAATACCTTCTTCCATACTAATGGCACTGATTCTCCCGTTGGAATTTTACTAGGCACCGGTGCCATTAATCAGGTAAGATCTGAAATGGTCGGTCAAAATATGTCTTCCGGATTATTACTGGACGTGGCTGTAACAAGCCAATTTAACAATAATGGTCAGATGAAAATGTCAGGCACGGCAAATATGTTGGGCCGCGATAACTTTACCGGGAAAACAATTGACCAGACGCTTTTGCCCTACATACCTGCGGATGCGGATTTCGTTTTTTTGGGCGGGAGCCTTGCTGAAGACCTTATTCCCTGGAACGAACAGGCGCAAGCTCTTGACACGGGTATGCTGCAATTATCTGATGTTCAATTATTACTTTCCCAACTGGATCAACCATACGCATTCTTCATTAAAGGCATTGATAAAGCCCATGAATACGGTGCGGTGATTAAACTGTCTGATACCGCGTTAAGCCAAATAAAAACAGACAACGGCAGCCTTACAAAAGCGGTCTCGGCTATCGCGCGTCTGGTCACCGGCAAAAAAATAATATCTCCTCTTGATTTCAGCACCACCGAGTACAATGGGCAGACTCTTCAGTATGTCAATTTCTCCGCCCCCAGTAACACTGCTCTTGATTATGCCATCGTCAATAATTTTTTACTCATCGCCACCTCAAAAAATGCCATGCTGGCTTTAGTTGATGCCGCCCTGGCTGACGAAACAACCGTACCGGCATGGTCGACAAGTCAAATACAACCGATAGCCGACGGAAAAAATAGCAACTACTTGGCCTTTGGCAAAATTAATGGTACGGATATCCGATCCATAATTCCCGGCTGGGGCGCCGATAACAAGTCGTTGACAATAAATATGTCTTTAACATCCTGCACGACGACAACCTGCGTGATAGCAGGCGCCATCACTCCTTCAAGCAACCAATAACAAGTCCATAGTTCAGTAATTCACCTCTCGTTTTTGCCCAAAAACGATATATTCTATACGCTTCTACCATGTCCCCAAAAAATATTCCCCTTTTTCTTATACTCATCTTTCTCCTAGTCGCCATTGCCACGTTATTCATCGTAAATACGTCCTTATGGTTTATATGGTCGCTAATGCCGGACGGTGCTGATGTAGAAATTGTCTTAGACAACAACCAAATTTCCTCTCTAACTCAAACAAACATCGCCAGTTATGCCGGAAAGATTATACCCTCACTAAACGATCTGACACTAAACGACGTTGCTAAGTTAGGCTACGCCAGAATCGATTCTAAAGAACAACTTTTCATCCTGCCCCATCCATTGTCACAAGTTACAACACAACGCAAGCTAGAGCTATTAGGATGGCATACAAGAAGAATCGGATTGCTTATTGAGGCTAGCCGAGGCGAAGTAGGCAACCAATCACAATTACACCTGGAGCAAAGCATAATCACCTTTATGAAAAACACTCTATTTTCTAGCAATCCTCTTATGCCGGTGTTTTTTATCAAGGCTAAGCCTGGCGTGATTCCACTGATAGAAACACCTATTACGTTAATTGGCTCTGCCTCCAGCAAAAACGAACTTCATGTTTTTTTGTTCACGCCGGACACAAATATTGCCAACACTAGGAATGTCGAACTAAAGCAGCAAGTTGGTGACCTAAGAGTAACTATACCCGGCCAATATTTATCAGCACTACCTCCGGCAATTAAAGATCAATTCAATCAATTATTACTAAAAAAGATGAACCTAAAATATACCAAGCCGGATATCGCCACCTACATATCTCAATTCGAATCCGTTGATATCTTCTTAAATGGGGGTGACTATGCGATTTCTGCCCTTGGCGCGGCTGACTCTTTTTCTGATACCGTCGTAAAATGGCTCCAGGAGGAAGAAAGGCGCACTCGACCCGTAAAAAAAGCGTTTCTACTACCAGACGGAACTCTTGGCTACGAGAAAATTCCTGGAGAAACGCAAGAAGTGCTGAATAACTGGCAAAATGATTGTCGTTCGCCAATAGAGGGGAGAAGCACGACCTGGCTTTGCGCCAAACAGCATTGGGCTGCCATTGGCAGTAACGAGACAACTATTCGCTTACAACAAGAGATGTCAACTCCTGACTATATTTTATCTCTTTTGCCGCAAAGCATGCTTGATTTAGGCATCAATGATATGTGTCAAGACTATGTTGGAAGTCCCGAGACTGTATGTGACATTAGACAAATAGTCATAACCAGCAAAAATAACTCCACGCTAGTAAATATAGAATGGTAATACGGAGCTTAACATAGCTACGAACAGGCAGTAATTACGCCAGTTATTATACAGTTATAACGCACCTAGGAATCAGGGTCGATATTTCCGGCGCAACCAAAACAAAGAAACGCATTCCCCTGGCTGGTTGATAAGTTTAATTTGTAGTTATTATCTCATTAGTCCGTATGCAGCCACTATGTCTCTCAAAGCGGTAAGGTAAAGTCAAAGAAACTAGTTGCATTTATCCGGTCACGGACTTCCGGGCATACATATCTCTATGCACGACCTCTACCGATTATTTTTAAAAAAGTTTCCCGAGAACCAGAAGTAAGAGTAAAGATGGTCTGTTTTATTGAATTGCAATTACCGGCATTTCACCAACCGACAGCACATGAAGATTCTCATCTTTGCGGTGCCATTAATACTGCACGACCCAGGTAAAGGGATATGGGGATATCCGTTACACCAAAATCACCCAGCTATCATTTGCTTCTGATTATATATTCTTTATCCCAATGCATCCTTATACATCCTTCGTTTGACTGTCTGATTGGCACAGTCAAAGACAAAAAAGTACTTTTACATCTTTGGCTAGAAGCAGGGGACTCAATCCAAAAAAAAGATCAAAATTCGATGAACAACATATATGTGCACAAATAGCCCATAACCGTTTGCTCAAAAGGCAAAAAAATGATATACTAGTAGTACTACCTAAGCTAATAAGGCCTAGGAAAGACACAAACACACGAAATAAACGAAAAGGTTCCGTAGAGACTTTGATCGCGTATTACCAGCGGAACCTGCCAAGGCAGTTCGTTGACAACTCAATACGACTAGCAGCAGGGCAAAACAACAGCCCCGCAACTTCTCACTCATCTCATTTGTTTTCGGTTATTAGTTAGCTGTCGGAGTAATCATATCAGTGACCAGGTGAACAACCATTACTGATTGACAGCGATTTGCCTTGCGAGAATCTACTAAGATGGGAGAGTGCCATTAGGGAGTATTTCCCCCTATACTCCCTATAGGTACTCTCTCATTTCTTGTGAGAAGTACACTCTTAACTGTGAGGACGTGGCCCACTGCGGCCCACTCAAATCAAAATAAACATTACAATGAACACGTTTGTACCTTTGTTCATTTAAGCGGTGCCTCGACACTTGCCCCACGGGCTAATGTGCTCGAGTAGATCCGCAATCACAGTTAGGGGCCTTCTGTGTCAAGCAGTAGGACACGGAAAACCTTGTCCATCAGGGTAAAATTGTTATGGATCGCTCGTATCTGCGCTTCGCCGGTAAGTCGATAAAGCGTAAATATGAGCGATATCATGACTTCCCCGATGGGCCTAAAGCCCGTCAGGACTTATAATCTCATTATTTTGTCCATTCGACGGGCTTTTTTATATTTTCGCCAAAATAAGTGAGCTCACCGAAGGTGAGCCACGCATTTTGAGCGAAAATACAACCCCGCGTAGCTCGAGCTTTAGCGAGAGCGAAGTGGGGTTCTGTGCTTATCGAGTGAGCTCGCTCGTAAGCGAGCCACGCATTACAGACAAATAAACCCCATAGCACAAACCGGCCTCTGTCGGCTATAATACTAAGCATCATAAGCAAAATAATAATTTCTATCTCATATGAACGCAGCCAAAACCCACGATCCGGCCTTTATTGCCGAAATGAAACAAAAACTCTTGGATGAACAAGGGCAAATTACCAAAGAATTAAAAGTGGATGCCCGGGATGATCATGGCGACTACCAGGCAATATACCCAGAGTACGGTCGCCACGAAGACGAAAACGCCTCTGAAATAGCTGATTACACAGCACTCAATGCCGCTACCGAAGCCCTGGAAAAACGCCTGGAAGAGATACAGACGGCTCTTGAGCGTGTTAACAACGGTACTTATGGCATAACCAGTCATGGGCAGCTTATTCCCGAAAACAGGCTTCGCGCCAATCCGGCTGCCACTACTTTGGTCAATGTGGATAAATAAAGCTTACCGCGATAAGAGTCTCGTTTTATTTCTTCTGCTTGTCTTTACCGACCAAATCAGTAAACAGGCGGCCATACATCATGCAATACCAGTCTTGAGTTGGCGGAACTTTAACTGGGCATTCTCTATTCCTGTGCCTCCCGGCGTTATTGTCGGCTTTCAAGGTTGCATTTTGCTCATTATGTTGATTTGGCTGCCACGCAACCCGTCAAATCGTCAACTATTCCTCTTGCTAATCATTGCCGGCGGGTTCAGTAACTTACTTGATCGTCTTTTGAGTAGTGGAACCATAGATATATTCCAGGTATCATCGCTAGCCTTTAACTTTGCCGATATTTTTATTATAGCCGGCGCAATCAGTCTAGCTTTATCTTTATTCGCAGTCCGTAATACCCCGAGCGTAAGCCCATAGTAACTTTTATATAGACGTTTAACCGCCTAGACGCCAGCACATAAGCCCTAATCATGTTACAATAACTTGGTATGCTGCGCTCTAAACTGTTACTGATTCTAATAATCATTACCATTTTTATTACCGTCATCGTCCTTTTGGAGGTGATAGGGCAGCCAAACCTGCTTCAATCCAGAGTAAAACAGGGTATTGGCAGTACCACTCACTATAACCAGCTAATTCCTCAAGATTAACCTCATGCTTTCTGTCGTCCATGCCGCCGCCCTAAAGGGAATTGACGCCATCCCTATAGATATTGAAGTCGATGTGCTTTCCGGGCTGCCCAAGTACACCGTGGTCGGGCTCACTGACAAATCCATTCAGGAATCGCGCGAACGACTTACTGCCGCCCTGTCCAATCTTGGTTTTAATCCCCCGCGGCGCAAAACAATCGTGTCTTTAGCCCCGGCTAGCCTGAAAAAAGAGGGCTCCCTCTACGATTTACCCATTGCTCTGGGTTTCCTTTGTGCCAGTCAACAGCTGAAAATTAATCCGCAGGCACTGGAAAACACTTGGTTCATTGGCGAGTTGGGACTGGACGGCGCTATGCGTCCCATTGCCGGCGTTTTGCCTATAGTGTTATCGGCGATAAAACATCATGTCAAAGAAATTTTTATCCCGTACGCGAACCGGGATGAAGCCGCTCCTTTATCCCAAAAAATTAACATTTATCCCGTTAAATCATTCGCTGACGTTATCGGTTATTTAAATAACGGTCAACAAAAAACACTGAAACCTCTCATTTTCTCACCAATAGCTAGCCGGTGGGAAGAGCCCGAAATTGATCTAGCCGATATTAAGGGGCAGGAACATGCCAAACGCGCTCTAATGATTGCCGCCGCCGGCCAGCACAATATACTTATGGTTGGTCCCCCCGGCACCGGTAAAACCCTCTTAGCTCGTGCTTTAGCCGGTATTCTGCCTCCTTTAACTCAAGAAGAGTCATTCATGGTAACCTCGCTGTACTCAATCGCCGGTGAACTTCCGGCCGGCGAAAGCCTGATAAAACAACGGCCATTTCGCCACCCTCATTACGGGGCTTCCGCCGTGGCCATGATCGGCGGCGGCGCCATACCCAAACCGGGAGAAGTAAGCTTAGCACATACCGGTGTCTTGTTTCTGGATGAATTACCTGAATTCCCGCGCAGCGTCCTTGACCAGCTGCGCCAGCCTCTTGAGGATGGCACTGTTGTCGTGGCTCGTGCCGCCCAGACCATAAAATATCCGGCCAAGTCCATGCTGGTCGGTGCCATGAACCCTTGTCCTTGTGGTTTTATCGGCAGTACCAAACGTGACTGCCGCTGCGCGCCGGGCGACATTATTCGCTACCAAAGACGCGTATCGGGGCCTTTACTGGATCGTTTTGATCTTCATGTTGCTGTCACCGACATCTCTCTTAATGACATCCTTGATCCTGCCGCTCGGACATCCACAACTTCTCAAACCGTAGCCAAACAAATCAACCATATACGTAATCGTCAGCAGGAAAGGCAAAACAAGCCGAATGCCTACTTGAACAATAAAGAAATAAAAGAATATTGCGCCATTGACCAAATCAGTCGGCGCCTGCTTACCCAGGCTTCCGAAAAATTCCATTTATCCGCGCGCGGCGTTCACCGCCTTCTTAAGGTAGCTCTCACTATTGCCGACTTTGCCGGCGAAGAAAAAATCCACCCGGCTCATATCGCCGAAGCCCTGCAATACCGCGAACAATTGCAGCAATACTTGCCGGACTTTGTCTGATGTGCTAAAGCAAAAGCCAAAACTTGGCCCGGCTTGTTGCTCACACCGACAAGGAGGTTTTCTATATGAGCTATATCCAAGACCTGCTACAATAACGTTAATTATTACTATTGTCTTTTAGATCAGTGCCAAACACCACTCCCGAAACAGCCTTTCGCTCATTTTTATATGGCGGCTCCGCCATGCTATTAGCTTTTAATCTTTTTTTTCTGGTCAAATCTTTATTAACCGATAACTTTGTCCCAATTGTCCCAATTATTGCCGGCATTTTTACCGCCGCCGGCCTTCTATTCATAGTTTACGCTGAACATCAAGCTCGTCAGCAAGACCGACGCGAACATCGCCGAATCTCACGAGTCGCCCATCAACTGGAAAGCCCTCTTGTCTCTCTGGAATCGGATCTGGCGCAACTGCTAGAGAATGCCGATAGCCTGCCTGCCGCGGCTCGGCTAAAGCTAAAACACATGTCCACCAGCTCCAAAGTACTACTGGAAAACATCCGTGACGTTTTCCTGACACTGCAAGCCCAAGCCGGCGGACTAAAATATGAAATAAGAAACTATGACCTATGCACCTTAGTTAAAGAAGCGATTGATGGCCACCAAAGTATTGCCCAAGCGCGTAACGTCGAAATAAAGTTCAAAGCGCACTGTCATCAAGCGCCGGTTAAACTTGATCGGCGTTTTTTCAATATTGTCATCAACCACCTACTGGATAATGCTGTCTTGTATACGCTTAAACCCGGTCTCGTTAATGTTAATATTTTGCGAGGTAAAAACAGTGTCCGTATTATGATCCGAGATCGTGGTATTGGTATTTCCGAAAAGGACGCCTCTAAAATATTCCTTCCCTTCGCCCGCGGCACGCACGCTTCCCAATTCGACCCCGACGGCATTGGTGTCGGTCTGACCCTGTCCCGCCTGCTGCTGCGCCGGATAAACGGCCAATTAAACTGGCGTAATAACCACCATGGCATGGGTACGGAATTTATCATATCTCTCCCCCTAGCTAAAAAGCCGGTGCGCTCTCAGCCAATTTTAGGGGGCGGCTAAAGGGAATCGGCCGCTAATACAGCGGCCGCCCGCCGAACTAGCGGGCGAACCTACTTGGTCGCCTTCGCTAAAGCTTCGGCGCCCAATGTGCGCTCGGAGGGAATCGAACCCCCAACCTAAAGGTTAGAAACCTTTCGCTCTATCCGTTGAGCTACGAGCGCTGACTACTGCGGACACCACACATTGTTATTACCAGAAAATGTGGTAAATTGCTACCATTAAGTATATAGTACACTATCACTTCATGGCGATCGTAGCTTAATGGTAAAGCATCGGGTTGTGGTCCCGACGACGTGGGTTCGATTCCCATCGATCGCCCCCTTAACAACAGGTAATGATCCGTAAAAAAACAACCGCCGAGCTGGTTAAAGAAAGACCATCCCCAGCCAAAATTCTTGATCTGCCTCGTGTCGCTATCAATGTTGTCGTGGACAACGTCCGCAGTCTTGATAATGTCGGTCTTATCTTCCGTTTGTGCGAATTAGCACGCGTCGAGCATCTTTATCTCACCGGCTACACTGGCCACCCGCGCCTGGTTGATGACGAACGTGAAGAAGGTCTTATCGCTCGCCATGAAAGCCGGATCTTCAAAACCGCTGTTTATGCCGTACCGTTTCAGCCTTGGAGCTATCACCAAAACCCCATTTCAGTCATCAAACAACTCAAACAACAAGGTTCGCAGACTATCGCTTTAGAGCAAACCAACCAAAGCCTGCCCTACCACGAAGCTTTATATCAAACCCCTCTCACACTGATTATTGGCCACGAACGCGAGGGTATAAAAGAGGAACTGCTTAAACTGGCTGACATGCAAATAGAAATTCCCGTGCTGGGACTTGGCAACTCGCACAATGTAGCCACGGCCACCGGCATAGTCTTATATCATATTCTGGAAAAAACTCACCAAATCTGATAGAACTATAGACACACATGCGCCCGTAGCTCAGCGGATTAGAGCGCCTGGCTTCGGACCAGGAGGTCGTAGGTTCGAATCCTACCGGGCGTACTCTTTGAACGGTCGCGTAAGCGACCTTTCTAATATCCGTTTCCTTGTTTCAAAGAACCCTGAGAGAGACTCGCAACAGCGCGTCGGTTCGAAGGGCTACTGAAC